>JAFGOY010000046.1 GCA_016926255.1 Anaerolineae bacterium | reverse complement strand
TGGTTCCGCTGGGGACGCCGACAACCAAGCGGACAGCCCGGAACCCTCCTGGCACGTCTGCGTCACTACGCCGACACGCGGCACAATCCACCGACCCGCTAGCCACGCCATATTTACATCGACCTTCAATTTTGTTATACTACTGCCCGTTGCGGTATAGACCAACAACCTCAGCATCGGTTTTACCGGTGAGGGCCGCCCTTACATATAAGAAGCCGTTCTTCCAGCCCAATAACCGGTTCACCGCCTGATAGACTTTGTGGAGAATCGATTTTGCATTTAACGCCCCGTCACGGGTTGCTTCTATTCATCGAGCTTGTCGTGGTCAACCTGGCCCTCTACCTCGCCACACTTGCCCGCTTATGGCTGCCGCTCGGCCACGCGGCACCAGACTGGGTGATCATCATCCCCTGGCCGCTCTACGTCCTGGCTTCACTTATCTGGGGCATCTCATTCCTGTTCGTTCGGGTCTTTGATCCGTTGAAGCTGGAGAAGTTAATCCTGAACCTGGTCATGATCGCGATCAGCGGCATTTTCAACTGGTTTGTATTTCTCGCCATCCTGTTTCTGGGCTACCGCATTATGTCACGCTTGCAGACTGTGTATTTCCTGTTCCTGTATCTGTGCCTGGCGGGTTTGGTCCAGATCGTCTTGCACCGTCTCACTCATCGAACCCGAGGGCTAAATCCTGGTGACTCCCCCAGCCCTTGACCCGCCGCGCGTCAATATTCTCGGCGTAGGCATCAGTGCCCTTACACTGGATCAGACGGTCGAGCAGCTCCTGGCATACATAGAAAACCGCGAGCCAGTCTATGTCGTGGTGTGCCCTGTCTACACCGTCATGCTCTGCCAGACTTCGGACGAGTTTCGCGCCATCGTCAACAAGGCGGCGCTCGTCACGCCGGATGGCATGCCCCTGGTCTACCTGTGCCAGGCCCTGGGTTATCCCGATACCACGCGCGTCTATGGCCCCGACCTGATGCTGGCTTTCAGCCAGCGTGCCGCCGACTGCGGCTGCACCAATTTCTACTATGGGGCAGCGCCGGGCACCCCGGAAGCGGTCGCCGACAGTTTGCAGCAGCGCTATCCCGGCCTGGAGATCGTCGGGACTTACTCGCCGCCCTTTCGTGACCTGACCCCGGAGGAAGAAGACGAGATCGTCGAGATGATCAACGCCGCCAACCCGGACGTTGTCTGGGTAGGAATTGGGAGTTATAAACAGGAAATCTGGATGCACCGCTTCCGAGCACGGCTCAATGCGCCGGTGCTGATCGGTGTGGGTGCAGCCTTCGATTATCACGCAGGGTTAAAGAAACAGGCACCGATGTGGATGCAGCGCCATGCCCTGGAGTGGTTGTATCGCCTGCTGAAAGAACCGGCGAGGCTCTGGCAGCGCTATATTATCAACAACCCAATGTTTATCATGCTCGTGTTTTTACAACTGACCGGCCTGGTTCGCTTTCCGCTGGATACCGGCGACGATGGAGACTAACGACAGCCTGGCCTTATTCTATTGTGGAGGCAAATGCCATCCATGATCCCTAACTACTTCATCCTGCTTGTTGCCCTGCTGGTCGCCGTGCTCGTCCGCGCACTGTGGAAGATCGGCTCCATTACGACCAACCGCAGGGAATCGCTGGCGAAGAACCTCGAACCGCTGCTGGGCGTCTTCACGATCCTGGTCGGCGCGATGCTGGTATCGATCCAGTTCCGGGTGCAGCTGGTACCCCTGGGCGAACCCCTGGGCGAGGATTACCTGTACCAATCCACGTCAATGCTACTGTTAGTAATGATTATTTCGCTGATCATTGCATTTTTACTGAGTGCCATTATCGGGCGGCTGCCTGTGGTAAAACGGGTGTTATCTACAGAGCGTCCTTTCGGTGTTTTGCTGTTATCCGCAGCGGCGACCTGTGGGCTGGCCTGGTTCTTTCTTCCACAGGTATCACAATTACAACTGCTGTATTTTATAGCGACTGCTGCCGGGTTGGGGGTGCTGGTGATCATCGTCCCCAACCGCCTGCGCCCGATCACGCGCGAGGACTGGGTGGAACTCTGGCAGCGGCGGGAACTGCTGTTCATCTGGCTGAGGTATACAATCAAGGCACGATATACACAGACTATCCTGGGCATTTTGTGGATCGTTCTTATGCCCTTATCTTTGTCCCTGGTAATGGCCTTTGCGATTGGTTTGATCTTGCGGGTACAGGGTCCGGGAGTGCCACAAGTTGCATTTCTGCTAGCAGGCGTGATCTCCTTTGGCTTTTTTCAGGAAGATGTACAGAAATCAACTGGCGTCATAGCCAGTAAGGTACAGTTAATCGGTAAAGTTTATTTCCCACGAGAAATACTGATTCTACTCCAGTTAGGCGAGGGTATTGTAGATTTCGTCTTCAAAGTGCTTGTTCTGATTGTCGTCGACCTGATCGTCGGTATCCCCCCTAATTGGATGCTTGTTTATCTTCCCATCCCGGTACTGACACTCATCCTTCTGACCCTTGGAGTGATGTTCTTTGTAAGTGTCTGGAGCATGTTAATCTGGGACGTTCCACAGCTTGTTGGGGTTATTATCCGTTTGCTGCTATATACCTCACCTGTTTTCTTTTCCCTCGACCGTGTTCCTGAAAAGTGGCGATTTCTGATTGCCATCAACCCACTTACGCTGGTTATCGAGGCTTTTCGAGATGTCGTTGTCTACAGAGTACCACCGGATATGGTTTCTCTGTTTTATCCTATCGTCATTTCTCTGGCCTTAACGTATACGGGCTATGCCTATTTCAAGTCAAAAGAGGGCGTACTTAGCGACTTCGTTTAATGGTGATAACTATGCGAACAATCGAACCGGCAATCGTTGTCAATAATGTGTCAAAGCGCTTTTCTCGCAATGAGTTCCAACCCAGTTTTCGGCATGAGATTGGCCATATCGTTAAAAAATTATTGGGAAAACCGGTTGAAGAAATTCAACCCAAACCATTCTATGCCCTACAGGATATTAATATCACAATAAACCGGGGAGAATCAGTCGCCATCATTGGCCGGAATGGATCGGGAAAAACAACTCTCTTGAGATTGATGTCCAGAATATCTGAGCCTACCAAAGGCGAAATTTACATACGTGGACGCTATGTGTCACTAATCGGACTGGGCGCCGGTTTTATCTCCACTTTGACAGGGTACGAGAATATTTATTTGAATGCGGCCATGCATGGGCTGACAACAAAACAGATCGACGCCCGGATTGACCAGATAATCGAGTTTTCGGAACTGGGGGATTTTATCAATCTTCCCACCAACCGCTATTCATCGGGAATGATGGCCCGGCTTGGGTTTAGTATCGCTTTCCACGTTTTACCAGAAATTGTGTTTTTGGATGAGGTTATTTCGGTTGGCGATATTGCCTTTCAAGAAAAATGCAGCAATATGATCAATACTCTCTTATCGGAAGATCGCACCATTGTCCTGGTGTCGCATTCCACAGGGATTGTCAAGCAGCTTTGCAAAAGGACAATCTGGCTTCACGACAGCCACCTGGTAATGGACGATCGAACTGAAAAGGTTTTGCCCAGGTATTCTCAAATGATGAAAGAACAACAGAGTAAACAAGCTGCGTTACGCCAACGCTTTGATGGGGACATTGGCTAAATATATGACAAAAACGAGGGCTTTCCCAGAACTATCAGGAGAAATACGATGACTGACAATGCTATGGAATTTCAGTCACTTGTTGAACAAACCAAACCCACACCACACCACATCGAACGGGCAGAGATCATCAAAAGCCTGATTCCTGATAACCAGGGCGGTATTGGGGCCGAAATTGGTGTATATAAAGGCCAGTTGATACGCCCAATTCTGGACATCGTCTCTCCACAAGAACTTCATATTATTGACCCCTGGTATCTGCTTGGTAAGGAGTGGCAGTGGGGGGAAGAAAGCCGCTCGACCACGCAGGCACTCCTGGCAATCCTCGCCGCATACGAAGACGAGTTTGTCAGCAAGAGGCTCGTTCTCCATGTCGGTTCTTCTCTCGACCTCCTTTCCACCTTCCCGGATGACTATTTCGACTGGGTCTACCTGGATACTATCCATACTTACGAGCACACATTGAGAGAACTGAACTTGCTAAAACTCAAAGTAAAAAAAGAGGGTGTCATCATCGGCGACGACTGGAATCCCGAACCCACCCAGCCGCAGCACGACCTGTACCGGGCAGTCACCGAATTTGTAGAAGCCGAGAATTACGAGTTGATTTATGCCGACACTAATAATACACAATGGGCCATTCGTAAATAAGGTGCTTCCGGCGCTTTCAGAGAAGGCTTTTCACACTTTGCCGTAAGAACAATCGCGTAGAGCACGCGGATCAATTGAAAGAGACAGCGATGAACGATCTCAAAGCTCAATTACAGTCACTGATCAAGCAAACCGAACCCACACAGCGCCACGTCGAACGTGCAAGAATCATCAAAAGTCTGGTTCCCGGCGGCAGCGGTGGTATCGGGGCTGAGATTGGCGTCTACAAGGGCCAGTTGATCCGCCCGGTAGTGGACATCGTTCGCCCGAAAAAGCTGCATGTCATCGATCCCTGGTATCTGCTGACTAAAAGGTGGACCTGGGGCGAGGAAAGCCGCTCCACGATGCGCGCGCTCATGGCGATCATCGCCACATACGAAGACGAGCTGGTCAGCGGGCAGCTCGCCGTTCATGTCGGCTCTTCTTTTGACGTCCTTGCCAACCTCCCGGATGACTATTTCGACTGGGTCTACCTGGATACCGTCCATACTTACGAGCACACACTGAAAGAACTGGCCCTGCTGAAGGTCAAGGTGAAGGAATCCGGGGTCATCATCGGTGATGACTGGTATCCTGATCCTGATAAACGGCATCATGGCGTGTACCAGGCGGTCAACGAGTTCGTGGAAGTCGAAAACTACGAGCTGATCTACGAGAGCGCTAATAATACACAGTGGGCGATTCGCCAGAAAGGTGCTTCCAACGCTTTTGTTGTCCCCTCCTTACCCAGCCAGGAAGATGCCGGCGAACGAACCGCAGCGGAAACAACTCTCCTCTATCCCGGCAGATGGGGTAATCGGCATCAGATCAGTTCGGAAGAGGGGGGTAAGCTCGCCATTATTTGCAGGCCCCGCACAGGATCAAATCACCTTGTCGCCCTTCTAAACAGTCACCCGGATATTTGCTGCCATCACGAGGTCTTTCATCAAAAAGGCGTGTTCACAACAAAAAGAGAGGGAGACATTACACCCACAATCGAAGAACGTGATGCCGATCCGATCGGCACACTGGAATACCTGGCAGCGGAAGCACTGAAAGAGCACAAAATCTATTGCTTCAAACTATTCCCACATCAGAGTCAAGAGGTCCTGGAATATGTCCTTACAAACGAGGAGTGGGATATTATCTGGCTCGACAGACTCAACAAACTGTTGCAATTTGCTTCAAGCGAGCGAGCAGAGATCACCGGGGCGTATACCTGGAAGCAACTACAAGAGACTCAACCTGAACTGGACCCAAAAACGATCAAGATTGAGTTCGATCCGGACAAGTTCAAAACTTATCTAAGGCACGACAAAGAAAGTATGACCCCGATCATCGACATGATCGAGAATACCGATAAAGATTACATCCACATCACCTACGAAGAACTGTGTGAAGTGGGCGCCGACAGAATCATGTCCCTGTTGGGGTTTGATGACGATGTTGCACTTAAGTCCGTGCATAAAAAACTCGGTCCGGCGCGGGTCGCCGACAGTTTCAGCAATTACTCGGATGTGGTGGATTTCATACGCAATGAGATGCCACAGTACGCGGATCAATGGCTCGACCAGGAAGAAGCCGCAACGGTCGACGAGAGCGTGATCGAACATGTGTCAGCATCGCCTGAGCCTGATATTAAGACTGACTACCAACAGAAGGCTTCAGAAGATAAAACCGAGCTTCAACAAGAAGGGCAACCAGAGGCACATTATACTTTTGGCTGCAATATCACAACTCAATGTGAATTCACTTCTATTGATGTACTCACACTGCTCGACAATTTAGTCACCCGAGATAAACCTCGTTTCTCCTATAAGCGGATTGGTAATCAAGCCCGGTTTCGAGAAGGTACAAAGATCGCCGTTATCTCCTGGCCTCGGTCTGGCTCCAATCACTTTGTATCATTGCTAAACAGTCATCCAGGTATTGAATGTCACGGTGAACTGTATAACCCAAATGGTGTGTGGACACGACCACAAAAAGAAACCTATACCATCGAAGAACGTGATGCTGACCCGATCCGGTTTCTGGAGGAATTAGCAGCCAAGACCTTAAACAGAAACAAGTTATTTGGTTTTAAACTGTTGGCTATGCAAAACCAAGCAGTATTCGACTACGTCGTATCCAATGATGAGTGGGTGATCATTCTGCTGGATAGGTCTAACACCCTCCTGCAATACGCCTCGCACCAACGCGCACAGTCAACCGGTGTATATACCTGGCAAGACAAACAAAGACTACAATCAAACACGAAAGAAGTAACCGTAAAGATAGAATTTGACCCACAGGAATTTCGAGATTACCTGCTTTATAAGGAAGAACACCTCGCGCCGGTGGTCGATCTGATTGAGAATACGAATAGAGACTACATTTACACCACTTACGAAGAGCTCACGTCAATTGGAGTCGACAGGGTTCTGGCTGCGCTTGGCCTTCATTGTGGCGTCACCCTTCGCTCCAAGCATCGAAAAACCGGCCCGTCGAAAGTCAGCGACAGCTTCAGCAATTACCCTGAGGTGGTCGATTTCGTCGAAAACGAGATGCCAGAATACAGAAAGCCCTGGTTAGATCAGGAGTACGGTATTCCGAGTTTCCCAACGCTGCTGCTCATGGAAAAACGAGAGCCGCAAACGAAGTTAAGCACGTGGAACTATATCGAACAGCACAATCTACAGCATCACGTCGATCTCATCCCCTACTACGATTCCTCTTCCATCCCCGACCCCCGGAGTCTTTGCGACGTATGGTTCAGCAAGAACAATTCACCGGCAACGCTCAACATGGATCACCTTGCAGACGTCTACGCCGAATCCAGGAAGAAACAGCCGGCTGTTCTGGATGATGGCTACAAACATGTTTTGTATTTCACGTCGTTCCACCCACTACGAAAAGTGGGAAACAGCGTAATTATAAAGGACTGGATGGATCACCTGATCAAGGCCGGATATGTCGTCCATCTGGTGTACTATGCCTACGATGCTCAATACGTCACCCCGGAGATGCACAACAGCCTGAGAAAGATGGTGCCGTATTACACCGAAATCCCGGTCAAATCCCGGCTGGTTGGTCACAATCTAAATGGCCTGAATGTTCATACCGATGATTGGTGTGGTGTCGAAGTTGTAGATACAGTCAAACAGTTGTGCGATCAGTTCGAGTTCGAGATGGGGGTAGTTCATTATCCCTTCTTTTCCAAAGTGTTGGAGGTTATGCCCGAATCTACCCGGAAGATACTCCACACCCACGACCGGTTCGCTAATCGCAATCGCAGGATGCTGGAACAGGGTTATCCACAATCAGGGTGGGTCTCCCTTACCGATGATGGCGAAGCGCTGGCCTGCCAGCGTGCCGATGTCGTCGTCGCCATCCAGGAACAGGAAGCACAGTATTTCAAGGAGATCAGCCAGGGTAAGGAAGTCGTCGTCGTTTCCCCCGTCTTCCCCCGGCAGTATCTCCCCCGCCGCAATTATGATCAGACGCTGCGCATCGGCTATTTTGGCTCAGCCAACTGGCTCAACGAGCAAAACCTGGCCGATTACATGAACGCGCTGGTCGAGAGAAAACTGGTTGGTCGCAAATGTGAACTGATCGTCGCCGGTAATCTATGCAGCACACTTCACCAGTTTGTCGATGATGATGTCCTGAGAAAAGTACAACCGCAACTGATGGGACGGGTCGACGATCTCGCCGATTTCTTTGCCGAGTGCGACATCATCGTCAACCCGGAACGCGGCGGAACCGGGATGAAAATCAAGACCGTCGAGACACTCTCTTATGGCAAACCGCTGCTGGCTACCACTGCGGGGATGGCAGGCTTAACTTCCGACAACAAATATCATAACGCACCGAATATCGAAGCACTTGCCGACCTCACACAAGAACTCATCGAAAACCCGCACGAGTTGCAAGCGCTCAGCCAGTTGAGTCAGGAGCTTTATGAAGGACACTTTGCCAGGCAAGAAAAACAGCTTAGCGAGTTATTTGGATATATAGAAGCGGATTTTGGTGAATTGGATTACGTTCGCAGAGATCCAAAAGTCTCCATCATTGTGCCCTACTACAATGTAGAAAATTACCTTGACGAATGCATCAAGAGTGTGTTGCGGCAGGATTACCAGAACTGGGAACTTATCCTTGTCGATGATGCCTCGGATGACAATTCGCGAGCTATCGCTCTTCATCATGCAAGTTCCGATAGCCGCATAAACCTGGTGACTCACGAGCACAACCAAGGGCTTGGGCCCGCCCGCAATACTGGTGTCCTTTATGCATCCGGCGAGTTCATTCTGTTCCTTGATTCGGATGATTTGCTCAAGAAAAACGCCTTAAGCAGTCTTGTGGATGCTGCGCTTCGGTATCAAACCCCTGTTGTCATCGGCAGCGGTGAAACAATCGATGAATTTGGTCACATCTCACCTCTTGATCGTGATCGCGACAAAAATGAACCCCGTCATTTTGGAAAGCGTGATTCCTGGCAAGCTTGTTTGCAGGCACTGGGGGCATCTAATGAAAGCTACATTCCTATGCGCGCCTGGGGCATTTTGATTGATCGCGCCCTGTGGCTGCGATTCAATATCCCTTTTCCCCCATTTGAACACGAAGACATCCCGGTAATTCCCTTCTTGTACAAACAGGCTGGCGAACTGGCTTATATCGAAGACGTTGTGGTTTCTTATCGTGTTCGCACACAGAGCCTCAGCCGCACCCCGTGGGATGAGGCCAAAATCGACCGTCATTTTTCACTCTGGCAGCTTATCAAAGAGCGTGCGGACCAATTCGGCCTGAGCGAACATTCCGGCCAGATCGCGCTGTCGTATACATATCACTTACTGTGGAGGATAAAAAACTATGGCTTTGAGGCAGATGCGACGGAAAAGCTGCTAAATACAACCGGGGAGATGGTGAGCTTCTTTGTTCACGACGGGAATATAGACCAAAGACATAAAGTCAACATCATCAAAGACACCGTCCGTGTTTTGGAAGCAGCCGACACAACAGTTGATCGAGATCTTCAGCAGCGTCTGATTGATTGTTTTGGCCTTGAGTTAATAACAGAATATTATAAAGTCGAGATGGAAGCGGCCAGTCATTGATACAACCTAATCATTGGATGTAACTGACAACCGATATTATCCCAGCCAAGTCAATATCGCCAGCCATAGAGATGTGTAATGGGCAAAAAAAATCTAATTCTACATATTGGTTCTCCAAAAACAGGAACTACTGCACTGCAATACACATTATTTGATAACCGTGAAAGGCTTGCCCAACAGGGTATCTGCTACCCTGCCGGGATCAATCTATCGCTGGGTAAGGCTCATCACCCATTCTATTTCGCGATTTCGGGGAAATGGTGGGACCCGAATTTCTACTACGAGATCACCGAAGAGCGAATTCCACCTTCTCAATACAAGGGAAAATATGAAAGCACTGATTTTATAAGGGATCTGCGTTACGCTGCGAAAGACATGGATCGCATTATTCTCTCGTCAGAAGGTTTTTTTGAACTGGATGATCAGGGTGTTAGCGAATTATCGGAAGTCTTGAAAGATTATGATGTAGAGATTGTCATCTATCTGCGCCGCCAGGATAAATATCTGGAGGCCCTTTATCGGCACTTTGTTTTTGATGCTGGAGCGCGCTTCACCGAAAGCATCGAGGATTACTCAAAACACGTCCCTAATATTGACTATCTTGCGAAGATAGAGTGCTGGAAAACGCACTTTAAAACAAGCCCTCTGCATGTCATTCCTTACGAACGTGATACATTGATAGAGCAGGATATCGTCGCCGATTTTGCGAGCAGATTCAATATCGATATTGATGGATTTTCACGCGTCGACGCCGATATCAATGCAAGCATCAGTAATGAATTATACCAACTACTGCTTACCACAAACCGGGCCTACTGGCAAAGCCGCGATATGCCAGCGGAATTCCTGTGGTTCTTGAAACATAATCTCCCCGAAGAACAGGAAAAGACAAGCCTTCTGTCACCAGAACAACGCATTCAACTTCTGGATCGGTTTGAAGAAAGCAATCGGCAGCTTGCCGAACGATACATCCCGGCTTCGGCAGGTGTTTTGTTCAAAGAACCCCTCCCAAAACCCGACCAGCCCTATCAAAAATTTTCTTCACTCAATGTTGAAACAATACAGACCCTTCTAGAATCAGCATACCAGCAATTACTCGACAGGCCGCCGGATGCAAAGAATATGATTCTGGCTATGCTGGCCCTGTGGAAGGCCTCCAATCACCTGCTAAGCATCGATGTGGAGCATCTTGAGGAAACCGAGCAGGAAATAAAGCATTTAGACGCCCTTCGCATCCGACACAAAGAACTAACCACTCAATACGAGGAAGCGACCAAGCGTCTCAAGGAATTGGCCGAAACGAATGAGAGCTTGCGCCTTGAAGCATCAACTCAGCTTCAAGAACTCACCGAAGCAAACGAGAATCTCCATTCCGAGGTATCCAGACAGTCTGAAGAACTTGCCGCATTTCAGGAAAAGAATGGTCAACTGGCCAGCCAGTACGACGAAAAGATCAAACTGCTCAATGAAATGACTGAAGCGAATGAGCGTCTGAAAGTTGAGACGGCAGCGCAGCTACAGGAATTATCCGATTCACGGCAAGAACTGGATAATATTCACCAGCAGTTCGAAGAATTGAATCACAAACACATTCAGATGCAGGCATATACTCAGGCGCTTGAGACGAATGTCCGAGAAATTCTCTGGATGACAGAGACTTCCCGAAAAGAGCAGGCATCTCTTCAAGTGAAACACCAGCAGTTGACCACACAACATGAAGAAGCAACCAGTCAACTCAAGGAAATGACTGAAGTAAATGAGCGTCTGAAAGTTGAGACGGCTGCACAGCTTAAAGAACTGTCCGATTCGCGCCAAGAACTGACCGATATCCGCCAGCAATTTGAAGATTTGAATCACAAATATGACCAGATGCAGGCGTATAACAAGGGACTTGAGACAAATGTCCGCGATATTCTCTGGATGACAGAGTCTCTCCGCAAAAAAGAAGCTTCGAGCGCGCAGCAATCGGCCTCAGATACGCATGCAACAGCAAAAACAATTAAGAAGCGAAACGTACCCCGGAGACTGATTAATATAATTCCGGCAGCTATCAGAAGACGCATCCTGCTGGTGATCAACGTCCGACAGATTCAAAATTCGGAACTGTTTGACAGGGCCTGGTATCTGCAAACTTACCCGGATGTGGCCGCGCAACGAATAAATCCCATTCGTCACTATCTCCTACATGGAGTTGACGAGGGCCGTAATCCCAACCCTCACTTCAGCACCAAATCTTATCTGAGACGGTATCCGGATGTTGCCCAAAGTGGATTCAATCCCTTTGTCCACTATATCCGTTTTGGGCGTTATGAGGGCCGAATTGCTCACGAGTAGGGGCTTTTTATCCAGCGTAATCCTGCGCTGGCGAGCGGCTCTGGCGAAACTACGCCACCTCGACAGTATCCGTGTTATCAGGCAGTCCGGCCTGTTTGACGATTTCTGGTATGCGTTGAACTATCCCGAAGTCAAATGGGCCGGGATCGATCCAATCGTTCATTACATCTGCTTCGGAGCGGCGGAGAAGCGCAATCCAGGCCCCTTTTTCAACACCGCATTCTACTTCAAACAGATGCCCCCTCAGGCCCAGAAAACACAGAACCCACTGATCCACTACATCAAAACAGGTAGAGAGGCCGGCTTACCGATCAACCCGGCGGTTTCGGCTTCACCTCCACAATCAACCAAACCCTCTGCCGCAAAAGAATCGATTATCGTCATCGAGGGTGATGTTCCAGCATTCGATACCAACGCCGGGGCACGCATGTTTGATTCGCTGATTCGGGCGAAGATCAAACTTGGATATGACGTAAAGCTGGTTTTCATCTCCCCGGATTCGGAGCGGGCGGCGCAGGATATCGAACGCTACCAACGCGCAGGGATCGACGTATATTATCCGAGAACGCCCGAACATGATTGGAAAGCCTGGGTATCGGAGAGAGCAGGCACGGCGAAAGCCTTCTTCATCCACCGCCCGATTGTCGCGGGATATACGGCAAAGTGGATAAAGAAAAATCTGGGCACGCCCATCCTGTACTTCGATCATGACCTGCACTTTTTGCGCCTCCAGCGTGAGATGACGTTCCGGCGGCCAATCGATCAAAATCCTGACGAACAGCTAAAAGTCATCGAATACATCAAAAACCTTGAGCTTGACCTGATGCAAAAGGTCGATGCCGTGCTTGTGCCAAGCCTGTTCGAAGTTGATTATCTCAAGCAGGCTGGCATACACGCACAGTTTTTACCGGCGCTTTCGTTCGATCAGGATCAACTGCCCGATCACCCCTTACCTGATGGGAAACACCTGCTGTTCGTCGGATCGTTCCGGCACCACCCTAACATCGACGGCCTTCACTGGTTTCTCGAAGAAGTCTGGGACTCCGTACAAAGCGCCCATCCGGATGTTGTGCTCGACGTGGTGGGATCAGGTGTACCGCCCGAATTAAGATCGCTGGCATCCAGCCGGGTCGATTTTCACGGCTGGGTAGACGACAATCAGCTTGCCGCTCTCTATACCCACGCAAGGGTGGCGATCCTGCCGATGCGGTACGGGGCCGGATTGAAAGGCAAGCTGCTCGAAGCGATGTTCTATGGCGTGCCGGTGGTCGGCACGTCGATATCGCTGGAGGGCTGCCCCGATATCGACACAGTGTGCAGCCCGGCAGACAGCGCGGAGACGTTTTCAGCCGATATCGCCCGGCTGCTCGACGATGACGCCGAATGTCACCGCCGGACGGCTGCCGGACGGGAATTAATCGAACGGCATTTCTCCGAACAGGCTTTGCAAGACAAATTACACCGGGTACTGTCCGCCCTTCCCCAACCCGGAACAAGAGAGTCATGATGCGCAGACTGTCCGCACCGAGCAAGCTGAGAGAACGCATCCGGCAGTTACGGATAGCCAGCCGCAGGGAATTCCAGCAGGGTGGGGTTCGGCAGTTAATTGCACGTTTCTTTCACTGGATACGCGGCGAGCGGCGTTTCTATCACCCCCCTCCCCTGCCCTATGATAAATGGCTGGCCCACACCAGACTCACCGACGATGCACTTCACAGGCAGATTCTCGAAATCGGGCAGTATGATTATCAACCCCTCATCGCATTTGTTCCCGCCGGGGGCACTGCTCCGAAAACTGCCTGGGAACGGACGCTGCACTCGTTTCAAGCACAGACCTATCGAAACTGGGCGCTCTACACGATCCCCGGTGACATCGAACTGCCTGATGACATTGAACTGTCGCAAATCGAATCCCTCGATGATGCCGCATACGTCGTGCCATTCCATCCGGGGGACAGAGCGGCAAGGCACCTTCTATACGAGATCGTCCGCCAGTTGAACATCAATCCCGGCACACAAATCCTGTACTGGGATACCGACATTATCGATGCCGATGACACCATCAGGTATTCTCCGTTCTTCAAACCCGGCACATTCTCACCGGAAATGATGCTGTCGACCAATTACCTGGCCCCTGCCGCCCTGCAAGTCGACCTCGTCCGGCGTGTCGAGGGGTCTATTCTTGAAGACAGTGATGCCGTGACTTTCCGCTGCGCCGCAGCCGCCGACTCAATCAGGCATATCCCGGATGTCCTATACCACCATGCACAGGCACCGGATTCGATCAGTGAGGGGTATCGACAGGCTGTCGTCGAACACCTGCAAAGCCAGGGCATTCGAAATGCCCGTTACCGGTCGATAGGCGATGGGATACACCGCCTGACGTGGGATTCTGCACAAAATTCGGTGTCGATCATCATCCCCAACAAAGATAACCCTGACTGTATTCGCCCCTGTGTCGATTCGATCCTCGGCAGCCCGGTTCTACCGGCGGGCTGCGAAGTCATTATTGTCGATAATGGCAGCACGGATCGATCCGTTATCGCCTACTACAAGAGCCTCGAAGCTGATCCGTGCGTTTCTGTGATCCCATATGATGAATCGTTCAACTACTCCCGCGCAAACAACATCGGCGCACAGGCGGCACGAGGCGATCTGCTGCTCTTCCTGAATAACGACATACTGCCTTTAGATGATGCGTGGCTACCTGAGCTTATGCGCTGGTGCGATCTGCCCGGCATCGGGGTTGTGGGGGGACTGCTCCTGTATCCCGACCACACTGTACAGCACGCAGGAGTGGTGATCGGTATGTCTGGAATTGCAGGACATATGCTGCAAAATGTTCCAGACACCGGCATGACGATCACCGGCCCGACATACTGGTACAGGAATTGTTCTGCGGTAACCGGTGCCTGTATGTTGATCAGGAGATCGCTGTTCGAGACAATTGGAGGTTTCGATGAAGCTTATCAACTGGTATTCAGCGACGTAAAAATCTGCTTACAGGCTCAACAAAAAGGGTTCCGGGTAGTATGTACACCGTTCGCCCGCCTGTATCACTACGAGGGTAAATCACGGGGAAGCAGTGTACCGGTTGACGATATGGAACGCGCTTTCCAGGATATGAAATCCATCATCGAACAGGGAGACCCTTTTTACAATCCAAATCTGTCTCGGTTTTCAACGGTGCCCGCTCTAACCATCGACGATGTAAGCATTTCGCTCCATTATCTGCAGTGGACCCTGAAAGTTATGGGAATTGATGTCAGCCACTAATGCGCCAGTTGATTACCCGTGCCCATCATACTTTTCCCACGTTACAATAATGTTACCTCAGTTCCAGTTTGTTGCCTCAGGATATGTGCTATACTGTAAGACAAACTGAATAGTATCGCTCATTATTACCATATTGGCGATACTAATTATCGTAAAGGTACATTATTGGTAGGTAAATAGAGTGCTTCTCCTACCCCCCCCGGAAGGTATCGTTTCACGCGCAATACAGGGAGTTGGATAATGTCAGACAAAACCTCACGGCTTAAACACAATTCATCTGGTCAAAACACTGGCAAAGGCCGGGCATATCGATCGCTGGCTTTGCTGGTATGTGCATTGTTCATCTTTGGAATTATATTTCTGTTGAGGCCGCTCCAAACGGATTCTGCTACCTCACCCGGCGATACGGATTCCCAACAGCCTGAGGAAGTCGGGGGAGAACCTGAGCCGGAGCAGTCCGCGCCGCTGATCCCGCTTGGCAGTGAAGGCGACGAGCGCCCACCTGCCGAAATCGCGCGGGAAGAATCAGCCCCACCAGAACCTTTACCTTCCAACTCACAGCTGGAACCGGTGGTAGACCCCACCGATCCTGAACCGGTAGAAGAGCCATCCGAACCGGTGCCGGGCCGGGTCGTGATCCGCTTTGCCGAAGATGCCAGTGAAGCTGACCGGCAGGCCTATCTCGACTCGCTGGGCGGCACGGTCGTCGGGCAGATCGACCAGTTGGATACGGTCGTCATCGAAGTATCTGAAGAGGTCGCTGCCGAACCGCTGCCCGAATCGCCGCTGGTCGAGGAGAGCGAACCGGACTACTTCGTCGTGGCGCTGGACGATATCGCACCCAGCGATCCGTTCTACACTGAGCAGTGGGGACTGGAAGTAATCGGCGCACCCGATGCCTGGGCCGAACTGCCCGCCGACGCTGCACAGGTAACCATTGCTATGATCGACAGCGGCATCTGTGCCGACCACCCCGACCTGGCCGGTCGGATCGTCGATGGCTGGGACTTCGTCGAGGATGACGCGGTTCCCCAGGACGAGGCCGGGCACGGCTGCGCGACCGCAGGTGTGATTGCGGCCAACATGAACAACGAGATCGGGATTGCGGGCGTTGCCCCCAATGCCCGGATCATGCCACTGCGCGTGCTGGACAGCACCGGCGTCGGCACCTATTCCGACGTGGCGGCGGCGATTGTCTACGCAGTCGACAACGGCGCACCGGTAATCAACCTCAGCCTGGGCGGCGGGAACCCATCGAGCACACTGGCTGATGCAGTCAACTATGCGGTCGAACAGGATGTGCTGGTGATCGCCGCTGCCGGAAACACCGGCAGTGAGACGATCCTGTACCCGGCAGCCTACGAACCGGTACTCTCGGTTGGGTCGATTGATCCAGACCTCTCGATCAGCAGTTTCAGCGCAACCGGGAACGGCGTCGACGTGCTGGCACCGGGGCGCAACATCATGACCACAACTGCCGACGGCGAGTATGGGCTGAAAAGCGGCACCTCGCTGGCGGTTCCATACGTGGCCGGTGCTGCGGCGATCCAGATCGCACTGGGCGAGCCGCTGCCGGTCGACCAGAATATGCTATATATCGGCAGCGAAGAAGAAGTACAGGAGCCGGGGGGAGACCCGGTTCCACCGCCGGAGCCGAGTAACAGGGATTCGTTACAGGGAATGTCGACAGCCGGGCCGAATCTCTCACCAGACGACGATTCTGACGGAGTCGTCATGCAGGCCCAGGCGCAGATATCAGGAGTCCCGGCTTACACCTGGTATCGCGGCGACGGGCCGACCACGGCAGGAATGATCCTTGGTTACTGGGATGGACACGGCTTTGCGGACCTCGTCAGCGGTTCTGCGGCGACACAGACGGCGGCAGTCAACGCGATGATGGCGAGCACCGATCACTACGACGATTACGCGCTGCCGCTGGATGACGAAGTCTCTGGTATCCTCGACGACCTGTCCGAGCCGCCGCCAACCGACGAGCATCTCGACGACTCCCTCGCCGACCTGATGCATACTTCGCAGAGCTACTATGACCTGTATTATGGTTGGGACTGGTTCAACTATCAGGACGACGGCTTGAGAGGTTATGTCAACCTGGTGGCACCGCAGTACACCACGACCATCGAGAACAGATACTGGGGCTACAACCTGTCCTGGGCAGACTATACCGCCGAGATCGATGCGGGCCGCCCGGTGCAGATGCTGGTCGATTCCGATGGGGACGGAACTACTGATCGCTTCGTCGTCGGAATAGGCTACAGCGACGACAGCGGCACGCAGATGTATGCCGCATACAACACCGAGGACACCAGCGTCCACTGGTACGAGTTTGCCGGAATCGAAGCGGGACAGGCCTGGGGTATCTACGGGGCGGTTTTCTTCCAGATCGAGTACACAACCGCGTCCGCACCGGACAATGACGACTTTGACGACGCGGCGGCCATCACGATGAGCGGCGGGAGCTACTCAGACGAGCAGTACAATGCGACGGCGACCACCGATACCGACGACCCGACCTTCCAATGCGGCGACCTGTTCTACGGGCAGGGATACAACTCAATCTGGTACAGCTACACACCATCCGCCAGCGGGGATATTCTCCTCGGTACGTCGAGCAACACCGTCGATGCGGTGCTGGCCGTCTGGACCGGGTCACGCGGGAGCCTGACACTCGAAGACTGCTCCGACGGCGGAAGCCTGGTCTACTCAATGACGGCCTCAGAGACATTCTACGTCGAAGTCGCCGCCCATTCAGCATCCGATATCGGTCTGGTAACGTTCTACGCAGATGACGACTACACGCCCCTGTGCAGCACCGTGACCGAGATTCCGGCGATAGAATGTGAAGCGCTGGTGGCGCTGTATAATGACACCGATGGCACTAACTGGACGAACAAAAACAACTGGCTGACGACAAACACTCCCTGCACCGACTGGTACGGCGTGGAGTGTCTCGATGGTTCGGTGTCCTGGCTATCCCTGGGTGAAAACGAACTGACCGGGACAATTTCGCCGGAGGTGGGCAACCTCGACGGGTTGTATGACCTCTGGATGCCGGGCAACAACCTGACAGGAGCCATCCCATCAGAGCTGGGAGACATCAGTAAACTAACGACACTGTGGCTTTCCGAGAACCAGCTCAACGGCAGCATCCCGACAACGCTGGGCAGTGCGTCCAATCTTTCTTACGTAAACCTGGGTAACAACAATCTGAGCAGCAGCATCCCGGCGGAACTGGGTGACCTGGAGAATCTGGATACGCTTATTCTGGATTCCAACCAGCTGACGGGGAATATACCATCCGCTCTGGGCAACCTGAGCAACCTCACCTATCTCAGCCTGCTGGATAACCAACTTGACGGCAGCATCCCGACACAGTTGGGGAACCTGACCGGGTTGTTCTATCTCGACCTGGGCAGCAACCAGTTGACCGGGTCGATCCCAACCGAGTTGGGCAGCCTGCTCAACCTCGAGGATATGTACCTAGATACTAACCAGTTGACCGGGTCGATCCCGACACAGTTGGGCAGCCTGACCAGCCTCAGTTCGTTGTGGCTGGACACCAACCAGCTTGACGGCAGCATCCCGACACAGTTGGGCAGCCTGTCCAACCTTGAAGTGCTGTCGCTGTACAGCAACCAACTGACCGGAACGATCCCGACAGAACTGGGTAATATAACCAACCTTTCCGAACTGTATTTAGGTGACAACCAGCTAACCGGGTCAATCCCGACACAGTTAGGCAACCTGACTTACCTGGGAACTCTGGACCTGGCGGCTAACCAGCTGGATGGGACAATCCCAACACAGTTGGGGAACCTGACCTATCTAGAAGTCCTGACGCTGTTTGCTAACCAGTTGAGCGGCGATATCCCACCAGAGCTGACAGCCCTCACCTTGCTGAACCCGACCTATACCGATTTCGGCTATAACATGCTGACCGCCTCCGATGCTGGTCTTCTGACTTTCCTGGGAACTAAAGACCCGGACTGGGCCGCTACACAGACCATTCCACCAGACGGGGTACAGATCGATTCGTATGATGCTACCAGCGTCGACCTCTTATGGACACCGATTGCCTACACAGGCGATGGTGGTTACTATGAGGTCGGCTATGCGACCACCAGCGGCGGGCCATACACGGTGCATGGTCAAACCACCGACAAGACCGTGTCGACGTACACGGTCGATGGACTGACTCCCGGTACCTACTACTTCCTCGTGGTACGAACCTTCACCCCGGCGCATGGTGTTCAGCAGAACGACCTAACCAGCGAGTGGGGCGATGAGGTCGTTTCATTACCCCTGACCGAAGGCTACTACGAGCAGGATGCGGCGGGCCTGTTCTACAGCGGCACGTGGCACGAACAGACCCACAGCCAATACAGCGGCGGTTCGACAACCTTCTCCGGCGATCCGGCAGCGCAGGTGTTGTTCAGCATGGAAGGCGACACGCTGACACTGATCCGGACGACCGGGCCGACCTACGGGACGCAGCAGGTATGCATCGACGCGGTCTGTGACACGGTCAGCAATACGAGCGCGACCTGGCTCCGGCGGCAGCCGGTGACCTTCGGCGGGCTGGGCAGCGGGGTGCATACGGTGACGATCACCAACTATTCGGGCACCAACGACCTCGACGCGGTGAAGATCGACAACGCCGGGGTGCTGGCTGTAGGGCTGCACGAGCAGACCAGCGGCGACCTGGTGTTCACCGGGAACTGGGCCGAACAGACCCACAGCCAGTACAGCGGCGGGACGTCGCTGCTCAGCTGGGATTCGGCCTCGCGGCTGTGGTTCCGCTTCGAAGGCAACACGCTGACACTGATCCATACCACCGGCCCGACCTTCGGGACACTGGAGGTGTGCATCGACGGAACCTGCGAGAGTGTGGACAACTACAGTGCGGAATGGGTCCGCCGGCAGAACGAACTCTTCGACGACCTGGGGAGCGGGGTGCATACGGCGACGATCCGCAGCACGTCCGGTTCATACGACATCGACGCGATCCAGGTGAACGACACCAGCGTGCTGACCGAAGGGCTGCATGAACAGACAAGCAGTGACCTGGTGTTCACCGGGAACTGGGCCGAACAGACCCACAGCCAGTACAGCGGCGGGACGTCGCTGCT
>JAFGOY010000045.1 GCA_016926255.1 Anaerolineae bacterium | reverse complement strand
ACGTTGATGGACAATATCCCAGATTCCATCTATTTCAAGGATGTGGAAAGCCGGTTCACCCGGATCAACCAGGCTCAGGCTAAACTGCTGGGGTGCGATATCCCGGAGGACGCTCTGGGGAAGACCGATTTTGATTTCTATTCCCCCGGGTTTGCCCAGGAAGCTTTCGACGATGAGCAGCGGATTGTCAAGACAGGCGAACCGCTGGTCGGAAAGATCGAGCAGATCGGATGGCCAAATGGCCAGACCCGCTGGGTTTCGGTCACCAAGGTTCCTATCCGGGATAATTTGGGTCAGGTAACCGGGATCGTCGGGATTACACGGGATATTACCGACCTCAAACAGTCTCAAGAAGCCGAGCGTGAGCAGCGTGTACTGGCCGAAGCGCTGGCTGACGTAGCTGCCAAACTCAACAGCACACTTGATTTAGAAGAGGTGCTGGAGCACATCCTGGCCAATGTGGGGCGCGTCGCCCGGCACGATGCGGCTAACGTTATGCTCATTGAGTCTGGAATCGCGCACGTCGTTCGCCACCAGGGGCGAATGGAGTTGGAGGACGAGGGGAGCTTTGAGTGGGTGATCGCCGAGACGCCCACCCTGAGCTGGATGGTCGAGAGCCGGGAGCCACTTGCCATCCCGGACACGCAAGGCTCTCCCCTCTGGATCCCGACGATCCGTTGGGTGCGCTCCTATGCCGGGGCGCCCATCCGGCTGGATGAGGAGGTGATCGGCTTTATCGGTCTCAATGGGGCAACTCCCAACATGTTCACCGCCGACCATGCCCGGCGCTTACAGGCGTTCGCCGATCAGGCGGCGGTTGCCATCAAGAACGCGCAGCTCTTCGGCCAGACCGAGCAGCGTGCCGCCTACCTGGCTGCCCTGAACGACGCCTCAAACCGGGTGACTCGCTGGGGGTTGGACCTGGATGGGGTGCTCCAGGCGATCGTCACCTTGCTGGTTGAGCGGGTGGGCGTGACCTTTGCCCGTATCTGGCTGGCCGATGATACCGGTGAACACCTGATCTTACGGGCCAGCGCCGGGCTTCACACCCATCTGGATGGTGAGCATGCTCGCCTCCAGATCGCTAGCCATCCCGGTCATGTAGGCCAGATCGCCCGCGAGAGAAAACCGGTGCTGCTGAACCAGATTCAGGGGCAAGCCCCGTTCGACCCAAAGTGGGTACAGGAGCATAGTCTGGTCAGTTTCGCGGGCTATCCACTGTGCAAGAATAACCAGCTCGTCGCGGTACTGGCCATCTTCAACACTGAATCGCTTGACCATGCTCTACTCGACATGTTAGGGTCATTTGCCAATCAGGCTGCGATTGCGATTGAGAACGCCCGGCTGTACCATGAATTAGAAATCCACAGTGGTATCCTGGAACAGGCAGTCAAGGAACGCACGGCAGAGCTGCAGCAGACCAAAGAACGGGTAGAGACCATCCTCAACTACAATCCTGATCCGATCCTGCTGCTGAAGCCGGATGGTGCCATCGAGACGGCTAATCCCGCCTTCAAACGGGTCTTCGGTTTCGATGTCGATGACTTACACAGACGTCTGCCGACCAGCCTGGTTATTTCTGAGCATGCGGATCGGATGCAGGCTGCGCTGCAGAGCGCTATCGATGAGCATCAGGTGGTGCGCCTGGAGTTGGTTGCCCGGCACCGGGACGGAACTACGTTCGATGCTGAAGTCGCGCTGGCACCTATTCAAGTTGGTGATATCCTGTTGGGGGTGGTCTGCAGCGTGCGGGATATCAGCGCGCTCAAAGAAGTTGAGCGGATGAAAGACGCCTTTGTATCCAATGTCTCCCACGAACTGCGGACCCCGATCACCAGTTTGAAGTTGAGCCACAATTTACTGGAAACGAATCCTGCCGGTCGCGAAAGATATCTGGGCCGGCTGGACAGAGAGATCAGCCGGTTGGATGACCTGATCGAAGATTTGCTGCGCCTATCACGTCTGGATCAGGGGCGGGTGGAGTTAAACCTTCAGCCGGTTGATCTCAGTAAACTGGCCCAACAATATGCCAACGACCGCACTCCCCTGGCCGAGAACAAAGAATTGACGCTGTTGTTTGAAGGAAAAAAGGACATGCTGCCGGCTCAGGCCGATGAAGGGCTGATCGGGCAGGTGTTGAGCATCTTGCTCACCAATGCCCTCAACTATACGCCTGCCGGTGGTAAGGTGACGGTAAGGACTCATGTGGAGGCACTTGATGGCAGCGGCTGGGTGGGCTTTAGCGTCGGCGACACCGGGCCGGGCATCACCCCGGACGACCAACCCCATCTGTTTGAGCGTTTCTACCGGGGTCAGGCCGGGCGCGAATCCGGTGCCCCAGGTACCGGGTTGGGGCTGGCGATTGCAAAAGAGATTATCGAGCGGCATCACGGACGGATCGAGGTGCAAAGCGAAGGCGTGCCCGGCCATGGCTCGCGATTTACGGTGTGGCTGCCCGCCAGCACTCAACAAAAAGCAGGGGGCTAAGATTACGAACATGACGGCAGGGAAACCCACGCAGGGTCAGGCAATGATATTAGTGGTGGATGACGACCCGGCTGTACTGGCAAGTGTAACCGACTTTCTCCGGTTTAAGAGCTATACTTGTCTTGCTGCTGCTGACGGTATACAAGCACTGGGTATTATGCAGCAGCACACTCCGGATCTGATTGTGTCCGATATTATGATGCCGAAGATAGATGGTTACGAATTCTACCAGGCTGTCCGGGAGAATACCGCCTGGGCGCTGATCCCGTTCATCTTCCTGTCGGCAAAGGGAGAGCAGAAGGATATCCGACTGGGCTACCGGTTAGGGGTCGAACACTACATCACGAAACCTTTTGAGACTGAGGATATGTTGATTGCCATCCGGTCACGCCTTCAACGAACCGCCGAGATGCAAGCTGCCGCCCGGGATGGGGTCGAGCAAATGCGGCAGTCATTCATGCAAGTTGTTGGACATGAGCTGCGTACCCCACTGACCTTCATTTACGGCTACCTCAGCCTGTTTGAAGAAAGAAAAGACCAGATCAGCGAAGAGGTTATGGATGAGTATCTACAGGGGATGCGCAAAGGCACCGACCGGCTGATCAAACTGGTTGAAGACCTGATGCTGCTGGCGACTATCGACAGCGGAGCAGCAGAGAAACAAATCACCCAGTACGGCCAGCAGGTGAACCTCGGTGTGGTGGTAGAGGAGGTTATCCAGATGCTGATCCCTCAAGCCGAGGCGCGTAATGTATCGATCTCCCAGGATGTGCCATATAGTTTGATGATTCAGGGTATCCCAACCTACGTGCGAGATGTCTTCAAGCGGCTGATCGACAATGCGATCAAGTTTTCAAAACCGGTTGGTGGCCGAGTTTGGGTGCGGGCAGAATCAGGTGGTGGGCAGGTCCGCATCGTGGTGCAAGACACAGGGATCGGGATTGCGCCCGATTATCAGGCCGCCATATTCGAACGCTTCCGACAGATCGACCGCAAGACGATGGAGCAGCAGGGCCTGGGATTAGGGTTGACCATCGCTCATCAACTGGTGCAACTGCACGGGGGTGATGTTCAGGTGGAGAGCCAACCTGGCGAGGGAACCACCATCATAGTATCGCTGCCGACGGTTGATTAGTTGAGGCAAAAGTAGTCGGGTAGAATTCCACAGCGCAAGCGCAAGCGCAGGAGCAAGCTTTTCTTTTTAGGCCCATTGTGCTAAAGTCGGAACCTGGATCATCACCCACAGTAGCGCCAGGGGCAAAGCGGAGCGAAGCCCGAAGCGCTACTGCTGCATATTGGGCTAACCCCGGCGAGCTTAAAGAAAGAGAAGAAATACGCTGCCCAGTATGGGCTGAACTGGCCTAAAAATCCTGTGATAACGATTGTCCAAGGAAGGGAGCCCTGTTTAGCCTTGCTGAACGAAATCGGGATAACCCCTCTTCACTATTATCACAAGAATCTGTGTAAAACTGCTTGAAGAAGCTCATTTTGAAGCAAATCTACCACGGCTCTGGATCCGGGGGGCAGGGGCGACCCCGTCCCCTAGGTTACCTATTCCGGCTGAACACCTAAACCTACTTTCGTCAGGTAGATACCCACTTTCGCACCTGACGAAAGTGGGTTTTACGGTGGCAGGCCTCGTTGGGACAGAAGAAGCGCCGAACCTGCAAACGCAATCGAATCGACTTCCCACAGCATGGCAAATCTGCAGGACACCGTAGATAGGTGCTATGTACCCTGGTCGATATGGAATTGCACTCCGGGCAAATCGCCCTGGATCGTATGGATCGGGCATGAATGATGATGGTGTGGTTGTCGCTCAGGATTTTCTCGATTTCAAAGCCGGGCAACTCAGGCCCTATCGTTAAAGACATCTTACTGGGTTCGCTTTCTCCGCTTTGCGAACGCCAGTTTAACTTGCTACTCTCCTTCGTTCACCAAACCTGCAGGAGAGCCATTTTACGTCAAATAATTCTGAAGCTTACAACACCAACCTCCTCTCCAAACATGCCAGCATCAGGATTCCTTATCAACAGAAGTTACGGTTTTGAGCAATAAAACTCACCCGAAACCGTAACTTTCTATTCATTTGTCCCCGTTAATCCAGCTTGCCACCCCGCCTCAATTTATCTTCATCTGGCAGAAGTGTACCTAGATGGCAATCAACAGAGTCTTGGCAATCAACATGTAGATTAGCAGGCCAGATGCATCAACAACCGTGGAGATCATCGGTGCTGATACTACGGCGGGATCGATGTTTAACCGACGTGCGATCAAGGGAATTACAGCACCGACCGCATTCGACCACGTGCAAACCACCAGCACCGTCAGCCCCACTACCAAAGCAAAGCGGAAATCTACCTGACCCCACACCAACGCATACACGATACCAACCGCACCCAGAATCCCCCCTAACAACAACCCGGAAAGCAGTTCGCGCGCCATCACTTTCAACGTGTCGCGCAGTTGGATATGTCTCAGCGCAACGCCCCGAATCACCGTACTAACTATCTGCGCACCGGTGTTCCCGCCTGTGCCAATGAGCAGCGGAATAAAAAAAGATAGCGTTACAATCGTTTCCAGTTCTGTCGCAAAAGTGCGCAGTACTGATCCGGTTAACGTCTGCCCCAGAAACAGAATGAGCAGCCACCCAATGCGCGCTTTGACGAAACGCCAGATTGGTATTGTGAAATAGGGCTGATCCATCATGCCACTATCCCCAACAGCCGCGTAACGCATGATATCTTCGGTATCCTCATAGGTCAACACATCAATAATGTCGTCTACCGTAATAATTCCCAATAGACGGCCCGCTTCTGACACGACAGGCAGCGCCAGAAAATCATAGCGTGCGACGAGTAGCGCCGCATCTTCCTGGTCAGTTTCCGGGGTCACCGTGATCAGATCGGTGGCCATGATATCTTGAACATGTATTCGTTGGTCGCTGGCCGTAATGATTTCTCGCAGTGAAACAATGCCCAGCAATGTACCATTATCATCAAGGATATAAAGGTCCGTCAGGGTCTCTACTTCCGAATCGACCTGCCTCAGATAGTCCAGCACCTCTTCAACTCGCATCTGGCGGGGTAGACGAACGAACTTCTCCGTCATCAAACGCCCGGCACTATCTGGTGGATAGCCGATGAGATCACGCACTTCTCGCGCCTCAGCAGGGCGCATGGCAGCCAACAGCGTTTCCTGACGCCAGGGCACATCATGGCCCAGAATATCGGCGACTTCGTCCATCGGCATAGCGTTGAGGTAAGGGGCGATGTCCTCATCAGTCATTTCACGAAATATCCGCCGCGTTGCTTCGCGCCCCAATTCGTGCAGAACCGCTGCCCCTTGGTCAAGCTCTAGCTTCAGGAATAGCTTCCATATCTGCTTAGCCGATAGCCGTTCCAGAACATCTGCAATATCAGCCGGGTGCGCTTGTTTAAATATTTGATCCAGCGGGATATCGGGTTGATTTTGTAACACACTCCGGATTTGTTCTTCTAAGGTCTGCACGTTGGTATCAAAAACGGTTGTCATCTGATCTCCATTCGCTCTGCTTGACAAACCTTCCCTGCCCATCAACAAGTCATTTTGACTGACAGTGCTCTTCTCGTAAAGAATACCGTTGGTCTTCCCCCATTTTGGTGGACACTCGATGTGTCAGAATGAATGGACTCAAAACGAAGAGGACCGAGAAAATCGAGGGCAGAGTGGCGACGCTGGCGATTGT
>JAFGOY010000044.1 GCA_016926255.1 Anaerolineae bacterium | reverse complement strand
GGCGACAATCGAAGCACCTGGGATCACCTGCACCTTTCGATTCAGATGGTATTGAACCTGGGCCTGTCAGGTGTTCCGATCACCGGGCCGGACCTGGGCGGTTTTACCGGCGGGCCATCACCTGAATTGTTTGCCCGTTGGATGCAGGTCGGCGCGTTCACACCCTTCTACCGCGCCCATTCTATGACAGGATCGCCCGATCAGGAACCCTGGGCCCTGGGTGACGAGGTCGAGGCCATTTCGCGAAAATACCTGGAACTACGCTACCGTTTGCTGCCTTACCTTTATACGGCAGCGTGGCAAGCCGCTCAATATGGCTGGCCGCTCATGCGGTCGATGTCATTTGTCTACCCGGAAGACACATCAACCTATGGGATGGACGATCAATACCTGTTTGGCGATGCATTCCTGGTTGCGCCAGTGTTGGAGGAACGCGGACGGCAGCGTGAGATTTATCTACCTGCCGGGAAGTGGTACGATTTCTGGACGGGTGCGATTCATGACTTGCCAGATAGTCAAACTATTACAGCTAACGCGCCGCTTGACGTACTGCCTCTCTTTGTCAAAGGCGGGGCGATAATCCCTCTCTGGCCGGTTCAGCAGTACGTTGGCGAGAAATCTCTCGATACGCTGACGTTCTATGCTTATCCTGCGGCGGGTGAGAATCACAGCTACTTATACGAGGATGACGGTGTGACTCCTCACTACCAGAACGAATCGGCCCACCGGCTGTCACGGTTAACGCTCAAGATGACCAAGCAGGAAACGATCAGCATTGCCTGCCGCACCGAATCCGGTCAATATGAATCACCGGCTGGACAGATCGAACTGCATGTCATGGGGATAGCTGAGCAGCCCAAGCAGGTGAAGGCCAGCGGCACGACGGTACAAAATCAGCGCTACGATGCGGAACAAGGCCGGCTTATATTGACCCTTGATGCCGCCTATGACTTTGAGAGTCGCATAAATCTATAGATATCTGTGACGTTAGCTGTCACACCCGCATGATATAATACAATTAGATGAAGTTTAGATTGTATTGGTAGAGTGTGACGATGTTAACGAAACAGAACCATCAACAAGATATATTGCATAATTTACTGAGCGATTCAAGCCCACACATCCTGGTCTTTCTCTCAGAGCAATACGGTTTGCGACGTGTACCGGGATTGAGCAAGGAAGCATTGATCGAGCGTATTTTACACCATTTACCGGAAGAAGAACTCCCACTGCTTAAGAACGACCTGATCGCTGCCCGGTTCGGTTCGCTGCCGATTGATCAACTGGTGGATATGGCGCTCCAACATGCTGATGGCAAACAGAAGCCCCGCCTTGACCAGGTTTCGCCCACGGAGGCTATCCTGATCGAAGGAGGTCCTTACCGGTGGGTTTATACCATGCGGGGGCATGATGTAGTGATCGATCTGAAGCAGCGTCAATTGACCTGTGACTGTCATTTCTTCAGGTTTGCGTCTCGCCAACAGGCGTTGTGTAAACACCTGGCAACAGCTTTGAAATTACTGCCTGAAGTCTATGCACGAGACGTTTTGATCGATCTGCTGGTGTCGCGGCAGTATGGCGGCCCCCAGACCCCAGGCTGGCATTTTGAACGTCGCCCGGCGGCCTGAATAGATAAAAAATCCCCATAAGATCGGCTTCTGACATACTTTCGCCAGAAGCCGATCTTTGTGTTATCTTTTCCCTCGTTAATCCACCTTGAGGGAAGCTATGGCAATTCGTCAAAACCGGGTCAAGCAAAATTTCACAACATCATCTGAATCGGTTGATCTATCAGTTGTGATCCCTGTCTACAATGAAGAGGACAACCTTGAGCAACTCCAGGATGAGTTAGATGCTGCCCTGAATGCCCTCAATATCCGCTACGAGATTGTCTTCGTCAATGATGGCAGCCGAGACAACAGCGCGAGCAAACTGCTTGAGATAGCCAACGCACATCCCAACACTGTGACCTTTGTCGATCTGCGGCGCAACTTCGGGCAAACCGCAGCGATGTCGGCGGGCATCGATCACTCGACGGGGAACATTGTCGTTTTAATGGATGCTGATCGCCAGAACGATCCGGCAGATATTGGGATGCTGCTTGGTAAATTGGATGAAGGCTATGACGTAGTCAGTGGATGGCGATATAACCGCCACGACAAGTTTTTGACACGGCGGGTGCCATCAATGGCAGCCAACCGGCTGATCTCCTGGATAACAGGCGTCCGGCTGCATGACTACGGCTGCTCGCTGAAGGCTTATCGCCGCGAAGTAGTCGATCAGATTCAATTGTATGGTGAAATGCACCGGTTCATCCCGGTTTATGCCAAAGTTGCCGGAGCCCAGATTGCCGAGGTTAAAGTCAATCACCGGCCACGTGTCCACGGTAAGAGTAATTACGGCCTGGAGCGCACTTTTAAAGTCCTGATGGATTTGATCACGATCCGCTTCCTGCTGAGATACCACTCCAAACCGATGTATTTGTTCGGCGGGGTGGGTGCCTTCCTGATGGGATTGAGCGCGATCACCCTGTTGATCGCCTTTCTCAACAAATGGATCCGCGGCGTCTTCCTGATCCAGACACCACTTCCCCAGATAGCTTCGATGTTTTTTGTTATCGGTATCCAGTCCATTCTGATGGGCCTGGTCGCCGAACTGCTGGTGCGAACCTACTACGAATCGCAGGGTAAGACAATTTACGTGGTACGGCGCGTTGTACGCAGCAGTTCCAATTCCAACAATGAGTAGATAGAAACCTTATGTGTGGTATTTGCGGCTTCGCTCATACTGATCGGCAGCGCCCGGCTGACAGACAGCTTCTCTCTTCGATGTGCGATACGATCCGCCACCGGGGACCGGATGCAGAGGGCCTGTACGTTAACGGACCGGTTGGACTGGGATCGCGCCGCCTGAGCATCATTGACCTGGCGGGAGGTGACCAGCCGATCTACAACGAAGATCACTCTATCGCCATTGTATTTAACGGCGAGATTTACAATTATCCCACCCTTCGGGACGAGTTGTTAAAAGTTGGACATCACTTCAGCACTAATGGTGATACCGAAACGATTGTTCATGGCTATGAACAATTCGGGATTGACGTACTCAATCGGCTAAATGGGATGTTTGCCTTTGCCCTGTGGGACGACCATGAAAAGCGGCTGTTTATCGCCCGTGACCGCACCGGGATCAAACCCCTGTATTACACTCAAACGGATGAAGTGTTTGTTTTTGGTTCGGAACTAAAGGCAATCCTGGCATATCCTGGCATTTCCAGGTGGATTGATCCGGCAGCATTAGATGCCTACCTGTCTTTTGAGTATGTTCCTACCCCGCTTTCGATCTTTGAGGGGATTTCTAAGCTCCCACCGGGGCATTTCCTGCTGCTGGAGGGTGAACAGTTAACCGTCAAACGGTATTGGGATATCGACCTGTCTCTGAGCGAAGCCTCTTCGAACGGCACCCATGAAACACGCAGCGAGGCCGACTACCTGGCCGAACTTAAAACCGTGCTGCTTGAAGCGGTCGAGATGGAAATGATCTCCGATGT
>JAFGOY010000004.1 GCA_016926255.1 Anaerolineae bacterium | reverse complement strand
TGACGACAATTTCAACATTGGCGACTCTCTTTAGACGACTTTAGTCGTTACCAAAGCTATCGACTTTCAGTCGATAGTAGTTTACTTTCTGTTAAGCTGATGGTGTATTTGGAGATGGGCTGTTTCTGCATGGAGAAAGACCTTTAGGATGCACAAGCAAGTTGATAAAACAATCACACGGTAACAGCATTAACAAAGGGGCTTTTATACGTGGCACTATCTCACAAATCATGGGACTTGTCAACGGAACACTCTTGCATACAGAAAAGGGGCGGATAGTGCATCCGCCCCCCGTTCTATTCCGGCAGCGAGTCGAGTATCTTGAGATAGGTCTGGTAGCGCAGATCGTTGATCGTGCCCGCCTCGACCGCCGCCCGCACCGCGCAGTCCGGCTCGTGGACGTGGGCACAGTCGGCGAATCGACAGGCCGCCGCAGCCGCGTCGAACTCCGGGTAGAAGCGGGCCAGGTCTTTTTGACCTATCCCCGCCAGCCCGAACTCGCGGATGCCGGGCGTGTCGATAACATACGTGTCGTCATCCAGGGCGAGCATCAGCGATTGGGTGGTGGTGTGCCGCCCCTGTCCCTTCTCGGTATTGACTTCACCCGTACGCAGGTCGAAGGCCGGGTTGATCGCCCGCAGCAGCGACGACTTCCCCACGCCGGACAGCCCGGCCAGCACCGAAGTCTTGCCTGTGACCGCCTCGCTCAGATCGTCGATGCCGCTGCCGTCCTCGGCGCTGGTCAGGACGATCCGCAGGCCGACTTCACGCCACCCGGCGACCGTCTCCTCGATCTCGTCCATCGACCCGGCCAGGTCGATCTTGTTGACGACCAGCACCGGCTCGACCTCGTAGCGCCGGGCGACCACCAGGTAGCGGTCGACCAGCTCCGGCCACAGGTTCGGATTGCGCCACGAGGCGATGATCAGCAGTTGATCGACATTCGCCGCGACGATCTGCTGGAATGCGCCAGCCTGCCGCGCGATCAGGCTACGGCGCGGATGCACCTGCTCGATCACGCCGCCGTCTGAGCCGTCGAGAGTCAGCGTCACCGCGTCGCCGACCGCGATCAGGTTCGTGTAGCCTGATTCCTCGCTGCCCAGCGATCCGCGCCGCTGGCAGAGGACGATCTCCCCGCCCAGGTCGACCCGGTAGAGGCCGCTGCTCACTTCGACTACCCGCCCGGTCAGGCTGTCATCGATTGATACATCAACCGGCTCGATTGGCTCACCGGTCGGCACGGCGATCTTCTGCTCGACCGCTCGGCGGCGGTCGCTTTCGTCACGCGGCATGATCCGCTCGAAGGACTCAATCTCGTCAATTGCATCGTCGTCTGTATATTCAAGCCAGTCTCTCTGGCGCGGCGAGCGATTATTCTGCTGGCGGCGCACCGTCTTCGATGCTTTTTGCAGCTTGCGCCGCCGTTCTTCTTTCGCCATTCCTTTATGATAAGCTTCTGGATTATTAGCCACCGTCATGTTCTCCATATGAAAAAAGCAGAGCCACGTCGAAATCCCGTGACTCTGCGTCGATTCGTCTCAGGCTCCCGATCTCAGGGAGCGGGCAGGAGGGTTCGACGCCTCCCGCGAATCAAAAAGCCACGGGACTGAATGCGCCGTGGCCGCGGACGATGGCGAGTTTTCAGATCGCCTATAGTGCAGCTTCAAGAGGCGCATTCAGCGCGATAACAAGGACATTCTTCACCTGGGCTACCATAAATACGCCTCCTCTCATTTTTGATACTGACGCGGGGAAGTGTACCACGAAGATCGTAGAGTGACAAATTGAGGAACAGTCCGTTTGCATCTTTCGTATTTATCTGTGATACACTGGAAAAAGAATTTTGTGTGAGGGAGTAAACAGATGAAAAACAGATCGTTCAACATCAAAACGTACCTGCTGACCACCGCCCTGGTGATCGCCTTTGCCTGCATCGCCTCAGCCTGCGGATCGGGCGAGGAGACGACCGACGAGCCGGTCGGGCTGGCGAACCCGGCCTCGGTCTACTGCGAGGATCAGGGCGGGACGCTGGAGATCAGGACGGCGGACGACGGCGGGCAGTACGGTGTGTGCATGTTCGACGATGGCACCGAGTGCGAAGAGTGGGCCTACTTCCGCGAGGAGTGCAAGCCGGGCCAGATCGAACACTGGGAGCCGGAGTAGACAATCATCGAGGGTTGATAGCAGTGCCGGGAGCAGACAATCACATGAACTGGCGAAACTGGATAGGCATCGTATCGATGCTTGTGTTGATCACGGCCTGCAATCCGACACCGGAGTCGGCGGTGCCGGAGACTCCGACGGTGCAGCCACCCACAGAGACGGTCACCGTTGTACCGACCGAAACGCCGACACCCACAGAGACGATCCCGGCAGTGAGCCCAACCCCCTCGCCGACGATCCCGCCGACCGAAACGTCGACGCCGGGGCCGACGCTCACGCCAATCACGGGGCAGGCGCGGCTTGAGGTCATCGCGGAGATCGGCAAAGGTGTTATTCGGGATACAGCCTATTCGCCCGATGGCAGGACTATCGCTGTAACGACATCAAAAGGTCTCTATCTGCTGGAAGCCGAAACCTTTGACAAAATCCGCTTCATCCCTGAGCCTTCCGGCGCGAAACGAGTGTTGTTCTCCGAGAATGGTACCCGACTGGTATACACAACCGATGATGGGGGAATCACCGTTATCGACACCATCAATTACCAATCAGTTATCTACCAGACTCAGGTTGAGGACCTGTGTGATATTACTGTTTCCTCTGATGGCTCCATGCTCGCCTACACTTCATGCACTTCTCATACGACAGTCTCGTTCACAATTCGAAACATCGATACAAACTATCGGCAATGCTTTATCGATGGCTTTGAAAACGACGACGATACAATCGCCCGCTGGAATCCCTCGTCTGAGGAGGCCGAGACAATATTTCAACTCGTCGGCAGCACAGTGGATATCGAATTCTCACCTACAAGCGATACAGTACTCATTTCCCAGGGGAGTTATCTCTATCAGCAAGATATATCGACCGGTCAGATACTCAATTCGGATGATGGCTTCCTGAAATATATTAGCGACGTCGCGTTTTCACCGGATGGTAGTATCCTGGCCGCTGCGCTCTCCGCCTACGACTACAATATCAGGTTGTGGAATACACACACTTTGGAATACATTCGCTCAATTGGCGATAACGATTATATTCGAAGCTTCGGCGATGTTGGCTTCTGGGTAGAGGATATCGAATTCTCGCCCGATGGGAAATCAATTGCTGCTGCCGAGACTTCTTTTAGGCAGGGCAGTATCGATATCTGGGATGTTGAGAGCGGAGCGTTGATCAACCAATTCCCGACAAGGGCCACCAGTTTATATTTCTCAGTCAGTGGTGACTTGCTTGTTGCAAGCATATACGATTATTGGGACCCACCTGCAATTCACCTGTGGCGGTTGCCGAAAGGTGATGAAATCGGGGTTCTTGGCATGTGGAATACATCTTTTTCTGTCTCGTCCGACAGCTCAACGTTGGCAACAATAACGAAAGAATCCCACAATTCGCCTGAGAGCAATCTGGAATTGTGGGATATTCGGGACAGCCAAAATCTGCAATTGGTTCAGAGCACGGTTATCGAATCCGGGATGCTAAGCGGTATCACATATTCACCAGATGGCAGTTATTTCCTGTCTACAACTTGGGACGACAATTGGCATGGGTCTATCGTCCAGTCAGATGCGCAAACCCTAAGCACAATTAACACTTTTCAATACATTTCCTCGCTGGACTGCTTTGATATATCAACAAACGGACATTACCTCGCAGCGGGTGCAGAAGATGGCACCGTCCTTGTCTGGAATATCGAAACGCACGAGTTGATCGCGTCCGAGAAAAGCCATGCCGATGATATTGGCGAGATCGCTTTCTGCCCGGATGGTACCTGCCTGGCGACAGCCTCGCGGGATACGATCACGTTGTGGTCACTGCAACCATTCGAATAACCCGCGCCTCTAGTTGATCACCCCCGCCGGGTGTGTTTATACTTATAGAGCAAGTCGAACATGGGCGACCGATTGGTCGCCCTGAATGGTGTATCGAATTTTATGACCCAACCTACCCATACCAACCACACATCCGGGCAGGAACCGCAGCTTGGCGGCTCCGATGCCTTCCCGATCCTCTCCGGCTTCGAGCCGATCCTGGGCGGCGAGCGCCGCGCCGGGGCCGATGTCGAGCGGGTGCAGGCAATCATCAACGCGGCGGGTGAATCCGATCTCCTCACCGCGCTCGATTTCGTCGAGCGGATGGGGCAGGCCGAACTCTACGCGCAGGAACTGGCCGGGGTGGTGCCCAAACGCGCCCGCCAGACGGTCGGCGGCTGGCATGGATCGTTTTCGCCGGGGCAGCGCCAGAACGCGATTGCCGCCCTGGCCGTCATCGGCAGCTACGAGTCGATTGTCCCGCTGATCGAGGCGCTGGCCGACGATCACGCGGCGGTGCGGGTCGATGCCGGGGACGCGCTGGCGAAGGTCTGCAAGCGGCTCGATCCATCCAACAGGCGCACCCAGATTGTATTCCAGGCGCTGGTCGATGCGCTGCGCGGGCTGCCCCTGAGCGGGCGCAAGACCGTCGCCTCGATCCTCGCCGCCTCCCCCCCCGACCTCGTGCTGGGGTCGCTCTTGAATCATGGGCTGGTGGCGAAGGAGTGGTGGGCGCGGCGCGAATCGGCCTGGGCGCTGGGCGCGCTGGGTGATCGCCGGGCAACGAAGCGATTGATCTACGCGCTGATCGACTCCTCGTCGGCGGTGCGAACGTCGGCGGCCTGGGCGCTGGGTCAGCTCGACGCACCGGTGGCTATCGAGCCGCTGGCCGAGACGCTCGACGATCCCGACGAGGTGGTGCGCGCGGCGGCGGTCGAGGCGCTGGGGGCGCAGGCCAACCGCCTCGATCTGTATGACGATGCCTTCGACATGGTCGTCTCGCTGATCTCCGGCTCGCTTTACGACGACGATATCTCGGTGAAGCACGCCGCTCTTGAGGCGCTCACGCGAATCAACGCGCCGCAGGCGCGCGAGGCGCTGCGGGTCTACTCGGCGCGGTAGGGATTCATCCACAGATTACACAGATACCACAGATTTATGATAGGTGGGAGCCTGTCGTCGCTGGGACTTGAATCGATTGGATCGGCGGGTAGCAGGGATTCGGTCCGCGAATTGCGCGGATTACGCTGATTTACTTCGCTCGCTGTCGATCGCTTTCAAACACTTTTCGCGAATCTGAGGCTATATTATCTTGACAAATCTCCAGTTAGGAATTATCATTTCGATAGTTCGAAGAATGTCGAAATGTTGGGATGATGGATAACACCGTCAAGCAGTTCAAGGCGCTGGCAAACAAAAACCGGCTGGCGATATTCGAATATCTGCGCGGGCAGGCGTATCAAATGGACGGGCCGCCGGAAGGCAGCAACGTCGGGGAGATCGCCGAGCAGTTCGACCTGGCCCTCTCGACGGTATCGCATCACCTGCGCACGCTGCACGAAGCCGAGCTGATCCGCTGTGAGCAGCGCGGGCAGCAGACCTTTTGCGTGATCAACTGGGAAGCGGTGGAGCAGCTTCGCGGATTCTTGAAAGAAGAATAGGCGATATTTTTTTTTGCCCGGTTATTTCGAAGTTCTTCGAATTATCGAAATGTTTGTTCCTGAAGGAGCTGTCAACTAATGAATACTAAAAAGGTTTTGATCATCCTGGCGCACGCTGTGGTAGGCTGGGCGCTGTGCGGCGCGATCATGTTCACCGGCATGGCGCTGCTGCCGATGCAGACCACGCTGATTGTCCATGCTGTCGGCGCACCGATCATCTTCACCCTGCTGTCGTGGCTTTACTTCACCCGGTTCAACTTCACAACGCCGATCCAGACCGCAATCATCTTCACAGGGTTCGTCGTCCTGGTCGATTTCTTCCTGGTGGCGCTGGTGATCAACCGCAGCCTGGAGATGTTCACCAGCCCACTGGGCACCTGGATTCCCTTCGCGCTGATCTTCGCATCGACGTACCTGACCGGGCTGGCGATCACCGGGCGGGAGGGAAAAGAGGTCTTCGCTGCCTGATCACGTTCTGCCTCCCGTTGCTTTCTTAGCCCGGCGGCTTCAGCCCCGGGCTTATTTCACCCTCCGCTGTTCTCACTTGGCCCTCCGGCCAGTATGAATACAATAGAATAACCAGTTCCCTCGCTCAGTGGTTTGTAAACCTGGATTTTGGACAACTACCTTCAGGCTCACAAACCTCGATTCCACCTGTAGGGGCGATCCCTTGTGGTCGCCCAGGGTCGCCCTTTGCAGCCGGACGACCGGCTGCCATCGACCTATCGATTTTAGCCCGGTGCTTCAGCGCCGGGATAGGCTCAGTGGATGGAGCATATCATGACCGGGACAGACCAACCACAGCCGACCGGCGATCAGGTTGGCGGCGATAAGATCACCGTTGGCGATATTGCCGGGAGCGTGGCCGCTATCGGTGCGGGCGCACAGGTAATCTATCACAACGTCGAGCGGGCGCTGACCGGGGTGGAGATCGCTGAGCAGTCGGAGCGGGCCGAACGACAGCGGCTGGCCGACGCAGTGACCGGGTACGTCGGGCGGCTTGAGCAGATGGCCGAGAAAAGCGCCGAGGGGCCAATATCGGGCAGCCCGTACAAGTCGCTGCTCTCCTACGATTTCGACGACGCGGCGCTGTTCTACGGGCGCTCGAAAGCCATCGACGATCTGCTCGAACGGCTGGAACGCGGCCCGCTGACCGTTCTCCATGCCGACAGCGGCGCGGGAAAAACCAGCCTGCTCAAGGCCGGGATCATGCCCCGGCTGATGGCCTCCGGCGACGTGCCGCTCTATGTCCGCCCCTACCAGCTTCCGGCGCAGTACGCGATCAAGCGGGTGCTGCTGCCCCAGATGGAGCAGTCGCCGTTCCTGGCGGTCGCCTCGCTGCGCGATTTCTTCTGCCGGGTCACCGACCTGCTGGGCGGCAAGCGGCTGGTTGCCATCCTCGACCAGTTCGAGGAAGTCTTCACCGTCCAGAGCAAGCAGATGCGCGCCGACTTCATCAGTGAGATGGCTCCCTGCCTGGACGATAACACGCTGCCGGTGCGCTGGATTTTCGCCCTTCGCAACGAGTGGTTCGGGCAGATGGGTACATTCCGCCCCGACCTGCGCGATCCCTATGCCAACGAGTTCCTCCTGCGGGCGCTCAGCCGCGAGGAAGCCAGCGAGATCATCATTGAACCGGCCCGCCGGTTTGGAGTCGAATACGAGCCGGGGCTGGTCGATACACTGGTCGCCGACCTGGGCGAGCACGATATCGCCCCGCCGCAGCTTCAGCTTGTCTGCTCGACGTTATTCGATGGGCTTGGCGGCGGGCAGACGCAGATCGCCCAGGCGCAGTATGATGCACTGGGCCAGACGAGCGGCATCCTGCGCAGTCACCTCGACCGGGTGCTGACGCGCAACGTCCCACCGGAGCAGCGCTACGCGGCCCGCCGCCTGCTCGAAGCGCTGATGACCTCCGACCGGCGGCGCGCGCGTTGTTCTAAAGACGATCTGGCGGCTGAACTACAGGTGCTCGGAATCGAGCAGGCGACGCTGGAGGAGGTGCTTGGCATTCTGGTCGACAGCCGCCTGTTAAGCGTCGAAGAGGTCGAGATCGAGGAGACGAACGAGGTCAGGGTGGCTTACGAGCTGGCCCACGACTACCTGCTCGACGAGATCGAACTCGACCCGGAAGTGCAGGCCCGAAAAGCCGCCCAGGAACTCCTTGCCAAGAAGCTCCCTTATTACACCCGCGATGGGCTGCTTCTCAGCAAGGGGGAACTGGCGATCATCTCCCCGCATCGCGACGAACTGGCGCTCGACACGGACGCGGAAAGCCTGCTGGACAGCAGCACCCGGCGCGAACGGCGGCGGCTGGTGGTGCTTATCGCCTCGATAGCGGTCGGCGTTCTGGCGCTGGTGATCGGATCGCTGGGGATAGCGATCAACCGGGCGCGGGGCGAGGCAATCGTCGAGGAGCAGCTTCGGATTGCACAGACCGCCCAGGTGGTCGCCGAAGAATCGCAGGCGACGGCGGTCGCGTCGGAGGCGGATGCCAACGATGCCCGCGTCGAGGCGGAATCGGCCCGCGACGACGCCGAACAGTCACAGGGCGAAGCCGAGGCTGCCCTGTCCGAGCTTACCCAGGCCCAGTCTCGGGAGTACGCCCGCATCGCCCAGGGTTTGCTTGCCAACCATGATTATGTCCGCGCGACCGAGCTGGCTGTTCAGGCGTACCGGCTTGCGCCGACCAGCGAAGCCGAGGGCGCACTGGCGAACACGCTGGGCGTGCCTTTCCCGCTGGCGGTTACCGGCACCGGCGGCAGGCCGGTTTCTGCCGCCGCTCGCAGTCAGGATGGACGCTGGCTGATCGCCGGGACGGAATTCGGCGAGGTGCTGATCTGGGACACACAGGCCCCGGATGCTGAACCGATGATCCTCTCAGGCCATGAGGGACCTGTTCAGTGGGTTGACACGCTGGCAGGCGGCACCCGGATTGTCAGCCTGGATGACGAACAGGGCCTCAAGCTCTGGGATATTGAAACAGGGGAGGCACTCGGCAGCGACATTCTGGGCTGGGGCAGCCCGCTGCTAATCAGTGATGACCGGACACGCTTTGTGTCGGTCGAGATCATCTTCGGAGAGCGCATCAATTTTATGCTCCGCGATGCCGCCGATGGCACCGTTATCAATACGCTGCAGGATATATCCGAGTATGTCAGTTGGGCCGAACTGAACCCGACCGGGGAGCTGATCGCCATCATCACCGCCGATGACAACACGATGCGGGTCTGGAACCTCGAAACAGGGGAGCTTGTCTTCGGGCGGGTGGGCGACGCCGAGTTTACCATCGAAAAATGCGGCTTCAGCCCGGATAGCAGCCGGTTGTATGTCAGCAATGACTCTGACCTGACCCTGCTGCTTGATGCCGAAACCGGCGATAAGATTACCGATATTACCGGCGTGCCGGTCAGCCCGCTGGCTGACTTCAGCCCGGACGGTGGGACGCTCATCACCTCGCGGCGGTTCAATAACCAGAACCCGGTTTACCTGTGGGATGCGGAAACCGGTCAGCTTGAGACGATCCTGGAAGGCCACGAGGAAGCCGTCACGATGTTCGACTACAGCGATGACAATTACTGGTTGATGACCTCCGGGGACGACGGCACCGTGCGGGTCTGGGATACCCGGGGTGGGGATCAGTGGGTGATGCTCGATGGCCTGGGAGAGCAGGTCTTCTGGGCCAGCTTTGTCGATGACTCACATGCGCTGGTCGTCAGCACTGATCTCAATATCCACTTCTACGATCTGGGCACCGGGCTGGATGTCGCCACCCTCAGCGGCCCGCCGATCGGCAGCTACTACGAAACCCCGTTCATCGGTGACCCCGGCTGGATTATCACCGGCGGTGCGGAGGAAGAGCTGCTATCCTGGCAGATCGAGGCGCTGCTGGACGCCGATCCGGTCTGGGAGCCGTTCGGGGAAGATGCCGGTGCATCCGCCAACGATTTTGCTTACAGCGCCGATGGTGCCCTGATGGTCAGCGGGGGACAGGAGGTGATCCTGTGGGACGCTACTTCCGGAGAAAGGCGCTGGTCAGCGTATGACCCCGGCGGCGAAGTCTTCCGGGTGGCGATCAGCCCGGACGGCAGCCATATTGCCACGATTGCCGACAACGGCTCGCTGAGTGTTCTCCAGGCTGAGGATGGTCTTACACTCTACAGCTATATCATTCCGGATTACTGGTTCAACGATATCGTGTTCGGCCCCGATGGAAGCTGGCTGGCGGTATCGCGCTCCGATAACCTGATCGAAAAGTTCGATGTCGAATCCGGTGACGTGATCGCCGTGGGAAGCACTTTCTTGAATGTCAGTGTGCTGGACGTCAGCCCGGATGGTAGCCTGATTGCCTATGGCACCGCCGACGGAACAGCCTTCATCCAGAATGCCGATCTGACCGCCATCGAGCGGCAGTTACAGGGCCATGTCGGCGCGATCTACTCGATTGCCTTCAGCCCGGACGGGAAAACCCTCCTCACCGGCTCGACCGATTTCACCGCCCGGCTGTGGGACGTGGAAACCGGGCGCGAGATCGCCCGGCTGTCCGGCCATACCGACGTGGTGCGGGATGCGCAGTTCTCGCCGGATGGCAGCCGGATCGTCACGGCCAGCGACGACCACACGGCCTGCGTCTGGGATGCTTCCGATGGGACTCAGTTGTACTGCTTCCCGGCGCACAGCGAATCTGTCAGCACGGCGCTGTTCAGCCCTGATGGGCAGCACATCCTGACGCTCGCCGATCTGCTGCGAGTCTGGAACATAGACCCGGAGGTTTTCCTCTCGCACGCGCTCGACCGGCTGTCCGATTTAGGAATCGACGTGGAATCGTAGCGCGTCTAATTCGGGAACGGACACAAATCTTCGGGCCGGTAGGAGGGATTGGCTGTCCCGAAGCTGTTGAGCACCTCGTAGGCTTTCGGCTCGGCAGCCGCAAACGCGATCACCGCCGCGCATGACTTCGCAATATCACCGCTGTCGTCGTATTCTGCCCAGAATAATCGCGCCATCTCTGCGAATCCGCCCCCGGCCTGCTCGGTATAAGGCGGTGGAGCCGGTGCAAGGGTCGGCGGGGGGATCGGGGTGCGGAGCATACCGCCCGTCCCCGGTTCGAGGGTAGGTTGTTCGCCGTCGCCCGAACCTTCCAGGTCGTATTTGTCGTCGAGCTTGTCGTAATACTCACGCGCCCGGCCTTTGTCGTTCTGAACCGCGTAGCCGATCATCAGCCGGTAGCGGGCGTATGCTTTCAGGTATGTTTTTTCGTCTTCGTAGGTCCAGTTGAGCAGATCGTCGTCGAGCGCCCGGTTATAGAAATCGGAGGCAGTGAGGAAATCGCCCTGGCGCTGGGCGGCGTCGCCGTCCTGGATGAAGTGAATGCGGTATTCGAGCGGCCAGGGGACGACTTCGGCGGTGGTGTAGAGCGACCCGTTCCAGCGCAGGGTGGTCGTGTAGACCCGCTGCGGCCCGGACTCCGGCAGCCCATCGCCCCGGTCGGTGATCGCCAGCTCGTCGAGGCCGTCGCCGTCTTCATCCTCCATCGAGAGTTCGATCCCCGCCCCGCTGACCGGTTCGGAGAGCAGGCTGGTAAAACTGCTCAGGGCCAGGTTCCACGACATGATTTCCATCTCGGTGCGGCAGGGAGTCGTTTCACAAATCTGGACAGCATAGACGAGGTCGTTGAGCGCGTCGCCGTTGACATCGTCGGCGGAGTAGATCAGCGGCATGCCGCGCTTTGAGGAGTGCCCGGCCTGCAAGAGCAGCCGGTACGCACCGTTCTCACAGCCAAAGATGAACAGGTCGCCGGGGTAGGGGAACTGGGTATTGAACGGGTCGAGGGCGACGATCAGCACGTCGGGGACGCCGTCGCCGGTAAAGTCTCGGTCGGCGCGGACGAGGCCGCCGTAATCGGTGATCGCACCCCAGGCCCGCAGCCGGGCTTCGAGGATGGTCGGTGCGCCGCCTGCCGATAGATACTGGACGATCACTTCGGGATAGTTGGTGAAATTCGAAGGCTCGCCGGGCAGGGCGACGTTGGCCGCCGCCGGGCAGACCGCCGGTTCGACGAAAACGCCGGGCACGGTCGGGATGGGGACCTGGGCGGTCGCTGTCATGTCGATGGCGGCCTGTGCTGCAGCGGTAGCGGTCGCCACCGGGCCGATAGGCGTCGAGCCTGCGACGGCAGGATTGTCGATGGTGATGGTCGGCGTGAGCAGCGAGACGGAAACTCGCCCGCCCGGTGTGACGGTCACCAGGTTGGAGGATTCAGCGGGTTCTTCGGTGGCGGTGCCGAACACGCAGGCCACCAGCGCAGCGATCAGCGCCAGGGTCACGATCAGTAAGGGATTAGCGGCTGCTCTCTTCATGATGGCGAGTATAGCAAATTTCTGGGAATTCGGCTGGGATGAGAAGGATAATAGGCTCGTCAATCAGTCATCGGCATGAGGACATTCCGAAATATCAGGAATTCCCCAAATACTGATCACTCCATCAAACGAGCCGAAAGCGATGAAATTGCCTTGTGGACTGAATGTGACACTGCTGACATCCTTGATGCCCGTATCAAATGTTGTTATTAATTCGCCGGACGTATTGAATAACCTCAAAGTATCATCATGATAGGCGATTGATATCAACTCGCCCGCAGGGCTGATGGCAATGTCCTGGATACCATACTGGTATGGTTCACCTGTATACAGTAGTTCTCTTTCCCCTACATCCCATATTTGAAAATCGGACAAGAAGGCCATCACAATATTGTTGGTTGACCCGATAAACTCTATCTCGGTAATCTCATTCCCTGCGGTTTCGAAGTAGTCTGGATTTAATACTTTGATGTCTTCTAGTTGGGTTCGTCGGATCAGAGTTGGCCCACTACGTTGTGTGGTTACCAGAATAGAACTGTCGGCATTAAAGGCAAATAAGTTGCCCTCATATTGATTGATGACATGCCACGAGCCGGTTTCCCATTGACAGATTTTTCCCTCCGAAGAGGATGCTGTGAGTTGCTTGCCATCATAACTAAAGGCCATGTCAACTATTGGGCCTCCACCTGCAAGGTCATCTAGAGTCTGAGCAAGTGTACCGCTTTCAACATTCCAGATTTTTACTGTCTGATCCCAACTCCCCGATGCCAACATTGTTCCATCCGGGCTAAATGCCACCTGCCAGGGTGTCTTTGTGTGGCCTTCCAACTCGTTAATGAGTTCACCTGAATAGATGTCCCACACTCTTATGTTTCCTCCCCTATGTGACGACACCAAAAGCTCGCCATCCGGAGAGAGCGCAATATCCATAATTGCCGATCCGCTATCGAACCGCGTTAGTTCCATCAGATCAGCGACATTTTTTTTGGTAATCGTGGCTGAACAGAGCATATCAGAGACGGAGGACTGTTCGCTTGCCGTTGATGTGCCCATTGGCATTGTATCTTCTGTTTGAGTAGGGGGTGTCCGTCCTGGCGTTTCGGTAATGGGATAGGGGGTGTCGCTGGAAAGCGCTGTTGACTCCACTGGCGGTGCGCACGCTGACAACAAAATCATGACTATCGCGGCGAGAATCGGCCCATTGCGCATGTTTTCCCCCACAAGTTCCCGGTGTTGGTTTTTCGCAGCTATGAGTATACCAGAGTTTTGGTCAAACTTTTCCAAAAGTTTGCGAGGTTACAGGGGCAGAGCCCCCTGTGATAGAAGCAAAAAAGCCGCACGGTATTGTGCGGCTCGACGAGTCAGTCTCACGTCGATCTACTGACTGGCATCCATAACATCGACCAGGTCGGTCGATATGCCTGCCAGTTCGCAGGTATAGTGATCCATCATCCCGGTGCCGGGGCAGTCGAGATCGACCCAATCCTCGTCGGTGGTCGTGCAGGCGACCAGATCGTCCTGCACGTCGACCTTGACCAGGATGCCGGTGTTGGCTTCGTAGTTGAAATACATGCGGCGAACGTACTGCTGTTCGATGCGGTTGTAGCCGTCGTCCTGCGACCAGGAGTAAGCCATCTCCCCCGCGTAGAAGATCGTATCGACCGGAATATCCAGGGCCGACAGCGTCTCCTCCCCGGCGGGGAACACCTCGTAGCCGTCGAATGTCCAGGTGAATACCGGGTTGTCGCCAGCGACATAACTCGATGCGGGGATCGTCACAGCCTGGCCTTCCGGGGGCAGCCAGATATGGGGCGCGAAGACCATCTCGAATTTGCGCTCATGCTCGTTCTGCGGATCAGCCAGTTCCGGGTCGCGGACGAAACCGTAGCCGAAGTTCTCGCGGACGACCATCAGGTCGCCGGAGTCCTCGACGGTGAAGGTGTAGCGCTCCTGATCGGTCGATTTGCCTCGCCCTTCTGGCTGAAGCTGATCGGTGGCAATCGTGCAGTCGTAGATTGCCGTGAATCCGGGCTTGAGCACGTCGTCGCGTCCGAGGGGGCCCATCTCTGGCACGTCAGTCGGTTCGGGCGTCGGTTCGACAGTCGGCTTGGTGGTTGGTTCAGCGGTCGGTTCGGTGACATCAGGGTCCAGGCTCGCGCCGGAGTTACTCGTATCTTCGGAGTCTTCTGATCCCGACACGAGTGAGCCGTGACTATCTTCGACTTCCGCGACCAGATCGTCGGCGGAAAGATCGGCAGCGGAATCGGGGTTCATCAGAGAACAGGCCAGAGCAGATAGGGCAAGCATGATCAGGGCAAGTGCGAATCCGGTTCGTTTTGTCATTGTGAGGGCCTCGTTTCGAAAGGGATATTGGTTTTACGGACGTTAGTCAAGACCCCATTGTAAGGAATAAACGGGAGAATTTCCAGAAAAGATTCTGCTTCAGTTCGGCGGGGGGGTATGTCAAGCCCCCGAATTTCGGACTGCCATAGGTCCCGGCCTGGTGGATCATGTACCCAGTATGCCGCTGCCTCGCCGCCTGATCGATTTTAGCCTGGCGGCTTCAGCCCCGGGATAGATCGAAACAGACTCCGCCGATCATTGACAACTGGTAAGACCAGTGCTAGAATGATATTAACCAAACTGGTCTTACCAGTGGAGAGTCATGAGCGACAAAGAGAAAGTCCGCGAAAAAGCATCCGACCGCGCCGAGCGCCTCCTGATCGAGGGGATTATCGACGGGACGTACCCCGCCGAGAGCGATCTGCCCGGCGAACGAGATCTCTCGAAGGAACTGGGAGTCGGTCGCCCGGCGCTGCGCGAGGCCGTTCAGCGCCTCAGCCGCGACGGATGGCTGACGATCCAGCAGGGCAAGCCCACCCGCGTCAACGATTATCTCCAGAACGGTAATGCCAACGTGCTGATCAAGCTGCTGCATAGTAATATCACCCTGGCCTCCAATGTCGTCCCCAACCTGTTGGAAGTCTGGGCGCTGATGGCCCCGGCTTATACAAGGTCGGCGGTCGAGCTTGCGGCGAAAGAGATCGCCGGTTTGTTGTTTGGATACCGGGGGCTGGCCGAACGTCCGGGGCCCTATGCGCGGGCGCAGTGGCGGCTGCATGGCACACTGATCGAGGCCAGCGGCAACCCGATCTACGGGCTGATCCTGAACAGCTTCTACGATTTTTTCAACCGGCTGGCGATCAATTACTATGCTATGCCGGGAACCCGTGCCGAGGCACGCATCTTCTGGGAGCTGCTTTATAATGCTGCCCTTCAGGAGGAGCCGCTCAAGGCGGCGGAAGTGATGGACGAGCAGATGAAGCTGATTCAGACTCACTGGCGGTTGCTGCCAATCGAGCGGATCGACGAGATGAATTTCACCAGGCCAAATGGCAAAGATGGTCACCAGTCTGGCTGACCTGACTCAACAGACAGGAGCGGAGTATTGGAACAAAGTCGATGAGATAAGCGTACAGGTATCTGATAGAGGATGCCTGTGAGGGAAAAAGGAAGATGCTCCGGACTTAGCTGGCAGGCACATCCGGAGCACCAATAAAACTGCGGTGCAATGATCGCTCATTGCGCCCCCCAGTATACCACGAATAGCATACGGCGGATACACGCCCCTGGTTCTCATTCTGATCGCCTGCATCATCCAGATGCACGTTCGGTATTTGTGCAAACTACTGCCGGGGAAACGATTTAAACGGGAACTCTGCCGGGTATTCGACGAACGGTCGTTTGTGTCGTAAGCATGTAGCGGAGCACTGCATTGGAAAAAGTGTCTCCGGATCAATTAAAGGGGAATGAGGACGATGAAGATTCGGATGGTAGAAACGCGATCACACAGTCATAACGTCTATGATCAATCATTGATACCGAGGCTGGGACTGCCACAGATCGGGGCGATTTTGACCGAACAGGGCCACGATGTGCGCATCTATGTCGAGACGCTGGCCCCGGTCGATATGGACGACCTGCTCTCGGCGGATTTAGTCGGCTTTTCGACGACGACGGCGACCACGCCGCCCGCCTTCGCTATGGCCGACAAAGTGCGCCAGGCCGGTATACCGGTCGTATTTGGCGGGGCGCATGTCACCTTTTTGCCCGATCAGGCGCTCGAACATGCCGATTATGTCGTGCGCGGCGAGGGCCACGCAACGATGGTCGAACTGATCGACGTGATCGAGGGCCGCCGCGAACCCGCCGACGTGCCCGGCCTGTCCTATCATGGGGAGGATGGGCTGGTGCATACACCCGATCGGGAAAACTGCTCGAATGCGGTTTTCGCCGAGCTGCCGGTGCCCGACCTCAGCCTGATTGTCGGCAATGAGCGAATGGGCGACTGGCCGGTGATGACCCAGTGGGGCTGCCCATTCAACTGTAATTTCTGTTCGGTGATCAAGATGTTCGGGCGGAAAGTGCGCCATCGCCCGGTCGAAGCCGTATTGGAGGAACTGGAAAATGTCCCCGCCGGGAAAAGCGTGTTCTTCTACGACGACAATTTCGTCGTCGACAAGAAACGCACCAAAGCACTGCTTCGCGGGATGAAGGAACGCGGATTCAAGTTCCCATGGTCGGCGCAGGTGCGGGCGGAGATGATCTACAAGAACAAGCGCAGCGGCGAATGGGACACCGAACTGCTCGACCTGATGCGCGACACCTTCTGCAAGATGGTCTACGTCGGCTACGAATCGGTCAACCCGGCGGCACTTGAGGAATATAACAAGCAGCAGACGGTCGAGGAGATCGCGGAGAGCATCCGCGCTTTCCACGACTACGGCATCCACGTCCACGGGATGTTCGTGCTGGGCTGCGATGCCGACACGGTAGAGACGATCCGCTCGACGGTCAGTTTTGCGATCAGGAACGGCGTCGATACCGTGCAGTTTTTGACGATCACGCCGCTGCCCGGCACCGACTTCTACTATGAAATGGAAGCGGCCAACCGGATCATCTCCGATGACTGGTCGCTCTACGACGGGCACCACGTATTGATCGAACCGGCCAATATGACGCCCTACGAATTGCAGATGGAATCCTTCAAGGCAATGCTGAATTTCTACGCACCCCGCCGCGCCTGGAAGATGCTGGCCGGTAACGTGATCCGCGAACTGCCATTTTTGATCGGGCTGTTCTTCAAGGAACGCAAGCTGCGGCTGGCGCTGCCGAAGATCGCCTGGATGTCGCTCAGCCCGAAAAACTGGCTGAAAATCCCGAAGGTGCTCAGCGATGCGCTGGATATCAAACACTGGCTGCGGCTGCGTGACGTGTTCCTTGTGCCGTTCTTCCGGCGCTACGCGTTCCAGCATACCCGCGAGGGACTGTTCCAGCCGCAAAACCAGAAATACATTGCCTGGCTGCGAAAGCTGGCCCAGGGGCGACGTCAGGCCGGTGGGATGGCATCATAGAGCCACGTTCCAGGTGTTTTCCTCGATATTCAAAGGGGCGGTAAACCAGTCCGCCCCTTTCTTCTTCCTATTGACAGAGCTTCAACTGTTCACTATATTGCACTATGATGTTTAGCGATTCTGATGCACTGAAGGTGTTGATGACCCTATTGCAGAGAGCAGGCACTTGAGCAAACACGATCTACTGGAAGGACTTGTCACCAAAACCCAGAGCGGGTTTTTCTGGGTGACGACCGCCGACGGCGTCTACGTCTCTCAGGTGCGCGGTAAGCTCCTGCAAGAGCGGCTCACCACCGACCCGGTTGCGCTTGGCGACCGGGTGAAAATCTCACTGGTCGAAGTTCTCGAAGACGACACGATCAGGCAGCAGGGGATCATCGAAGCGGTGGCCGAACGCGAACACGCCTTCGCCCGACAGATGCCCTCCGCTGAGGGCCGCCGCGCCACCAGCCTCCCCGACCGTGAAAAGGTGATCATCGCCAACCCGGATCAGGTCGTGTTTGTGTTCGCCTGCGCGAACCCCGAACCGCGCCTCAAGATGCTCGACCGCTTCCTGGTGATCGCCGAGCGTGCCCGCATCCCCGCGCTGATCTGTGCCAACAAGACCGACCTCGTCTCGCGCCGCGAAGCCCGCGATCTCTTCGATCTGTATGATGCGATTGGCTACCCGGTGTTCTATACCAGCGCCGTCGATGGCAAGGGGATCAAAAAGCTGCGCAAGGCGCTTGCCGGTAAGATATCGGCGCTGACCGGGCCTTCGGGCACCGGGAAAAGCTCGCTGCTCAACGCGATGCAGCCGGGCCTGGGGCTGGCGGTCAAGACGGTCAGCGAGGCGACGACCAAGGGCCGCCATACGACCGTCTCCTCGGAGATGTTCCCCCTGGAAGGCGGCGGCTATGTCGCCGATACGCCGGGCATCCGCGCGATTGGACTGTTCAACATCGAACCCTCTGAACTTGACGGCTACTTCACCGAGATTCGCCCCTACGTCGGGGAATGCCAGTTCAACGACTGCCGCCACATCGACGAACCGGGCTGCGCGGTGCGGAAGGCGGTCAAAAAGGGCGACATCTGGTACGACCGCTACGACAGCTACTGCCGCCTGCTCGAAGAGGCCGAAGAGATCTTTTACCGCTGCTGATAGTACCCTGGTATAATCCCCCGCCGCGTTTGGAACTTCTTCCGTTCAGACTGCGTACATTTGATTGGAGCGTACTGGAATCGCGCTTGCCGAGGGAATTGTAACTTTTTAGGTATAAAGTCTTATTGAGTTGTTTCTAACGGTAGTGTATAAAGAGGTATAGCTGTAAAGGCATTTATTCATGTTTATCAAACAATCGTTCGTCGTTGACCGGTCTATTGACCAGGTACTTAGTTCTATTGCCCATACCGATATCGACCAGCTTGGTGACCGAAGCAGCCTCAGTTTTGAGGATGCGGGGGGTGGGACTCGGATCACCATTCTGCATCCGGGTGGCGACCTGCCGGAAGACATCCGCCATGTCACTGCTTTAGTCGATGCTCTGCACAAACACCTGAAGATCGACCAGGTGGCTGTACATACAATGGTTTTATAGCGGAACCTTATCCAGGAAAAAGCTGCAATAATGGTAAGAACGCGGGGGAGCATCGAACGGTAGTGTGCTGGCAGGCATGGGTCGATATGGATTGGTAGCATTCAGCGCCGGGTATAAGCCCGGCGCTGAGTGCTTTTTGGCGAAGGGGGGGGCAGCCCAAATCGTAGAAATTTATAAAATGTACCTTGATTGCTAGTCGAGTGTGTTAGTGTGATTTAATGGCAAGAACCCCCTCTGAACGGCTA
>JAFGOY010000043.1 GCA_016926255.1 Anaerolineae bacterium | reverse complement strand
GTCGAAGGTGTACGACCCATCGGCGGCGCTGGAGGTGCTGTCAACGAGCGTATCGCTGCCGATCTGAAGGCCGGGCGTGCCGTCATCGTCGATGTAAAGCTGGATCAACTGGCCGGAAATGCCCGGCTCCCCGGCGTCCATGGTGTCATTCTGGGTAACGTTGTCAAGGTAGAGGAAGCCGCTGATCGAGCCGTTGGGATTGAAATCAAAATCAACAGTAATGTCGGTGGTCAAAACGCCCAGGTTGTTCGGGTTGGGGGTGGGCGTTTCGAGAATGTAGTTGGCAACCTGCGGATCGTTGGTATCGACGCCGATGAAGTACGGCTCGCCGCTGAACACGCAGACCTGATAGGTGCCGTCGGCGTTAGTGGTCGTCGTCGCGGCGATCGTATCGGTGCCCGCTTCGAAGGTACCGACCGTCCCCAGGTCCAGGTAGGCGGTAATCGTGAAGGGGAAGATCGGCTGGTCGGCGGTGGCGGGATCGTAGACGTCGTCTTCGGTGTCGTCTTTGTAGACCTGCCCGTCGATGCAGGCAGGCTCGTAGGCAGTGATGTTCAGCGTAACGTCGGGATAGTCGGTGTTGTAGTGATAGCTGGAGCCGGAGAAGTCATAGACCATATCGCGCAGGGTGCAGGCCCCTGCCCCGACAATCGTGACGTTGTAATTGTAGATAATGTCGCCGCCGTATTTGACACCAGAACAACCGGTGGTCCGGTTGGTATTGTTGGCGGTATCCCAGTTGCAGCCATCCTGCCAGAAAGTGTCGGTGGTGAACGGCTTGGGGGCGCTGTACTGGGCGGTGACCGAATCGAGACGGTAGACACTGGGGCAGAAAGTCAGATAGTGCTCGATCTCGTTGTAGCCATTGGTCGCGGTAGTCGCGTCGACCGTCCAGGTGTAGGAATTGCCGACCAGGACGGAGGTCGGGCCGGTGATCGAGCTGGTGCTGTTGCGGTTCTGGGAGATCAGCAGCTCGACGTAAAGCTGCTGCCCGGTCGATACGGTGCTGTCTCCGTCGGTGACGCTGATCTGCCATCTGCGGGTGGTATCGTAAGCGGCGACGTCCCTGGTGATCCGCACCGAATAATAAATGTCCCGGCAGTCACCGGATGCCAGCGCCGGGAAATCCTGGGTGGGGCTGGCATTGATCAGGTTGATGTAGGTATTGGCGGTCGTCCAGGAGAAGGTGGCGGTCAGCGGACCAGAGGGATCGGGGCCAGCGTTGCAAACGCGGACTCCGACGGGGAAATCGTTAGGCCCGGCGTCGACGTCGTTACTGTCAAGGCCGAGGATGCTCCATGTGATCTGGTCGATGGAGAGGCTCGCGGCGGCGGAAACCCGGTCTACCTGGCTGCCAAAGGAAAACAGGAGGGGGATCAGGATCAAAAGACTGGCGATTGTCAGAACAACCCGCTTTTTGCCGGTGTTCATCCAGATTGTCAGCTTCTTTATATAATTGTGGGGCATGGCGGTCCCTTATACCTACGAACCCTAACGCTTACGTTAACCAGCAGGTACAGCAGTCCGACGATTATAGTATATAGCAGACAAGGATGGAATAGAATTCACAAAAGCTTCATGCCGATCTGGCAAATTGTCAAACAATTGTGATGTACATCGATGAGAAAGCCGCCCGACGGTCGGCTCCCGGGCAGTTGGGGAGATGTGACTGGGAAACCCATCAGGGTCAAGACTGATTGATGGCAGTATACAGCGGGTCTTTTCTACCGACAAATTCGGGCAGGCCCTTGCAGATCGTCATTGCACGGGATTGTCCCTCAGGAAGTCGGCGACGGCCCGGCAGTCATAGCTGGTGGGTGGATTCAGGCTGATCTGAGAGATTATCCGACCATTGTGATGTGTTCACCAGGGAATATATATCAGTTCGCTACCCCTTGTTTTGTGTATCGAGTATACTGATTGCTATGTTTCTCTCGTCTGGATACTTCATTTTCCTTCCCCACGAAGGGAGACGAGGATCGACTGGCTATCCACAAGCATAACCTGGATTTAGAGACATATGCTGAATCTGCGCACCCGAAAAATTATCCGTGATATCTGGGATTACAAAACCCGCACCCTGCTGGTGATCCTTACGATTGCAATCGGCGTGTTTGCCGTCAGCAGCCTGGGGCGGGTCTGGGTGATCCTCTCCAGCAACCTGAGCAGCACTTTCCTGGCCGCCGATCCCGCCAGCGCCAGCCTGACCATGACTCGCAATTTCGAACAGGACATCGTCGACCGGGTGGAGCGCATGCCGGAAGTCGCGGTCGCCCAGGGGCGCAACGGAACCTCCGGGCGGGTATGGGTGGGGGGCAACAACTGGCAGTCGATCCAGTTGTTTGCCTATGACGATTACGACGACATCAGCATCAACCGCATCCGGCCCGAAGAAGGCGAATGGCCCCCAGACGACGATACGCTGCTGGTCGAGCGGAGTTCGATGGCACTGCTTCCCTTCGATATAGGCGATACACTCACCATCGAATTCTCGAACGGCGAACGCGAAGAATTGAAGCTGGCCGGGACGGTTCACGACATTACACAGATATCGTCTTCTTTTTCCCTGCTTGCCTACGGGTATATCACCCCTGATACACTGCGAGAACTCACCGACAGGGAAGATTTCATTACGCTGGACATCATCGCGGCGGAAGACCGGTTCAGCCAGTCCCATCTCGAAGACGTGGTCGAAGAAGTCACCGACGTGCTGGAAGCCAACAACCAGGTCGTCAGCCAGAAAGAGATTCCCCCGCCCGGCAAGCACGATCTCGACAACATTATGCAGTCGGTGCTGCTGCTCCTGGCGATCCTGTGCGGGCTGGCGCTGCTGTTGAGCGCCTTCCTGGTGGTGAACATCATCTCTGCGCTGCTCATCCAGCAGACTCAGCAGATCGGCACGATGAAAGCCGTCGGGGGGGTCAGCCGACAGATGATGGTGATGTATATCGGGCTGGTGGTGCTGTTCGGGCTGATCGCGCTGGTCGTCGCCGTGCCCGGCGGCATGGGCTTCTCCCGGTTCAACGCGGATTTCTTTGCAAGGCTGATCAATTTCGAGATCGTCAACTACACCGTCCGACCGGGGAATATCTTACTTGAACTCTTCGCCGGGATCGCGATCCCGGTGCTGGCCGCTTTCTACCCGATCATCAAGGCTGCCCGGCTGACCGTCCGCGAATCGGTGGGATTTTCCGGCGGCAGCCAGAGCGCCAGCTTCGGCGTCTCCGGCTTCGAGAAGCTCCTCAGCCAGATTCCGGGCCTCCCGGCAACGATCCTCTATCCCTTCCGCAACATCTTCCGGCGAAAAGTACGGCTGGCGCTGGCGACTCTGACTCTGAGCGTGGCCGGGGCGATCCTGATCGCGGTGGTCAGCGTGAGGGCATCCTTCCTGCTGACTCTGAACGACATCGAAGCCTACTGGCAGGAAGACATCAGCGTCAGTTTTTACGATATGCAACAGTTCGACCGCCTGGAGCGGTTCGCCATGTCAGTTCCCGGCGTGGAATACGTCGAGCCGCGCCTGACTCAGTATGCCTTCCGCGTCCGCGACGACGACACCGAATCGACACGGACTATCGACCTGTTCGGCGTCGAGCCGGGGTCGCCTTTCATCGAGCCGCAGATTGTCGAGGGGCGCTGGCTGCTCCCCGAAGACGAGTCAGCGGTGGTGATCAACATCGACCTGCTGGAGATGGAGCCGGATATCGCCGTCGGGGACGTGGTTACGCTCAAAATCGAGGGACGGGAAACCAATTGGACGGTGGTCGGGATCACCACCAGCCAGGTGATCGGCGGCGGTGACCTGCTGATGTCGCCCATCGGGTACGTCAACTATCCATACCTGGCGCAGGTCGTCCGGGCACCGGGGCGCACCAACCGCATCCTGATCGGCACCACCGAACACTCGCCGCGCTTTTACAAGAACGTCGTCAATGACCTGGAAGTGCTGTTCGCCCAGCGAAGCACCTACCCGGCATCGGTGCTGGATCACGATGAAATTCGCAACGCGCTGACGGGTGCCTTCGAGATTCTGCTGAGTTTGCTGCAAATCATGGCGATCATCTTCGGGGCGGTCGGCGGGCTGGGGCTGATGAGCATGATGAGCCTCAACGTGCTGGAACGCATCCGCGAAGTGGGGATCATCCGCTCGGTGGGCGGCGTCAGGAAGCAGTTAGCGCAGATCATCGTCATCGAAGGGGTTTTCGTCGGCCTCTTAAGCTGGGTCGTATCGACCATCCTGGCTTACCCCCTCAGCACTTACCTGGGCAATGCCCTGGGGCAGACGCTGCTGAGCACCCCATTGAAGATGATTTTCCCATTCACCGGGCCGCTGCTCTGGCTGGTACTCGTCACCATCCTTTCGATTGTGTCCAGCCTGCTGCCGGGTCGCAGCGCCTCCCGGTTGAGCATCCGGGAAACGCTAGCCTATGAGTAGTAGGAAAATCAGCTTTATTGCTATTGGCCTGCGCGGTGACGTTCAACCCTGTGTCGTGCTCGGCTCCCGGCTGAAGCAGGAAGGCCACCGCGTCACTATCGCCACCCACACCAACTTCGAGGAAATGGTCAGAGCCTATGGCCTCGATTACATCTCCATCGCCGGAGACTCGCGGGAGATTCTCAGCGCCAACCAGCAGGTCTTCGATCTGAGGCGGCAAGGACTGCGAGTTGTCCGTGCCTTCCGGGATACGGTGCTGCCCTACGCCCGGCAAACACTGATCGACTACTGGGAGATCGGGCGGCAGGCCGACCTGGTGCTGTTCAACATGTTCGGCTGGCCGACCTACCAGATCGCCGAAAAGCTGCCCGTCGCCACCGTCTTTACCAGCGTCTTTCCGCTCACCCGGACGAGCGCCTACCCGACGCTGGCGCTGCCCTTCCGGGCTTCTCCCGGCAGGTGGTACAACCGCCTGACCCATTTCCTTTTCGAGCGGGTGGCATGGCTGGCATTCGGCCCGGTGATCAACCAGTGGCGGGAAGAAACATTGACCCTGCCCCCACTGCGCTGGCCCGGCTTCATCGAGGATTTCTACCGCAAAGAGATACCGGTGCTCTACGCCTACAGCCCGGCGATATCGCCCGCGCCTCCCAACTGGCCTGCGAATTATCACGTCACCGGGTACTGGTTCTGCGATAAGCCCCCGGACTGGGAACCGCCGCAGGCACTCGTCGATTTCATCGCCGATGGCCCGCCGCCGGTCTATATCGGCTTTGGCAGTATGAACTGCGAGACCGATCACGACATGATTGATCTGATACGCGAGGCACTGCGATTAAGCGGGCAGCGGGCAGTGGTCAGCCGGGGATGGTCGGAACTATCACTCGAAACGGGACTGTTCGAAGACAATATTTTCGCGATCGGAAGCGTTCCCCACGCGTGGCTTTTCCCGCAGATGGCGGCAGTGGTGCATCATGGCGGCTGCGGCACGACAACCGCCGGGCTGCGGGCCGGTGTCCCGACCATCATCACACCCCTTTTCGTCGACCAGCCCTTCTGGGGACACCGGATCGCCGAACTGGGGGTCGGCCCGGCCTCGGTGCCCTACAAACGGCTCACCGCAAAAAAACTGGCCGATGCGATCCGGCAGGCGGTCAGTGATGAGGCGATGAAAATCCGCGCCATCGAACTCGCGGCGGCGATCAACGCCGAAGCGGGCTGCGACGAGGCGATCAGGATCATCAGGAACCTGCTTGGCGAGGACTGATGAAGATTAACAAAATGGCTCAACTGAAGAGAGAGCGGAATCGGTGTAAGTTGACCGATTGAACCCCCTCTAATCTCGCTCCGGTTCGGCTGAGGGAGTTCTGATCTCCATGAATTAGACTTCTTCACACGAACTAAGTATCAAGGCTCACACGCCTCCGGCCTCTGGCCTCTCGACGAACCCGATCTCAAGCAGGTAAGCATAGTATGTCGCAAATAATTCTTCGACCGGGGGCACGCTTATCCCCGTGCCTGCAAGCCCTTCCAGCGTGTTCTGACAGGCAAATTTATGGTCGATCTCATAGGCCAGCCCCTCGTCGGCGAACATCGGCAGGAGTGGCAGCAGCGCATTATCCCGCTGCTCGATCAGCGCCCTGCGCCATTCTTCATAGGGGATCGTTTCACAGTCATAACCCAGCGTATTCGCCCAGTGAACGACGGCCATTACCGGCGTGGCCTGCGGCGCGGTGATGTGAAAGACCCTGCCCCAGTTTTCCGGCTGCTGCGAGAGATGGGCAATCGCCTGCCCGGCGAAATCCACCGGGACGAGGTTGATATCCATATTCCAGTCGGGGATGCGGCGCAGGTGGTATATCCCCTTCAGGAAGCGGCTGATCAAATCCGTCATGTTTGTACGACCGGTATTGCTGGCCCCGATGACAAACCCCAGCCGGTAGATGCTGGCCGGGATGCCGCGTTCCTGGGCCTGAAGAACAAGCTGTTCCGCCGCCCACTTGGTTTGAATATAGCCGCCGCGCAATGCCGCCGGGTCGGGGAAATCCGCCTCGGTGATCGCCTGCTGACCATCACTTTCCTGCGTCAGGAACAGGCCAATCGTCGAAATGTGATGCACCGGTTTGAGTTTTTTCGTTGAGGCCAGCCGCAGCACTTCCTGCGTTCCATCGACGTTGGCCGGTTTGAGCACCTCATAGGGCTGAACCAGGTCAAGGATCGCGCCGACGTGGTAGATCGCATCGACAGTTTCCGCCAGTTCAACGAAGGCCTCTTCGCTCAGGCCGAATCGCGGCTCGGCCAGGTTCCCCTCCACGGCAATCAGTCGATCCTGATAGGCATCGTCCCACAGCGCGTACTGCTCCAGGTTAGCCCGCAGGCGATCCGCCGTGCCGCGCACCAGACAATAAAGATCGGCACCGGTCGTCTTCAACAATTCCGACAGCAGGTACGCGCCGACAAAGCCCGTCCCCCCGGTGACGAACGCCGACTGCATCACGGCGGGTGCGGTTCGCTCCGGCGGCCTGATGACCGGGTCAAGGCGGACACCGCTCAAGCCGTTACTGCTGTCTCCGGCAGGTTTGTCACCAAACACGATCGCCAGCAGGTAACCGGTAAACTCGTCAAGGGTAGGATAACTAAAAATCGCCGTCGGGGAGATCGTCTGACCCAACCCTGTCTCAAGATGATTGATCAGTTCTACCCCCATCAGCGAATCCAGCCCCAGGTCGGCCAGTTTGTGATGCGGCTTGATCTCGTCGGCGGAACCCAGCCCCAGGATTCGGGCAAGCTGCCCCCGGATGGTGTCGAGCAACGCCTTGTGCCGGTCTGCCGGAGCCAGCGCCAGCAGGGTTTCATGCAGTCTGGCACCTTCGACCCGGCGTGCCTGTCCGAAGTCTTCAAAAAGCGGCTGGCCGATCATGGCGAAGTTCTGCCAGTCGACCGGCGTCAGGGCGATCTGCGGAAGCTCCGTCTGCCGCATACTCCATTCAAGCGCCTGCAAGCCCAGTGGCGGGGCAATCATCCCCAGCCCGGCAGACTCATAGATCGACGGCTCATCGGCGGCGGCCATACCCACATCGGCCCAGGCCCCCCAGTTGAGGGTCAGGGCGGGCAGACCCAGCGACCGGCGGTACGTGGCCAGCGCGTCGAGGAAGGCGTTGGCGGCGGCATAGTTCGCCTGCCCCGGCGATCCCCACAGGGAGATGATCGACGAGAAGCTGACGAAGAAATCGAGGTCGAGAGCCTGTGTTGCCCGGTGCAGGTTCCAGCCACCGGCCAGTTTTGGCCGCATGGCGCGTTCGAAGTGTGCCCACGTTTGATCGCGCAGCTTTTCGATATCGAGCACGCCCGCCGCGTGGATCACCCCGCGCAGCGGCGGCAGCTCCGCCTCGATGCGGGCAAACAGCGCGGCGGTGTCCTGCTCGTCGGCAATGTCGGCACGCATGACGTGAACCCTCGCGCCGTAGCTTTCCAGCAGAGCGGCATCAACGGCGGAGAGTTCCCCGCTGCGGCTGCACAATACCAGATGACCCGCGCCAGCCTCGGCCAGCCACTCGGCGACCTTC
>JAFGOY010000042.1 GCA_016926255.1 Anaerolineae bacterium | reverse complement strand
CCGGTGATGAACACGATCATGGGCTGGGTGCTGCTCGGCGAGCGCCTCAGCCGGATGGAGCTGATCGGGATCGCGCTGGCCCTGATCGGGGTAGGGCTGGTGGTGACCGAGGCCCGCAACGGCAATAACAATCCCGATGACAAAGTCGACGAGCAGAAGCGCCGCAAGCAGTTCGCCACCGGATTACTCTTTGCCTTTGGCGGTGCGCTGGGGCAGGCGACCGGCCTGCTGTTTTCTCGATTTGGCGTGGCGGGCGATTTCAGCGCGCTGTCCGGCAACCTGATCCGGCTGCTGGTCGGTGCGGCGGTGATCTGGACGTGGGCGGCGATCAGGGGCGAGGCGGTCAGGGGGGTTGTCGAGCTTCGAAAGCAGCCCAAAGCCCTGCTGACCCTGACGCTGGGGGCGATCTTCGGGCCGTTCCTGGGTGTGTGGCTTTCGCTGATTGCGGTGCAGAAGGCCCCGCTGGGCATCGCCTCGACGCTGATGAGCCTCTCACCGGTGCTGCTGCTCCCGGCGGGCTACGTGGTGTTCAAGGAGCGATTCGGCGTGCAGGCCATCATCGGGACGATTGTGGCGGTCGGCGGCACGGCGCTGCTGTTTTTGCAGCTAATATGATCGCGCGCAGCGAAAACCGACGTTGTTGATCGCGGTGGCGGGTAGCTCGCAGTACCGGTCGGCGGCACGAAGATATCCCGAATAGCTCTCTTCCCACGAGCCGCCCCGCAGCCCTCGATACTCGCCGCTCCCCGGCCCCTGCGGGTTTACTTCGCCGTTCGCCAGTGTCGCATAGTAACCGGCGGCGTACCAGTCGTTCACCCACTCCCAGACGTTTCCGCTCAGGTCGTATGCGCCGACCCATGAAGCGCCGCTTTCGAAGCTGCCCACCGGTGACGTCTGGTTGTAGCCATCACAGGCGGGGCCTGCGGGCACCGTGTAGCTGTCCGATACCGTCTCGTCGTCGAAGTTTCCCCGCGAGCAGTCGAAGGCCATTCCCCAGGGATAGGCTGACCCGTCCGGGCCGCGTGCTGCGAACTCCCATTCGGCCTCGGTCGGTAAGCGTGCATCGCGCCACTCGCAGTAGGCCGACGCCCCGTACCATGTCACCTCGACAACCGGGTGATTCTCGTAGCCGCCGTCCACCGACCATGTACCGCCGCTTTCGCTGATATGCGCATCCCCGGCGCTTTCGTCGAACCAGGCTTCGTCCCCTTCGGGCTGGCTGCCCGCGCTGTTCAGGAACGCGGCGAATTCGGCATTCGTCACTTCGTAGGCGTCGAGCCAGTACGGATCGTCGAAGCACACCCGGTGAACCGGCTGCTCGTCGTCGTCCCCGTCGATGCTGCCCATCTCGAAGCACCCCGCCGGGACGAGCACCATCTCTACATCGTTTTTCTCCGCGCTGACCGGCTTCCAGTCGATGTTGTTGGCGACACCCGTCTTCGCCAGTAAGGTCGATATCAGTGCCTTCAACCCGAAGTATCCGCCGACCACAATTGCAAGACCGATCAAACCAAGTATGGCTACAATCAGCCATCGTCGGAAGGAGCTTGGTTCCTCACGTGACGCGAGTTGCGGTTCAGGTGCGGGCGGAACCGTTGGAGCAGGCTGTTCAGCCCGCTGTCCCTCCTGCCTGATATCCCCACCGGCGATGCTCACATCCCCGGCGACGTCCCGCCCGATGGCGATCACGTGTCCTTCGACATGCCCCTGTATGTTGATGACCTGCACCGTCGGAAGCTGTACACTCCCCGATGCGTCCAGTTCATAATCCGGTACTGAAAATTCGAAACGTTCGGACAGCCACATTACAAGCTTCTGAAAACCCTGTTCCGGATTTGCCCGCCCGCGCATATCGCAGTACTGGTTGCCCATCAAGGCGGCAGGAATGGACTCCCACTCCTCACCGGCGATCAGCACCGGGATCACCGGTTTGCCCGCCGTCTGCGCCATATGGATTTCACGATTGACCCATTCGGATTTTTCGGCGGAAGGCGAGCATAAGACCAGCATCCCATCGGATTCGCCCACAGCATGTTTGATCGAACACATCCATTGTTCGGCACCCGGCGGGAGATGCTCCAGATCGATCCACAGGTTGAATCCCAACTTGCGAAGATTGTCACGGATGACGTTCATCGCAAGGGTGTCATCACGGCTGTAGCTGACGAAGAGTCCAGTCATAAGGAAGCATTCCAACTTATACAGAATAGAATACTATCATTATAGGCTGAATAGACAGCACTGGAAATGTATCCCACTATCATCTTTTATCTTTCCCCGTCCAGGGCTGAAGCCGCCGGGCTACTTTTTTCTTTGTTCTTTTTCCTTCCTGCAATTCTCCCCTTGACATCGCCCCACGACCTGTGGTAGCATTTGCGCAATTGAAAAAACACCAGAGACGTTGATCTGGAGGAGTACACACCGAAGCGGGGTTCAGAGAGCCGCCGGTTGCTGAGAAGGCGGTACAGGCGCGGGTGTGGAATGGGCCAGAGAGTCGCACAGGCGAAAGTTTGTTGCAGCAAGTAGCCTGTGCCGGAGAGCGCACCGTTATCGAAGCGCGGGGTATCGGCCAGAAGGCCCGCACCCTACAATGAGATGAGCAGCATCGCTGCTTAAACAAGGTGGCACCACGAGCCTCTTTCGTCCTTGTACGAAAGGGGCTTTTTTGTTTGTTTGCCTGAAATGGCCGTATGGGTACAGGCCCGCAGTCGCCGCAGGCGACATATCGATTGTAGCCTGGGGTTTGAACCCCAGGCACCGGAGGAGTAGCACTCAATGATATTTCCCGCCGAACCGGCAGCATCGATCACCCCGACGCGCGAGCAGGCCGCCGATCTGTTCGAGCAGGGCGACCTGCTGCCCGTGTATCGAACCATTCTCGCCGACCTTGAGACGCCCGTCTCGGTCTATCTCAAGCTGCGGCAGCTTGGCCTGCCCGCATTCCTGCTCGAAAGCGTCGAGGGTGGGGCGCAGATCGGGCGCTACTCGTTCCTGGGCGTCAACCCCAGGGGCAAGATCATCATCCAGAACGGCGAAATCCACCGCTACCATAATGGCGATTCGAGTGTGGTTGCCATCGAAAGCGGTGAAAACCCGCTCGATTGTATCCGGCAGGAGCTTGAACGGTTTCAACCGGTCAAACTTGAGGGGCTGCCGCGATTTATCGGGGGGGCGCTGGGCTATATCGGCTATGATATCGTCCGCACTTTCGAGCGCCTCCCCGCTACCGCCACCACTGACCTCGATCTGCCCGATGCGATCTTCCTGCTGGTCGATACGCTGGTGATCTTCGACCACGTCAAGCATCACCTGATCCTGCTGGCGAACGCCCATAACACCGGCGATCCAACCGCTGCCTACGACGACGCCCTGCGCCGCATCGACGAACTGACCGTCGCCATCGATCAGCCCCTGCCGCCGGTTCCGCGTGCCGGAACCCCGCTTGCCCAGTCGATGCAGTCGAACACGCCGCGCGAGCGCTACGAGGAGAACGTCCGGCGGGCCAAAGAATATATCGCGGCGGGCGACGCCTTCCAGATCGTCCTTTCGCAGCGATTCAGCCGCAAGACCAGCGCCCCGACCCTGGCGATCTACCGTGCGCTCCGTGCGCTGAATCCGTCGCCGTATATGTTCCTGTTCGAGAATCTTTACGGCGAAGGCGATACCGCCCTGAGCCTGGTCGGGGCTTCGCCGGAGATGATGGTTCGCCTCGAAGACGGCGTCGGGATGGTGCGTCCCATCGCCGGGACACGGCATCGCGGCGCGACCGAGTCTGAAGACCGGCGGCTGGCCGATGAACTGCTGGCCGATCCGAAGGAACGCGCCGAACACGTCATGCTGGTCGACCTGGGCCGCAACGATCTGGGCCGCGTCTGCAAGTATGGATCGGTCCATGTGCCTGAGATGATGGTCATCGAACGTTACTCGCACGTGATGCACATCGTCAGCCAGGTTGAGGGCCGGATCAACGACGACATGGACGCCGTCGATCTGTTCCGCGCGACCTTCCCAGCGGGCACGCTGAGCGGTGCGCCGAAAATCCGGGCGATGGAGATCATCGAGGAGTTGGAAGGGACGAGGCGCGGCATCTACGGCGGGGCGGTCGGCTATTTCAGCTATGACGGCTCGATGGACACCTGCATCACCATCCGGGCGATGGTCAAGCAGGGCGACACCGTCTACGTGCAGGCGGGCGCGGGCCTCGTCGCCGACAGCGACCCGGCGCGCGAATACGAGGAAACGGTCAACAAGGCGATGGCCCTCGACGTCGCCATTCGCCATGCCGAACAGGGCCGATTATAGGAGCCAACCATGATCCTTGTTATCGATAATTACGACAGTTTTACCTACAACCTCGTTCAGCAGCTTGGCGAATTCGGGGCCGATCTACATGTCGTGCGCAACGACGAGATCACCGTCGACGACATCCGTACGATGTCGCCCAGCCATATCGTCGTCTCGCCGGGGCCGGGCACGCCCGACGACGGCGGCGTATCGCTCGACGTGATCGAGCAGCTTGGCCCGTCGATCCCGGTGCTGGGCGTCTGCCTGGGCCACCAGTGCATCGGGCAGGCGTTTGGGGGAGTCGTCTCCCGCGCCGAAAAGCTGATGCACGGCAAGACCAGCTTCGTCTATCACAAGGGCGACGTGCTCTTTGCCGGTATCCCCAGTCCCTTCGAGGCGACTCGCTACCACTCGCTGATCGTCGAAAGCCCGCTGCCCGATTCGCTGCGCCTCACTGCCTTCACCGAGGATGGCGTCACGATGGCGGTGCGCCACAAATATTATCCGGTGTTCGGCGTGCAGTTTCACCCGGAGAGCATCCTGACCGTTTTCGGCCCGCGCATATTGAAGAATTTCCTGGAGATGCACTTCGATGCGGCCTGATGGAGAGATATCGGTGACGAGATATACATTTGGCAGTGACGAACGCGCTGCCGAACGTCTCAAATCAATATCTACCGTATTCAACCGGGAGGCCCGTAAGGTCATCACGCCATACATCAACGGTCAGACCCCCGCCCTCGCGCTCGATCTGGGCTGCGGGCCGGGCTATACGACCACCATGCTGGCTGAAGTCAGCGGGGCGGATCGCACCTGCGGACTGGATCAGTCTGCGGAGTATATCCGGCGGGCATCGGAAGCTTTCCCGCACCTCGAATTCATCCGGCACGATGTTACCGTTACACCGTTCCCGGCCCGGCCCGACATCATCTATGCGCGCTTTCTGCTTTCTCATCTCACTGATGCTGTCTCGCTGATCAACCGGTGGCTGGGCGAACTCGCACCGGGTGGGCTGTGCTTCATCGATGAAGTGGAGAAGGTCGTGACGACTGTTCCGGCCTTCCAAACCTATCTGGACATCAGCGATCGGATCGTCCGGTCAGGTGGCGGCAGCCTGTGGATCGGATCGCTGCTGGGGCAGGGCGATTATGCTGACTGCGAGGTGCTGTACAACGAACGGGACAGACTCCCGGTCGACGATCGGGATGCCGCCGAATGGTTTTATCCGAATACGGTCATTCTGTGGCCGGGCAGCGAATTGGTTGCCCAACATCTGTCTACCGACGAGCAGGAGTCGATTCGGGGAGAACTGCTCCGGCTGCAAAACAGTGCCGCCGGTCAGTCGAATATTACATGGTATATGCGCCGAATGGTGCTGCGAAGTGCAGTGTAATAACCATCTCTCCCCGAATATTTATCGTCCCCCTTTGTTAAGGGGGGACGGATGCGGAACGAAGTTCCGCACAGGGGGGTGATCGTTGCGATTTAGAGACAGCGTAAAAACAAAGGAGAAATCTAACAATGACCATTGACATCAAACGTGCGATCGAAATCATCAGCCGGTTCGGACATTTGCAGGCAGAAGAAGCCGAAGTGGTGATGAACCAGATCATGGTCGGGGCAACGACCGATGCCCAGATCGCCGCTTACCTGATGGCCCTGCGCATGAAGGGCGAGACCCGCAGTGAGATCACCGGCAGCGCCCGCGCCATGCGCGCCAACGCCACCCGCATCCCGACCAAAGTCGACCCCTCCAGGCTGCTCGACACCTGCGGCACGGGTGGCGATCATTCCGGCACGTTCAACATCTCGACTACCGTTGCCTTCGTCGCCGCGGGGGCCGGGGTGCCGGTCGCCAAGCACGGCAACCGCGCCGCGACCAGCAAATGCGGCAGCGCCGATGTCCTCGGCGAGCTGGGCGTCAATCTCGATCTGACCCCGGAGCAGGTCGGGCAGTGCATCGACGAGATCGGGATCGGCTTCCTGTTTGCGCCGAAGCTCCACCCGGCGATGCGCTACGCCATCGGCCCGCGCCGCGAGATCGGCGTGCGGACGATCTTCAATATCCTCGGCCCGCTGACCAATCCCGCCGGGGCGAAGCGCCAGTTGATGGGCGTCTTTGCCGCCGACCTCGCCTCATTTCTCGCTCAGGTCTTCAACGATCTCGGATCGGAATCGGCGATCATCGTCAGCGGCTACGGCGGCATCGACGAACTGACGACCACTGGTCCCAACACCGTCAGCCATTTCCAGAACGGTGTGGTCGAAACCTACACCCTCGATCCGCAGGAGTACGGTTTCCCCGGTGCGCATATCTCTGACCTGCGCGGCGGCGATATCGCCGAGAACGCCGCCATTCTGCGCGGCATCCTGACCGGTGCGGTCAACAGCGAAAAACGCGATGTCGTGCTGCTCAACAGTGGAGCGGCACTGCTGGCCGCAGGCGTGGTCGACGATCTGCAGGATGGGATCGCGCTGGCCGCCAACACCATCGACAGCGGCGCGGCGCTCGAAAAACTCGACGCGCTGATCGAGATGTCACAGGGGTTCGCGGCATGACCTTCGTCAAAACCGGCACGATCCTCGATAAGATACTCGCGCACAAGCAGGCGGAACTCGCCGAACGCAAACGCGCGGTTCCCCTGGCGGAGATGCTGCGTCGCGCCGAAGCGGTTGAGACGCGGCCCGCCCGTTTCGCCGACGCGCTGCGCCGGGGCGATTCGGTGGCGCTGATCGCCGAGGTCAAGCACGCCTCGCCCAGCAAAGGCGTGCTGATTGAGGATTTCGATCCGGTGCTGCTGGCAGCGACCTATGCGGACAACGGCGCGTCGGCGATTTCGGTGCTGACCGACGAGCGCTTCTTCCAGGGGCATCTCGATTACCTGTGCCAGATCGCGGCGGTGGTCGATACGCCGCTGCTGCGCAAGGACTTCATCCTCGACGCCTACCAGGTACACGAGGCCGCCGCTGCCGGGGCAAGCGCCATCCTGCTGATCGCCGCCTCGCTCGACGACGCGCAGCTTGCCGATCTCTACGCCGAGGCCGCCCGATTGGGACTCGACGCGCTGGTCGAAGTCCACGACGAGGCCGAACTCGACCGCGTGCTGCGGATCGATCCGCAGATCGTCGGCGTCAACAACCGCGATCTGAAAACGTTCGACGTCGATCTGGCGACGACCGCCCGCCTTGCCGGACTCGTCCCGTCCGGTGTCGTGCTGGTTGCCGAAAGCGGCATCCACTCAGCGGAAGATGTCCGCCGGATGGGGGAACTTGGTGTCCACGCGGTGCTGGTCGGCGAGGCGCTGGTCAAGGCCGCCGATATCGCCGACCGGGTGCGCCGGGTCAGCGCCCAGCCGCGACCGACAAATCGGGGGTAGGGGTGCGCCACCTATTTGGTGGATCACTGCTTGCAAAACTGGTGACGTGTTCGAAAACAATTAGCCCGGTGCTTCAGCGCCGGGAACGGACAGGGCATTAAACAGATGAGGGGAGATGAAACGATGACCAAAACAAAGATTTGCGGCATTACAACATACGAAGACGCCCTCGCCGCCACGCAGGCCGGGGCCGATATGCTGGGCCTGAATTTCTACCCGCCCAGCCCGCGCTATGTGACCCCCGCCCAGGCCCGCGAGATCGTCGATACCCTGCGCGGTGTGTTTGGCAAGAAGCATCCGCTGCTTGTCGGGGTATTCGTCAACGAACCGGTCGACAGCGTTCAGCGAACCATCGATCTGGTGCGTCTCGATCTCGCCCAGTTGTGCGGTGATGAACCCGTTGAGACGCTCATCGCGCTCGATGGCCGCGCTGTCAAAGCGATCCGCCCGGTCGACAGGAGCGAGGCGCTGTATCTCGCGGAGCAGTATCTACCCCATTCACCCACCGACGACCGCTTCCCGGCGCTGCTCCTCGACGCCTATCACCCCGATCTCTACGGAGGATCGGGCGTGGAGGCCAGCGTCGAAGTCGCCCAGGCGATCAACGCGCTGACCCCCCGCCTGATGCTTGCTGGCGGCCTGACCCCCGACAATGTCGGCGAGCGGATCGCCGCGATCCGCCCCTGGGGAATCGACGCTGCCAGCGGAGTCGAAAGCCCGCGCAAGGGGCGCAAGGATTCGTCAAAGGTGCGGGCGTTCATCGAGGCCGCCCGCCAGCCAATACTGGAGGCCGTATGACCGGCACTATAAATGTAGATAGCAAACAACTTCCCGATGCGCGGGGCTATTACGGCGAATACGGCGGGCGATTCGTCCCGGAGACGCTCGTCCCGGCGCTCGACGAACTCGAAGCGGCCTTCCACGCTGCGCTCGCCGATTCTGAGTTCACCCACGAGTTGGATTACCTGCAATCGACTTACACGGGCCGCCCGACCCCGGTCAGCTATGCCCGCCGCCTGTCCGATCATCTGGGCGGGGCGCAGATTTACCTCAAGCGTGAAGACCTCGCCCACACCGGCGCACACAAGATCAACAACGCGCTGGGGCAGGCGCTCCTTGCCCGCCGGATCGGCAAGCAGCGGGTGATCGCCGAGACGGGCGCGGGTCAGCACGGTGTGGCGACCGCCACCGCTGCCGCCCTGCTGGGCATGGAATGTCACGTCTATATGGGAACGGTCGATATGGCCCGCCAGCAGCCCAACGTCTTCCGGATGAGGCTCCTCGGTGCCGAAGTGATCCCGGTCGAATCGGGCAGCAAGACGCTCAAAGACGCGATCAACGAGGCGATCCGCGACTGGGTGACCAATGTCGAGACGACCTTCTACCTGCTCGGATCGGCGCTTGGCCCGCATCCCTACCCGCTGATCGTCCGCCACTTCCAGAGCGTGATCGGCGACGAGGCCCGCCAGCAGATCGTCGAGATGGCCGGACGCCTGCCCGATGCCTGTGTCGCCTGCGTCGGCGGTGGCTCGAACGCGATCGGCCTGTTCAACGCCTTCCGTGACGACGAGGACGTCGACCTGATCGGCGTCGAGGCCGGTGGGCTTGGGATCGCCAGCGGTGCGCACGCCGCCCGCTTCGCCGATCCCGCCCTGGGTCGGCCCGGCGTGCTGCACGGCACCCGATCCTACGTGCTTCAGGACGCCGACGGTCAGATTCTCAACACGCACAGCGTCAGCGCCGGGCTTGATTACGCATCGGTTGGCCCGGAGCATGCCTTTCTCCGCGAAACCGAACGCGCCTACTACACCTACGCCACCGACGAGGAAACGCTCGAAGCCTTCCAACTGCTCTGCCAGCTTGAGGGGATCATCCCCGCACTGGAAAGTGCCCACGCCATCGCCGAGGTGATCAAGCGTGCGCCGACCATGCCGAAGGACTCGATCCTGCTTGTCAACCTCTCCGGTCGCGGCGACAAAGACCTCGATACCGTCATCAAAGAATTGGGTGAGTGATATGACCACGAAAACACAAACCGGCCTTGAGGCTATCGCCGACATTTTCAAACAATCCGCCGACCAAAATCGCGCCGCGTTTCTCCCGTACTTCCCCATCGGCTTTCCCGATTACGACTCGTCGCTCGATGCCGTCGAAGCGATGTCGAAGGTCGGCGTCGATGCCTTCGAGATCGGCATCCCGTTTTCCGATCCCCTTGCCGATGGCCCGACCATCCAGGCCGCGACCCAGATCGCGCTGGAGAACGGCACCACCGTCCGTGACTGCCTGCGTGCGGTTGCCGAACTGCGCGCGCGGGGCGTCGATCAGCCCATGCTGCTGATGGGCTACATCAATCCGCTGCTGGCTTATGGCGTCGATGCCTTTGTCCACGATGCGAAGGAAGCCGGAGCCGACGGCCTGATCGTCCCCGACCTGCCGCCCGAAGAAGCGGCGATCTTCAGTTCGGCCTGTGCGGATGCGGGGCTGGCGCTGGTCTTCTTCCTCGCCCCGACCAGCAGCGCGGAGCGGATCGAACTGGTCGGAAAGCAGGCGACCGGCTTCATCTATGTCGTCTCGCTGACCGGCGTGACTGGCGAACGGGTCGAACTGCCGCCCGGACTGACGGAGTTCATCGCGCGGGTGCGTGAGAATACGTCGCAGCCGCTGGTGATGGGGTTCGGGATCAGCAAACCGGCCCATGCACGGGCGATGAATGGCCTCGTCGATGGCTTCATCGTGGGCAGCGCGCTTGTCCGCGCCGGAAACGAGGGAGTCGATACGGTGCGCGACCTCGCAAAGACTCTGCGTGACGCGCTCGATTAGGGGAGGGGGATTTATCCGCGAATTACGCGGATTACGCTAATTATTTTATGCTGGCCGAGTACAAATCGATGAGACTTGAATCTCGGTCAATATTGATACAAGGTACTACAAACGGTTCTGCAAATGGATAAAAATTCGTGTAATTAGCGTAATTCGCGGACTGAATGTTTTTATCTGCGGATCATGAATCTACCAGCTCGCGCTTCCACGCGAGTAACTTGTCCGCCGTGATGCCCGTCCCGCCGCAGACGATCACCAGCGCCGACTCGAACTCGTCCAGCGCCTCGCGGTGATTGTACAGCACGGTCAGCGACGCACCGCAGGCCGGTTCGACCAGCACCCGCTGATCGTTGGCGAACTGCCACGCGGCATCGACCGCTTCCCCGTCGCTGACCACCAGCGAGATCACCCGGTGCTGCTGAGTCCACTCGAAGGCCTTCTTCGCTACTGTCCTTGCCCCCAGAGTCGAGGCGATTGACGTAATCCCCGGCAGCGTGATCAACTCCCCGGCTTCGATTGATTCCGCCAGCGAGTCGGCTCCTTTTGTCTCGGCGGCGATCACCGGTACATCCGCCCAGCCGTGTCGATGAAGCCCTTCCATCACCCCGCATAGCAGCCCTCCACCGCCCACCGACAGCACGATCACCCCCGGTTTCGGGCACTGCTGTACGATCTCGTCGACCATCGTCGAGTTGCCCCGCCAGATCGTCGGGTTGTCGAAGGGCGGGATGTACGCCCCGTTGACCTCCTCGACCAGCCGCCGGGCATATTGATCGGCCTCGTCCCACGCCGCGCCCTGCACGATTACCTCCGCCCCCTGTGAGGCGATCCGCTGCCGGGCGATCTGCGATGTGTTCTCCGGCACGACGACCGTCACCGGCAGTCCCAGCACCCGACCGGCATACGCCGCCGCGTAGCCCGCGTTCCCTCCCGACGACGATACCAGCCGCGTCGATCCCTGATCGGCGGCCTCTTTGCACAGCGTCCCGATCCCCCGCGCCTTGAACGATCCCGAAGGCTGGAAACACTCCATCTTGAGGTAAATTTTCTTGCCCAACCGGGCGTCGATCTCCGGGTTGGTATAGATTGGTGTTTCGATGTACAGCGTCGAACCGGTCACAATAGCTCCTGTCTCTGGACGGGTGATCGTCACCCTCGTCTGATGGATCACAAATATGGCCCCATCTCGCAGGGGCGCAGCGTGCTGCGCCCGCCGTCAGGAACAACCGTCCCATTCACAATAGATGGGATTATAATAGGGGTGTGGCGATTGGGGGTAATCTCCCCTGCTGACTGTCAGCCGCCGCCCGAAGGAGATTCACCATGCCGGAGAAAATCCGAGACTTACAACCGCCGACCGGACTCAGCCGCCTGTTCTTTCGCATGCCGATCACGGCCTATAAAATCGGGCTGGGATGGCTGTTTGGCAAGCGATTCCTGCTGCTCAATCACATTGGCCGGAAATCCGGGTTGACCCGGCAGGCGGTTCTGGAGGTCGTCACCCACGACAAAGAAACCGATACCTATATCATCGCCGTCGGTTTCGGCAAGGAATCGCAGTGGTATAAGAACCTGATGGCTAATCCCGACGTCTCGATCCAGGTGGGCCGCCGCAAGCTCGACGTTCACGCCGAGCAGCTTTCGCACGAAGAAGCCGGGGAAATCCTGCTGGCCTTCGCCAAAAAGTATCCCTTCGAGGCGAAGTTCGTCAATGTGCTGGGCTATACGGTCGACGGCACCGACGACGACTGGCGTGCTCTCGGCAAAGAGCTGACCCTGATCGCCCTCCGTCCGCGCTGACAGGCACTCGTCCATACCAGCCTTGCCAATCCAATTGTTCCTCCCTTTTGTGCCTTTTGTCACTAATTTGTACTTTATTTCACAAACGAGGGACGATAGTCACTGTTTGTTAGTGATACATTTCCTTCTTTGATTGACTGAAATATAATACTATTCACCGGATAATCCGAAGAAGCCCGTTTTGGCGGGTATTCGTTTATCTTGACATTGCATAATTGGGCGGAGGCAGTCGTGCCGCCCCGATTGAATTGACCGGAGTCGACCCGGTCAATGACACAGCAGAGGAGAATGGTATGCCTGCTCAGGCAACAGCCGAAACAAGCGCCGCCGATAAACGCTGGAAGCTCGTCGAAGCAACCATGCGCAGAAACGGCTACCGGCCCGATGCGCTCATCGAAACGCTGCATACCGTGCAGGGCGTATTTGGCTACATTGATCGAGAAGCACTCAAGTTTGTGGCCGAAAGGCTGCCTGTATCGCCCAGCCAGATTTTCGGTGTGGTGACCTTCTATCACTACTTCCAGATGAAACCCCAGGGCCGGCACACCTGTTCGGTCTGCACCGGCACCGCCTGCCACATCAAGGGGTCGAAAGCACTCCTGGATGATATCGAAGCGCACTACGATCTCAAAGATGGTCAGACGACGCCCGATGACAAGGTGTCGCTGTTGACTGTGCGCTGCATCGGTGCCTGCGGCCTTGCCCCCGCCGCCGTTTTTGACGGCGAAGTGGAAGGCAGCGTGACACCCGATCTATTGCACGAACGCCTGGATAACTGGCTGGCAGAAGAGGATGAAGGCAATGGTGAAGAAAACTAGTCAAAGAATCTCGGTGGCTTCGCTTGATGATCTCGTCAACGTCGCCGGGGCCTCGCAGGAACAGGAGCAGCAGTATCGCTATCACATCTGCATCTGTGTGGCGGCGGGCTGTATCTCCCAGAACAGCGACGCCGTCCGCGATGCGCTGATCGCCGAAGTCGAGGCGCGCGGCCTTGAAGATGAAGTTCAGGTCAAAGGGGTGGGCTGCATGGGACTGTGTGCCGCCGGGCCGCTCGTCCGCGTCGATCCTGACGGGATCGTCTACCAGAGCGTCACCGTTGACGATGTCCCGGCGATCCTCGACAGCCTCGAAAATGGCCCGGTCGAAAAGCTGATTCTCCCCCAGGACATTCCCTTCTTTGAGCGCCAGCAGAAGATCGTGCTTGAGAACTGCGGCATCATCGACCCCGAAGCGATCACCGAATACATCGCCGCCGGTGGGTACCTGGCGCTGCACAAGGCGCTGACTGAAATGACCCCCTCGGAGGTCATCGACGTGGTGACCAGGAGCGGCCTGCGTGGTCGCGGCGGCGGCGGCTATCCTGCCGGACTCAAGTGGGTGACGGTCGCCAAGGCGGAAAGCGAAACCAAGTATGTGATCTGCAACGCCGATGAGGGCGACCCCGGCGCGTTCATGGATCGCAGTGTCCTTGAGAGCGACCCCCACCGTGTGATCGAAGGTATGGCTATTGCCGGCTACGCGGTCGGTGCCAACAAGGGCTATATCTACGTCCGCGCCGAATACCCGCTGGCCGTCGAGCGCCTTGAGCTGGCGATCAAGCAGGCCCGCTGGGCAGGCATTCTCGGCAACGGTGTCTTCAGCACTACATTCGATTTTGCCATCGAGGTACGTCTTGGGGCAGGGGCCTTTGTCTGCGGTGAGGAAACCGCACTGATTGCCTCGATTGAAGGGCGGCGCGGCGTGCCGCGTCCCCGGCCACCCTATCCCGCCGATTACGGCCTGTGGGGGCAGCCGACCCTGATCAATAACGTCGAAACCTTTGCCAACGTCGCCCCGATCATCCGCAACGGCAGCGACTGGTTCGCCGAGATCGGCACCGAAAAGAGCAAGGGTACCAAGGTCTTCGCGCTGGCCGGGCAGATCGTCAACACCGGCCTGATCGAAGTCCCGATGGGGATCACCCTGCGCGAGATCGTCTTCGATATCGGCGGCGGGCTGCCCGATGGCCGCAACTACAAGGCCGTCCAGACCGGCGGGCCGTCCGGTGGCTGTGTGCCTGAGCAGTTCCTCGACATGCCCGTCGATTATGAATCGCTGCGCGAGGTCGGCTCCTTCATGGGGTCGGGCGGTATGATCGTCATGGACGACTCTTCCTCGATGGTTGAAGTCGCCCGCTACTTCATGGAATTCTCGATGACCGAATCATGCGGCAAGTGCATCCCCTGCCGCACCGGGACCCGCCAGATGTACGACCTGCTGTCCAAAGTGGTTGCTGGCGAGGCCAGCCAATCCGAACTCAACCTGCTGGTCGAACTGGGCGACCTGTTGCAGAACACCTGCCTGTGCGGGCTGGGCAAGGCTGCACCGAACCCGGTGGTCAGCACAATGCAGTATTTTGAAGACGAATACCTGGAGCGCCTGGTCGATGATAACGGCAGTGCCGACGAACCGGCAGGCGAGAGCTAGAGCCGGAGAAAGGTCTGATCATGGCAGTCGTACGTTCACGTATTAAAACTCTAAAGATCGATGGCCAGGATGTCGGCGCTCACGAAGACGAGACGATCCTCGAAGTCGCCCGCGAGAACGGCATTATGATCCCCACCCTGTGCCAGCTTGATGGCCTGTCGCTGGTGGGGGCCTGCCGTTTGTGTCTGGTGGAGGTCGTCGGCTGGCGAAATCTTGTCCCGGCCTGCACCACCTATGTCGAAGAAGGCATGGAGGTGATCACCAACTCTGAGCGCCTTCAAAAATACCGCCGCATGATCATTGAGCTGCTGTTCGCAGAGGGCAACCACGTCTGCGCGGTCTGCGTCTCGAATGGCAACTGCGAGCTTCAATGGAAAGCCCAGAAGCTCGGCATGGATCATGTTCGCTTTACCAATCAAAACCCCGACCGCCGCGTCGATATGACTCACGAGCATTTCGTGGTCGATGCCAACCGCTGCATCCTCTGCACCCGCTGCGTGCGTGTCTGCGATGAGATCGAAGGTGCCCACACCTGGGATATCTTTGGCCGGGGTGAAAACTCAACGATTATCAGCGACTTCAACCTGCCCTGGGGTGAATCGCCGACCTGTTCATCCTGTGGCAAGTGTGTCAATGTCTGCCCGACCGGGGCACTGGTCGAAAAGGGCAAGGCAGCAGGCGAGATGATCAAGCGCACCGAATTCCTGGCCTACCTGACCAAGATGAGAGAGGTAAAGAAATGAGCAAAGTAACCCTGGCGACAACCTGGCTCGACGGCTGCTCAGGCTGCCATATGTCGCTGCTCGACATCGACGAGCGCCTGATCGACATCGCCGATAAAATCGATGTGGTTTACAGCCCACTGGTCGATATGAAGGAATACCCGGAGCAGGTTGACGTTGCCATCGTCGAAGGGGCGGTCAGCAGCGAGGAAGACCTGCACAAGATCAGGATGATCCGTTCGCGGACCAAAATCCTCGTTGCACTTGGCGACTGCGCCGTCGCGGGCAACATCCCGACCATGCGCAACAAGTTCAGCCGTGAAGAACTGCTCGACGTGGCCTACATCAAAAGCGCCACCGAGAATCCGCAGCATCCCAGTGAGGTGATCCCGGCCCTGCTGCCCAAAGCCGTCCCGCTCCACGAAGTGGTCGATATCGACGTCTTTGTACAGGGCTGCCCGCCCTCGGCGGATACGATCTTTCACACCATCGCCGAATTACTTGCGGGCCGCATCCCCGCCGATCTCACCGAACACACGCGGCCTGGGGCCTAGGAGAAAACACAATGACCCAACAAATTGTCATTGATCCGGTGACCCGCATCGAGGGCCACTCCAAGATCACCATTCAACTGGACGATACCGGCAATGTCGCCGATGCCCGTTTCCACGTCACCCAGTATCGCGGCTTCGAGAAAATCTGCGTGGGCCGCCCGTTCTACGAGATGCCCGCTCTGATGGGCCGCATCTGCGGAATCTGCACAATCAGCCACATGCTGGCCTCGGCTCAGGCGTGTGAAGAAGTGATGTCCGTCCGCGTGATGGGCACCGCCCGCCGCCTGCGCGAAGTCGTCAACTATGCCTCGCTGATCCAGTCTCACGCGCTTTCTTTCTTCCACCTGTCATCGCCCGACTTTCTGCTTGGCATGGACTCAGACCCGGCGAAGCGCAGCATCTTCGGCCTGATGGAATCCAACCCGGAGATCGCTCGTGATGGCGTTCGCCTGCGCCGCTTCGGCCAGCGCATCATCGAACTGATGGCCGGGAAACGCATCCACCCGACCTGGATCGTCGTCGGTGGAGTCTCCGAACGGCTGTCCCCGGAAACCCGCGAGGAAATCCTGGGCATGATCCCGGAGGCGTACGAGATTCTCCAGCGCACCCTGGGATGGTTCAAGCGTACGCTTGAAGACTACCGCGAGGAAATTCGCATCTTTGCCGATTTCCCCTCCCTGTTCATGGGGCTGGTCGACGAGCACGATGAAAAGCACGAAATTTACCGGGGCCGTATCCGCATAGCCGACGTAAACGGCAAAGTGGTTGCGGAATTCCACCGCAATCGCTACCAGGAGTTCATCGGCGAAGCAGTCGAACCCTGGACGTATTTGAAGTTCCCCTACTATCTGCCGGAGGGCTACCCGGATGGCATTTATCGAGTCGGCCCGCTGGCCCGTCTCAACATTCTCGACCGTCTGGGCACCCCGATGGCCGACCAGGAACTGGTCGAGTTCAAGGACTTGAACCGCCTGAGTTCGTTCCACTATCACCTGGCCCGCCTGATCGAGTGCCTTCACGCCGTCGAGCGCATCGAGCAGTACATGGCTGACCCGGCGATCCTGGGCAATCGCGTCCGTGCGGTGGCGAACGCCAATGTCGACTCTGGTATCGGGGTCACCGAAGCGCCGCGCGGCACGCTGATCCATCATTATACCGTCGACGAGCAGGGGTTGATCACCGGGGCAAACCTGGTCGTCTCGACCACGCACAACAATCTCGCCATGAATCGCGGTGTGCTGCAAACCGCCCGCCGGTATGTCGACGGCAACAAGCTCACCGAGGGAATGCTCAACCGCGTCGAGGCTGTGATCCGCAGCTTCGATCCCTGCCTGAGCTGCTCGACCCACGCCTACGACCGCCTTTCGCTGGATGTCGAACTGCGCGGCCCGGAGGGCGAACTGCTCGACGAGGTTCTGCGTTGACCTCCCCTGACGACCACGCACCCCGCGTGCTGGTCATCGGCTACGGTAACCCCCTGAGAGGCGACGACGGCTTCGGCCCCACCGTCGCCTCCCGGCTTATCCCGCACGTTGATACCGATCAGGTCGAAGTCCTCATTATCCAGCAACTCACCCCCGATCTGGCCGAGCCGGTCAGCCGGGCGGCGCGCACCATCCTAATCGACGCCCGTGTGGGCGATTCCCCCGGCAAACTCCACGTCGAGCGGATCACCCGCCCCGCCGAGGCACCGGTCACCTACCAGCATCACGTCGATCCTGGCGTGCTGTTCGGTGCGGCACAATCGCTGTATGGCGTGACGCCCGATATGATCCTGATCTCGGTTGAGGCCAATCAATTCGATGCGGGGGAAGGGCTGTCGCCTGCTGTCGCCGCCGCCGTCGATGAGGCTGTCGCGCTGGTGCTGGAGGCGATCCATTCGGCAGGCGGCTGATCGCAGGTTAGGGCGGGTATTGTGCGTTTATCACGGCAGCCAATTATCTAGAATCGTAAAAATCATCCATATTGCGTCGTCGTCGGTCTTCCTTGTCGGCGGAAACATCGTTGACGATGCCGCCAAACCACAATAACCTGGCAGTAGCGAAAATAATCGCGCCCCATGACAAAATCATGAGTACGATCGACGGGGTCAATGCGAGGCTGTTTACCCCACCGATCAGCAGCAAGAACAGCGCATAAAAACCTGCCCGCTTTTCTGGGCCATACCGCGATTTGAGGATCAGGTGGACTGATAGCCCCAAGCTTAACAGAGCAGCAAGGGCCATAGCTATCATACCAAACCCGCCGATGACAGCATCATCCCACGTCAGTATCAGAACGACCAGTGTGGCAATCCCCGTCAGGGCAAAGCTGATTGTCGCCAGCAGGTATTTGGTCTGCTTCTGCGGCTTCCCGACCAGGGTCATCATCAGGGCACCCAGCCAGGGCAGCCCATACGGCATCAGTAAGAAGATCATCGTTTCCTCCCCCCAATAACCGCAGTACAGGTATTCTCTGTAATTACCAGTATACCCCTGATTTTTTGTGTTTGTGGGCGGAAGATGATCCACAGATGACACAGATTTCATAGATATTTATCCGCAAATTACGCGGATTACGCTAATTATTTTCTGCTGGTTGAGCACGGTTCGTCTGAACTTGAATCTGCATCAGCCTTGATACAAGTTTCACCAGACTGTTCTGCGTGACAGATAATAAATTCGTGTAATTAGCGTAATTCGCGGACTGAATATGTTTTTTTGTTTTTTTATCTGTGGCATCTGTGAAATCTGTGGATAAAAAGCCCTTACCCCCCACTGCACCCACCCTCCACCGCCCCGACTCGCCCCAGCGTCTCCGCACCGGCCTCGGCACCCTTCAGCAGCGCCGACTGCACATCCGCGCCGCCATAGTACGCCGCGATGAACGCCCCCAGGAAGGCATCGCCGCAGCCGGTGGTATCGACGACTTCGTCAACCGGCAGCGCGGGTTGGTGGATTTCTTCTCCGGGCCGCAGCGCGATGCTCCCCTCCGCGCCCAGCGTCACGATGATGAACGCCCCGTGATTTTTGACGATCTCCCGCGCTTGCGCCAACTGCTCCTCGCCCCCGCTGATGATCCCCAGGTCGATGCGCTGTGCGTGCTTGACCATCAGTGCGAGATTTGGCATATTGTGGATATCGACCACCAGCTTCGTCGATGGATCGAGCCGCTCAAAGGCAGTCTTGAGGTTGGGATCGGTTTCGGTCGTCGCCAGCACGTCGAAGGTGTTGGCGAAAGCCCAATCGTCATCGCTCAGGCGGAAGGCATCGCGGATGCCGGGGTCGAAAGCGCCTGGCACGAAGTACCGCTCGCCCTTTTCGTCCCGGTCGATTTTGTTGGTCATCGTCCGCTCACCCGCCAGCCGGTGCAGGTGACTCGCGTCGATCCCCACCCGCGCGAGGTACGCCTCGATCAGCCTGCCCGGACGGTCGTCGCCCACCGCGCCGATGATCGCCACCTCTTCGACGCCGCTCCGCCTGCACTGCGTCGCCACGTTGAGGCTGTTCCCGCCGATGCATTCCATGTTCTTGTAGATGAAGGTGTCGACCACACAGGTGGTCATCGCTGAGATTCTCATTGTGCCTCTCATTGTTTCAGTATGCCGGTTATGGGCAGACCCCTGACTATTGTATCCATCGCAACACGAGTATAATGAGCGCAACGCTTTAGGCAAAGTGACCAGTCAAAATATGGATACTCACAGTCTGATACATTCTGATAAGCTCACCGCCGGCTATCTGCTCGGCGCATATACCCTGCTCGAGCAAATCGGCGTCGGCGGGCAGGCCAATATCTGGTCGGCCTGGGATCGTGAACGGGAGCGCGTCGTCGCCGTCAGGGCAATCCCGTTAAGCGTCGGCGCGACCGATTCGGTCGCCTACCAGATGCTTCAGAAAGAAGCCCATCTCGTCGCCAGTCTTTCGCATCCCAACATTCTGCCCCTCTACGAATTTGGCCGTACCAAGCAGCACTATCTTTTTGTGCTGCGCTACGTTTCACGCGGGTCGATTGCCGACCTGTTGATCAACGGCCCGATGTTCCCGAAGGATGTGCTGCGCTTTACCTCGCAGATCGTCGCGGCGCTCAATTATATTCACACGCATGGAATCGTCCATCGCGATCTCAAGCCGAGCAACGTTCTGCTCGATACCCTGTGGCGGGTTTATATTTCTGACTTCGGCCTGGCGCGGCTGCTCCCCGATATCACCGCAGCGCTCCATACCGGGCACGGCACCGCGCCCTATTCTCCCCCGGAGCAGCACCTCAAGCAGCAGATTACCCCGCAGTCGGATATTTACTCGCTGGGCGTAATGCTCTTCGAGATGCTCACCGGCAATCTCCCCTGGGATGGCGATACATCGCTCGCCTTGATGCAGATCGATTCGGATGTCGAACTGCCCGATATCCGCGAATTCAACCCCGATCTGCCCGACCGGGTGACCAATGCCCTCCATAAGCTGACGGCATACAAGGCCGCCGACCGGCCCGCAACGGCATTGGAGGCGCTTGACATTATCCGCAGGGCGATTGGCGATACCCAGTCGCTGATGCCTGAACCAGTCCCGATCCTGACCGGCCCTGCGCAGGACATTCAGGAAGCCGGTGTTTTGTTGAAGCATCATGTTGTCAACACCGAACCCGGCGATCCCCTGTCGATCCGGCTGACGCATTTCGTTTTGATCGATTCGGTCTACCAGCATGCCAATCGCCTCAACCTGACACTGACTACCTCGGAGAGCGCGTTTATCCTCCAGGCTGCTCTGCTCCACGACTACCATTTCGACACGTGGTGGCACCGGCTGGCCGATGAACCGGAAGCCCGGATCCGTGTGGTCAGGCAGGTTATGGAAGATGGGATCGACATTGTTATCGAGCGGCTGCTTTCACTGCTGGCGGTCGATACCGGTGTGAAGAAGGACTGGTTCACCCAGCCTGGACTTGAGCGGCTGGTCGATTTTTGTGTCAATCACAACAGTCTTAAAGTCAGGGGCGATGCCCTCTCGGTGCTTGAGCAGATTTTTCCCCAGCAGGAGGACTGGCAGCCGATAGCGATCAGCGTAAAAGCCGACCGGGAGCTGGCAGGGCTGGCCCTGACCGACGACAGCCTGTCGCGTCGGGTGGCGCGTCTGCTGGGCCGCCTGGGAACAGAAACTGCCTTCAAGTATATCATGGAGCGCGAACAGCATGACCGACATTTCTGGTCGGCGGCGCTGGAGATCAGGGACGGAATTGGGCGCTGGCCTGAAAGTGTTGCCCCACGCTTCCGGCTGCAAGGGTGGCTTCAACGCCTGTGGCAGACCGCGCTCATGGTGCGGGTGCTCCGAACCTGGGTGCGCCTCCTGATCGGTCTCATTGTCGGCGTGGCGGTCGCGCTGCTCGTCAACTGGCGTGTTCTGTATACACAAGACCTGTTCCTGAGAGATGCCCTGTTCGCGCCTTACGACGTCAGCGGAATCACCACCCTGGTCGCCATTGACGATGACTCCCTGTCTGAGTATGGCCGCTGGGAGAACTGGCCCCGTTCGCTCCATGCCGAACTGATTCGCCAGCTTGAAGCGGCGGGCGCGAAGGTGATTGCGTTCGACGTGACGTTTGCTACCGCAACTGAAGATGACACTGAACTGGCCGAGGCAATGGCAGAACATGGCGCGGTCTTACAGCCGGTGCTTGGCGAAGGCGATGCCCTGTACCGTACCCTTGGAATCATCGATTTTGAGAACGCTGTCCAGCCGCAGGCGGTGCTCCGCGAATCGAGTGCGGCTCTTGGACATACCAACATTCTGCACGATCCCGATGGCACTATTCGTACCATGCCCTCACTGATCCACGTTGATGACGGGCGCTATCTGAGCCTGCCGCTGGCCGCTATCAGCCTTTACCTGACCGGCGATGTGACCGTGCCTACCAATTCCCTTGACCAGTCGCTTGACATGGCCGGGCGTTCCATTCCGGTCGGTACCTGGGGCGAGATGAGGATCAACTTTGCCGGGCCGCCCGCCAGCCAGAGTGAGCAGACCTTCAACATGGTCAGCTACCGGGATGTGCTTTCCGGTGATTTCGACCCGGCCCTGTTCAAAGGTAAGATCGCGCTGGTCGGTGTGATGGCAACCGCCGAGCCGGATAAGTACCTCACCCCGGTCAGCGATGCTGGCCGCCCGATGTTTGGCGTCGAGGTGCTGGCTAATGCGATTGAGACGGTCTGGTCACAGCGGTTTATCCGGCTGCCTGCGTTCTGGGTGCAGGTTTTGATCCTGGTCGGCCTGGGGGCGATCACCGCATTGGTGCTCAACGCGCGTCCCTGGCTGGGTCTGCTTCTGGCTGTCGGCGAGATACTGCTCTATTTCGTCCTGGCGATGCTGCTTTTCGATGCCTGGGGAATACTGTTGAGCCTTCTCTATCCTGTTCTCGTCATCAGCCTGGTTTTCATCCTGGTGACGATCTACCATCTCTCGGTGGAAATCCGCGAGCGCCGCGAGTTCCTGAGCATGTTCGAGAATCGTGTGCAGCCCCGCGTGGCGCGGGCGACTCTCCAGGCATTGCAGGATGGCGAGATCAGCCTGGAGGGGCAGGTGCAGGAAGTCACCGTTCTGGTTGCCTCCGTTCGCAATTTTGCCGAATTCGGCGAGCGGCACCTCCCGGACAAAGCGCTGGAGGCTGTCAACGATATCCTGGCGAAGATCTCCGGGATGATTGTCAACGCGGAGGGGATGGTCGTCCAGGCCGACGGGGATCACCTGACCGCCGTCTTCAATGCACCACTTGCCCAGCCCACACATCCCAGTCTGGCGTTGAAGGCCATGCTTGAGGTTTCCCGTTCGCTGGACAGGTATCGAAAATCGCTGCCCCCCGCCGATATCCACCGTGATATCACTCTCAGCTATGGAATCTACACCGGGCGTGCGGTTGTGTCGTATTCCCGATCCGCACAGCGCAGCGATGTCACCGTCTTTGGCGACGCGGTCGAGATCGCTTCCCAGCTTTCGCTGCTGGCGGATTCCGGGCAGATGCTGGCAGGCCGGGTGACCGTCGAACGGAGCGGTGAGGTCATTGCCGCCGAGCCGGTCGATCCGCTGGCGCTTCCCGGTAAGGTCGCCCCGATTGACGTGTATCGTCTGCTTCCTGCCACCGAGCCGCTGTGAGTGTGAGTGCAAAATAAAGAATATGCTGCGCAAGACTGCGCAGCATATTCTTTATCAATCATCTGTCTGCGAACTGCTGACAATTACTCCACCGGGGCAACATCCGCCTCCGGCCCCGATGCGGGCTTCGCCGGTTCGCCCGCGTCTTTTTCCTTACGCGGCCAGAACGCCAGCACAACCGCACCCAACCCGATCGAACTGACCAGCAGCCCGATCAGGCCGAAGCCAGGAACCGGCGCGGCAAGCACCAGCGTGAGGATCGCCAGCCCAATCGCCAGCGCTGCGACAGTCGACAGCATTTCTTTCCCCTCAGTCGGGGTCTTGTAAATCCATCTGCCGATCAGCAGCGCAACGACGATCAGCGCCAGCCAGCGCGTTGTAAAGATGAACAGGGTGGCCGTCCCGCCGCCGAGCAGCGCCAGCGCGCCGACAAAGCGTGACAGGATTTTCAGGTTCGACAGCGCGATAAGAGTCAGAATCATCACGATGAACAGCACGAATATCACGAACCAGAAAGCAAGATAGGCCAGCAGCCCGACGCCCAGGCTTGCCGCCCAGCGCTCACGCAGTGTCTCAAGTGGCTTTTCGACCAGGCGCGGCGCGAAGCGCACCATCAGCCAGCCGACCAGCATCAGGGCCAGGAAACTGCCGATGAACCGCCCGGCGAAGCGGCGGATCAATCTCAACATCTGCTGCTGCGGCGTCGATTCTTCTGTCACGATCTTCTCAAACGAGATTTTCCCTCCGACCTGGTTTTCGGGGACAGCCAGTTCACTCTCCGATTGATAGGTCAGGTCGCCGTTGATCATCCCCTCGTCAGAAAAAGTCAGCCCGCCGGGCAGCGTTGATGTCTGCGGGACGCCCACGCTGGAAGGCATGAACATCGCCGGGTTGAACATGGGCGTACCGGCCTCACTCACCGAAATATCGGCGTCTCCGCCGACCACACCTACGATCCGCACCGACCCTGCGTTTAAGTTCGGGTCGCCGCCGACATTGGCCAACTGTACCTGCCCGCCTCCGGCCAGCACGTCATTGCCGACGCTGCTGCCGGGGCGCATTTCGACGGCATAACCTGCCGCCACGAGGTCGCCTCCAACCTGTGATCCTGCTTCGAGGATGAGCGTGTTTCCTGCGCCGCGCACATCATCCTCGACCGTGCCATTCAGCACGAGAGCCTGCCCGAAGAAAAGCACGTCCCCGGTAACGGTACCGTTGATCGTCAATGTCGAGCCGAAAGCCACGATGTCGCCATCAACCACTGCGTCGATGGTGATCGTCTGCCCGAACAGGTATAGATCGTCTTCGATATCCTCGTCGACGGTGATTGCATCTCCGGTGATCGTCTCAGCCGCGCCGACCGGTGCGGCAGCCAGCAATGCCAGTGCCACCACGCCGATCAGTACGGGGAGCAGCACTCTTTTGAACTTGCGAGTCATGAATTTATCCCTCTCATTCCCCTGGAAATGTAAACAGTGAAACAACAATGCAGCGCCCGATGGCCACGTTTGGCCGGTGGGCGACCCATCAGTGATTCTAGCAAATCGCCGATCTGTTTTCCCCCCTGGAATGTGGGTGAATCGGTATACAGGCAGGCCAACAAAAAAGGCGGGCTGTACAACCATAGGTCGTCGCCCGCCTGTCAATCCGATTGACTGTAATGTGCTAGAAGAGATTCCCGAACACGTCGTCTTCCTGGCGATCATCCCGTGCTGCCCGGTCTTCGCCTCTCTCGTCCCGATCCGATACCGAGAAGAACAGGAAGGCACCCAGCGCGGCGGTCAATAATCCGAGCAGCAGCAGCCACCAGCGCACCAGTGGAATGCAGGTGATCGTCATGCCCAGCACTTGCAGGCATTGATCGCCGATATAGCGTGCCTCGGATACCTCGATATAGGGTTCCGGCAGTGACGGCTCAAAGCTGATATCGCCGTTGGCCCCCGGCTCGATGCGCGGCGGCTGTTCCTTGCCGGTTGTCTCCGGTTCCTCCGCCGCTACACCCCGCACCAGCACGTTCTTGCAGACGCTCAGTTCGGCGGCTTGATCGGCGTGGACGGTGGCACAGGTCACCAGCGTCCCAATCGCGCTGCTGTTTGCCCGGAGCTGAAGCTGGATTATTGCCGAGTCGCCCGGAGCCAGCGAGTTGATCAGCCAGTGGGTCATGTCATCGCCGACATCCAGCTGGCCGTCTGAGATGGTGACCTGTTCCAGTGACCCCGGCCCGCTGATTGCCATCCCCGCGTCGATCCCGGTCAGGGTAGCTGCCCCGATATTGCGGATCGTCGCGTGGACGATCACGCTCCCCCCCGGTGTGATCTCGATTGCGCTGGGGGCCATCTGGATATCGAAGCGTCCTTCGGGAGCGGGTTCTCCGCCGGTTTCACCGGGCTGGACTTCTTCTTCTGTTTCCTCGCCTTCAGTGGTTGCCTGTACCGTCGCCGTTGGCGTGGCGGTTGGCTGCTGGCTTTCAGGGGCAGCAGGCGGCGGTCCGGAGGGCTGCTCCGGCTCGACCCCACCGGGCACCGGCGTGCTGGTTGGAAGCGGCGTTGGTGTCCTGGTCGGCGTCGGCGTCCTGGTGGGAATGTCGGTGGCGGTCGGTCTCAGGGTAGGGGTGGGTGTGTTCTGGGCGACGGTGATCTTCACGTCGGCCCGGTCGCACTGCCCGGCATCGTCACAGATTTCATACTCGAACTCGTCCGTGCCGACGAACTTGTTGTCCGGATCGTAGCTGATCGTCCCCTTGTCTTCGTCGATTTTGAAGTCGCCGTCGTCGGGCTTATTGGTGACCCGCAGCGAATCGAGGTCGAAGTCGTCTTCGTCGGAGTCGTCGTCGTTGTTGAGTACCTTGATCACCACCGTCGTCGCGGGTTTGGTCGTCGCCGTGTCGTCTTTGGCCTTTGGCTTATCGTCGATGGCGGTAACGGTGATCACCACATCGGCCTTTTCGCACTGGCCGGAATAATCACAGACCTCGTACGTGAACTCGTCGATCCCGTAGAAGTTTTTGTCCGGTTCGTATCTGATGCGGTTGTCACTGCGAACCGACGCACTGCCGTCGTCTGGCTTGTTGGTGATGCGCAGTGTGTCGAGGTCTAACCCGTCGTCGGGGTCCATGTCGTTTGCCAGCACGTCGATGGTGGTGTCGCTGTCCTCGTCGATGGTATCCGTGTCGTTGCCCAAAACTGGCGGATCGTTCACCGGGGTAATGGTGATCGACACTGTGGCTGTGTCACAGCTTCCACCGAAATCGCAAATCCGGTAGACGAAACTGTCGCCGCCGGAGTAATTGGTATTTGGGTTGTAGACTACCCTGCCGCTGCCATCCGGAGTCCCCGTGCCGTGATACGGCCCGTTGGTCAGCGTCACGCTTGCCAGGTTCCTGGCATGGGCCGGATTGGTGTCGATATCCGTATCGTTGGCCGCCACGTTGATCGTCACGTTCGTGTCTTCGGTGGTGGTGGCCGAATCGGGGTTGGCATCGATTGGGTCGTTGACCGCCTGCACGGTGATCGTTACGTTGGCCGTATCGCAGGCGGAGTCATCATCGCAAACCTCATAGGTCAGGCTGTCACCGCCGTTGTAGTTGGCAGCCGGTGTATAGCGATATTCCCCGTCGGGGGGCGCGGTTGACGTCAGCGTGCCGTTGTCGGGGGTGTCGGTTATCGTCACCGAGCCGGTATCCAGGTTCCCGTCGATGTCGGTGTCGTTTGTCAGCACGTTGAACACGACGTTGGAATCCTCGTTGACCGAGGCCGAATCATTGTTGGCAACCGGGTCATCGTTCACCGGGTTGATGTCTACGTCAACTGTTGCGCTGTCGCAGAGCGGCGTCGTCGGATCGTCATCGCAGACTCGATAGGTAAACGTATCCGTCCCGTTGTAGTTTGTATCCGGGGTGTAGTCCACCGTACCATCGCCGTTATTGGTGACCGTCCCATGATCCGGCGTGTCGAGGATCGACAGCGTGGAAAGATCGAGGCTGCTGTCGTCGCTGTCGTTGGCCGTCAGGTCGAAATCGTTGACCGGGGTATCTTCGTTGGTATTTATCGTATCGTCGTTTGCGGTGGGTGGGTTGTTGCTTGACCCCACGTCGATGGTTACCGTCGCAGTGTCAGACTCTCCGGCATCATCGAAAATCCGGTATTCAAATTCATCGAGGCCGGTGTAACCCGGTGCGGGGGTATAATCGATGGTATTATTGCCCAGCACAGTTGCCGCGCCGTGGTCGGGAGTATTGTACACGATGATAGTGCCGTCGGTGTACAGATCGTCGTCAACGTCGCTGTCGTTGTCCAGAACGTCGATATTGACCAGGGTATCCACCAGAGTGCTGGCCGTGTCGTCATTGGCAACCGGCGGGTCGTTGACCGGGTCGACCGTTACCTCAACTTCTGCTGTATCGCACAGGGAGGTGGTATCGCAAACCTGATACTCGAAGGTATCTGTTCCGTTGAAGTTCAAATCCGGGTCATAGGTGACGGTTCCGTCACTGTGTGGGGTGGCCGTGCCGTTGGTCGGCCCGCTGATCACCGTCACCGAGTCCGGGTTGAGATTGTCCTCGAAGTCGGTGTCGTTGGCGATCACGTCGATGTCGACATTGACATCCTCATCGGTGGTTTCTGTGTCGTCGTTTGCGTCCGGGGCCGTCGCGCCCGTTTCGATCAGACAGGTGCCCCGGTTGGTATCGAAGGCAAAGGAGAACGGACCAGCAGGCGGAGCGGAGTTCTGCCAGTCCATATCCATCTCATAGGTATTGTTCGCGCCGAGGGTTACCGCGCTGGTGAAAACAAGGTCCGAAGGCGACTCGACATCGCCGTCCCAGACCCGATCCGGTGTCCAGTGGGGGAACTCGACGGTGTCCAGGTCCTGGTCAGATGGGTTCCATACTGCTGGCTGTAACCCATAGACGACGACCGGTGTGGCGTCGTTATTCCTGATGTCGAACCGGATGCAGCTTGAGCACGGTGTCTCGCGGTCGATAGCCTCCAGTGTGATGTCGCAGCCGGGCAGCACCTCGATGGTCACTTCTGCCGTGTCGCACTGCTGAGGCGTGCCGTTATCGCAGACTTCGTATCTAAAGTCGTCGCTGCCGGCCCAGCCAGGAGGAGTGGGTGTATAGGTGATCTTCCCGTTGACCGGGTCGATCACCGTCGATCCGTGCGCTGGTTCCTCCCCGGTAGGGATGTTCACCGTCGCCGGGTCGATAGGTTCACTGCCGGGCATATCGTTGGCTAATACATCAATTTCCACGTCCGTACCGGCGTTCGTCTGGGCGCTGTCGTCCTGCGCCCAGGGCGCGCTTTCGCCCGGCGTGAAGGTGAATCCGCACGTTTCCAGATCGGTGGTAAGAAACTCAATTTCCAGATCGCTGCCGAACGGCTGGTTGGTGAACGTAAACTCCAGCGAGATCGTCGTTTCGGCTGTGATGGTCGTATTGTCGATATTGGCGTCCACCGGCGGTGATTTAGCAGGCAGGCCCAGGACTTGATTCCCTGCCGGGATATAGATTCCCACCAACTGCTGGGGGGGTTGAGTCCAGTTCAGCATCATCCTGTCGATGGTGACGCTGGCCGTGTCCTCATTGGTAACAAAAAGCAGCATCCACCCGTCTTCAGGAGTGTCGAGTTGATGCTGCTCCAATACGATATCACATGTTCCAGCCTGCAAGGCCGGTTGGTTCGACAGGCCGTTGATCGCCGTCGCTGCGGCAAGCAGTACGGGCACCGCTAAACCGGCCAGAGTCAGACTGTTGATTTTTAACGTACGCCGGGCCGACCGGGCAGGTCGGCTTTCTGTGCCCTTATTTTGTCGATATTTCTGCCGTGACGCTCTCGCCGCTCGGATCGGTCGAAATGATAACGATCGGGTCTTCTCCGGCGGTGACCTGAATTTCGAAGTATCCATCGCCATCCACCACCACTGTGTTCCCGTCGATGGTTACCGATGAACCCACGGCAGTATATCCCGACACGACGACGGAACTCCCTGCCGCTGGCGGTGACAGCGGGCTGACGATAGTCAGGCCCATTGTCGTGGCCTCAGCCTGCGGTTTGGCCTCAAGTGGCTGCCCCACCGCCGCGACGGTTTCCTCGCCGGGGTTGAGCACGACTTCCTGATCGCCCATCGTGACGGCAACCGTGCCTTCGTCACAGGCGAAATAACTCGCATCGGCGCTGAGGGCTTCGACGGTAAACATAGTCCCTCGCACCGACGCTGTCGATGAGGGCGTGCTTACCTTAAATATATCATCAATTCCGAGAATGTGCTTGACGCGATGATAAGTTCGTCCGGCGAGAACTTCGAATTCGACCTGGTAGCCTTTCCCCAGTTCGAGTTCGGCGACGGTGACATCAGCTCCATCGTACAGGTCGACGGTGCTGCCGTCATCAAGTACAAGCTGGGCAACAGCATCCTCGCCCATGCTGACCCGGTCGCCTTCCCGTATGCCGATGGCATCGCCTGCTCCGACGTTGACCTGGTTTGTCGAACGCAGCCCAAATACCACATTACGACTTTGTAACAAAGTCGCCTGGCCCTCACTTACGACCAGTGTTGCCTGTGGACGCTCCGGGCGGGCAAAGACCATACCCGCAACCAGGAGAACCCCCAGCGCAGCCAGCGCCCATTTAGCAATATTCTTCGACATGATATTCCTTAACCTCCCTGTGATACCTTCACGAATCTGCATTTGTTGCAATTCCTCAACCGACGGCGGTGCGTAAGCATTCAGGAACAGGAGCAGCGCCTGCTGATCGATGCCTGTATAGGCAGCGATTTTCGCGGCGTCGGCGTGTTTGTTTGGGCCAGAAGGGATTCTGCATAGTGCCAGGTGGGAGAGCTGATCACCGCTGAGGTGGAGGTTGCTCGCAGCCTGTTCCCAGGTTGCGTTGGTTGCATCAATGTACCGGGCGATTGCAGCGGCGATCAGTTCGTGGTCTTGTCCGGCTTTTTCAGCCAGTCTATTCAGGGGATGGTTGTTCATAGCTTGGTGTTCGGTCCATTCTCACGAAATCGACTCTCCCTACCTGTCCCTCTATGGATACGTTCGTATCCGTTTACCCAGGCGCTCAAGCCTTTTCATGATGCGGTCTTTTACCCGTTTTACCTCGCGGCGTTGGGATGTTTCATCCAGTTGGGTTATTCCCAATACCTCGGCGTATTCGGCTGTCGACCTTACTCTTTCTAGCATCATGACCAGCACTTGCGCCTCGGGGTCCTCCAGTTGGGTTTCTACCTCTACAAATATTTCTCGTAACGATAAATCGGTGTACTGTTCAACCCATTCCTGAAGGGTTTCTTCCCTTCGATATTGGTTCCCGTCTGATTCCGAAAGTTCGACAAATTCCCCATCAATGGGTTCAAGATGCCGTTCTCGGCGCTGGTTTTTCCGAATCAGGTTGAGCATGTCGTACTTGGCGGCCATACGCAGGTAGGCAAATAGAGAGAGCCGCTTTGGGTCGAATTGATCGGTGCGGCGGCGGTAATCGAGCAGAATGTCGATGGCAATTGTTTCGCGCTGGTGGGCGTCCTGCCCTGGGAAAGCCTGCTCCAAAAAGGTGATCAAATGGGGGAGGGCGATTTCACACAACTCAGCAAAAGCCGTCGGATCGTTACTGACGATCCGGCGGTGGAAAGCCAACTGCTGCTGTCTGCTTAACTCGTCGGCTGCCATAGTTATCTCGAATCAATGAGTCGTGACGAACTAATTCACGAACTGCGGACAGCCTTTACCCGTTCTGCGTTATCGATGAGCTGTCCCGTTTTTCTTCTTCGGGCGGGCCACTATTGTGTTGTAGCCAGCCGCCTGGCTTTCCTCAAGCCTGACAATCGACCGGACGGTGGCTTTCAGTGTGCTGAACTCGATGTGATCCCCTTTTGCCAGTGGATACTGCTTGCCCGGCATCAACTGTGTGTCGTTTACCCAGGTGCCGTTGGTGCTTCCTACATCCATAATCATCAGGCCGGTTCCATGCGGAAGGAGCACCGCGTGCCGCCTCGAAACGCCATGCGCATCACCGCCGAGAGACATCAGGTCAATATCCAGGTGTATCCGCGTATACCGGTCTGAGCGGCCAATCGCACAGGGCCATTTTACATCCAATCCGATAATATTGGGAGGCGGCGCATTGATCTCCAGGATGATCCGCCAGTTTTGAACGCCCTGCCATACCGCCAGATCGGTGTTGAGTGCGTCTATGTGATCGAAGTCCTCATATGGGTCGGTGTTGTTGGTCATAGTCATATCCGGGTTGAATTTCTTCATTCGAATGTTGTTTTTAACCGCCGTCGTCGGTAGGTATGGTAAACCAGAACATTGCGCCTCTGCCGAGTTCGCTCTCTACCCCGATCCGACCGCCGTGTTCTTCGACGATGCTCTTGCAGACGGTCAGCCCCAGGCCTACGCCTTCATAGGTTCGCCTGCTCGATCCATCCACCTGGACGAAGCGCTCGAAGATGCGCGCGTGGTCAGCCGGGGCAATGCCGATGCCGGTATCGGTCACTGTCACCGTGATAGCACCGCCTCTTTCATCGTGTTTCACCGCAACAGAGACGCTTCCCCCGGACTCGGTGAACTTCAAGGCATTGGCGATCAGGTTGTCGAGCACCTGATAGATTCCCATTGGGCTGATAAAGGCTTTGGGCAGGTTGGCGTCGATATGGTGGGTAAGCGTGATCTTCTTTTCCCGTGAGAGCATCCTCGCGTTGCCGACTGCCCCCTCGACAATCGGGCCAATGTTCGATGGGAAGCGCTGTGACACCATGCTGTTGACCAGTTGCAGCGACAGGAAATTGTCCATCATCCAGGTCAGCCGCCGTGTCTGGTGTGCCAGGTTTTCTACGTATTCGGCATGCGCCGGGTCGAGCCTTTCCTTTTCCTCCAGCAGCAGTTCGGTGTAGCCGAGGATATACTGGATCGGCGTTCTGAACTCGTGCGAAACGTTCTGGATCATCTCTTGCTTGAGATGGCTCGCTTCTTGTAGTTTCTGGTACATCTGCGCGTTTTGAAGGGCCAGCGCGGTGAAATCGCCGATGCTTTCCAGCAGGTGTTCGTCGCGTTCGCTGAAGTTGTGACCCTGCTCCCGGTGAACGGCGGCCAGGACGCCCAGCCTGTTGCTGCCATGCACCAGGGGAATGTAGAGCACTGCCTCGACCACGTAACCAGTCTTGACCTTAACCTCGCTCCCGGTCATGTTCCGGCTGGTGCGGATCGGTTTTCCGGTGGTCAGCGCCGCCCCGACCAGGCTCCCTGTGACCGGCACGCGCAGTTTCTTGATATGGTCGTCGTTGAGGCCAACCCCGGCCTCGACGTATAACTGGTGAGTGGTTTCGTCCAGCAGCCAGATCGCCGCTTCGCCTGCCGAGGTCAGTTTCATCGACATCGCCAGCGCTTGTTTGAAGACCTCTTCCAGTTCCAGGTGGGAAGTGATCGCCTTTGCCATCTGCACCAGGGCATCGGCCAGTTCGACGGTATCTTTTCTCCTGACCCGCCCTTTGATCCCCTCGATCACCGTGACCAGCAGGTCGAGGCCGCCCAGCGACAGGCGGTCACCGTCTTCCAGCGGGTGGGGTAAATCGGGTTTGATGAGCTCCCCGTTGACCGTCGTACCGTTGGTGCTGCCCAGGTCAACCACCGACAGTTCAGTGCCTGATGCCCTCAGGATCGCGTGCTGCCGGGATACACCCTTCTGCTCGCCGTCGAACCGCTGGAGTGTCCGGGCGACCGGGCTGCCCTCGCCGATGCCGAGTATAGCTTCCTCGGTTAGATCGAGCTCGATCCATTCACCCGGATCGGATATCCGCGAGAGACGAATCCGCCAGTTGAACAGAAGACCGGTGGTTTTCCCCTCTGATTGTTCTTCCTTGGCCGCAAATTCGTCAATACCCATGCTGGGCCTTTCCCCGTCGTGTGTGTGCGTTGATGGTTTTGCGGTATTTGCCATCAAATCTATTTTACCCGGTGGCAGGGAAAATAATATGAAAGAATAGTGAAAAACAGGCCTGTTGATACATTTGTTTGGAATCTGTAAGTTGTTTGTGGTATATCTGTAGCCTCGTATACGAAACTCTTGCCAGGCTTTTTCGTTATACAGCATGTACAGTGTTTGCCAGGCTGATACCAATAACGAAAATTTTTCGCCCGAATGAGGAAACAACTATGCCCCGAATAAAAGCGATTTTTAACCCGCAGGCTAATCGTGGTGATAATTACAAGCAGCACGATTTCATTTTCGATCTTCTCCATGAGCTGGCCGAAACCGCCTCGTTGGACGGCCCGCTTTACCAGGTCGACTGGGTGACCACCGAGGAGCCGGGCCATGCCACCGAGCTGGCTTACCAGGCGGCGCTCAACGGTTACGATACGATTGTCGCTATCGGCGGAGATGGCACCATTCATGAGGTCGTCAACGGCATGATGCGTGTCGATCCCGATCAACGGCCCAAGCTGGGCATCCTGCCCACCGGCACCGGTAATGACCTGACCAATAATTTCGGCCTCAGTACCGATCTCGCCGAAGCCGCCCGCTGCCTGTTCCAGGAAAACACCCGCCCGCTCGACGTGGGTATGGTGAGTGATGGCGACAGCCGTTCGCAGTACTGGGTCAATACGCTGGGCTTTGGGTTTTCCGGTGCGGTGACCGTCGTCGCCCGCAGTTCCACGTCGATTTTACGCGGGTTCGTGCTCTACCTGTATATCGTCATTAAAACCATTCTGTTCCACATGCAGAACAACGATATCATGGTCAAGGTCGATGACGGCGACCCGGTCAAGCGGTCGATCAGCATGGTCAATATCTGCAACGGCCCGGCGGAGGGCGGCGGGTTCCCTGTCGCGCCCCACGCCCTGATGGACGATGGCCTGCTGTCCTATACCTTCATGCGCCGGATGAGCCGCGTCAAGATGCTCTATTTCCTCCCGATCGTCCTTGCCGCCAAACACACCGACAAGGTCAAGCATTTCGAGTTCGGCAACGCGCACAAGCTCCACATCGAAGCCCACGACCCGCTGACCGTCCACATCGACGGCGAATTGTTCTCCCGGCTGGAAAACGATCTGCGCCAGCTCGAAGTGGCGATGATCCCCTCCGCGCTGCACACGCTCTCAAGCAGCTAGCTGATCGACAATCCATCGTTCAACCTTTCCGAGCGGGGCGAGGCGACCAATGGTCGTCCCCCGCTTTTTGCTTTCCAGGATTGCGCTTTTTGACGTTCTGTACTAGATGTATAGCAGGCATTTCCTCGGTCTATTGGTTGCTTCCTGAAAGGGTAATTAACATGCTGGATATGGATGATGTCCTTGGTGTTATTCTTGGTGGTGGTCGGGGTTCGCGTCTTTATCCACTCACGCTGAAACGCGCTAAACCGGCGGTTCCCCTCGCCGGGCGCTACCGCCTGATCGATATTCCCATCAGCAACTGCATCCACTCCGATATTGACAAGATCGCAATCCTTACCCAGTTTCAATCCGCGTCTCTTAATCGTCACATCAACCGCACCTACCAGCGCGATGTCTTTTCCGGGGGGTGGGTGGAAATCCTCGCCGCGCAGCAGGGCTTCGAGGAAACCGGCTGGTACCAGGGGACAGCGGACGCCGTCCGCCAGCAGTGGCTGGAGATCAAGAGCGCCCGCACCAAATACGCCCTGATCCTCGCCGGGGATCACCTGTATCACATGGACTACCGCCCGTTTGTGGCTTACCACGTCGATACGAACGCCGATATCACCCTCGCCGTGCAGCCGGTTTCGGCGGAAGATGCACCGCAGTACGGCATACTGAAGCGCAACGAGGACGGGCAGATTGTCGACTTCGTCGAAAAACCCGCAGTCGATGAGTTGGAAGGGTGGGAGAGTCTGCCCGGCACGGATAAGCCCTATCTGGGATCGATGGGGATATATGTGATCTCGATTGAACTGCTCCACGAACTGCTGCACGGCCCCGGCAACGACTTTGGCAAGCATATCATCCCCCAGGCACTCGAAGAACGCCCGGTGATGGGGTACGTGTTCGAGGGGTATTGGGCCGATGTCGGGACGATGCGCCGCTTTTACGAGGTCAACCTGGAGCTGGCAACCAAAGACAGCCCGCTCAACCTGTTCGACCCGCGCCACCTGGTCTTTACCCGCGCCCGGTTTTTGCCCCCTTCGGAGGTCTTCGATACGCGCCTCGACGAAGTGCTGCTGGCCGATGGCTGCCACATCGACCATGCCAACATTTCACAGGCGGTGATCGGCCTGCGCAGCAGGATTTGCCCCAACGTCACGATCCACTCGTCGGTGATCATGGGCGCTGACTATTACGAGGACGAAGTGGAGGCCGCCGACGAGTGCTGCCCGCCAATTGGGATCGGCGAGAACTCGACCATCGAATGCGCGATCATCGACAAGAATGTGCGGATCGGGCGCAACGTGCATATCCGCTACGTGGCGAACCGTCCCGACTCCGACGCGGAGAACTGGGTCGCGCGCGAAGGAATCGTGATCGTGCCCAAGAGCGCGACGATCCCCGATGATACGGTGATTTGAACAAATCATTCTGATATTGGTTAATCATGAAAACTCGCAGGTTTCGTATAGCTGCAATGGCACTGATTGGAGTCTTGTTGGCATGTTCCGCAGCCGATTCGTCGCCGGGGCAGGTGGGCAGCCGATTTCTGTCAGCCGTTGCGAATCAACGGGAGCGGAAAGCGTATTCATACCTGAGTGAAGATACCAGGGCAGCCGTCGATGAACTGTGCGATGACGGTTCTATCATTGCCTGCTTCGAGTCAACTGGTATTTATGATTCTGGGAAGCCAGAGGATATTCTGTTTGTTCATGGCGATGCCGATGGCTACTGGGGCTACTATATGTTCTTCGACCAGAAATCGTATGATGTCGTTGTGGAGATCGATGAAGAAAACGGCGAATGGGTGGTGGTAGGCTGGTGGGGCTTAGAGCAAACCGATGGCCCATTTTCTGGTGATATGATCGAAGGGATTGACCGGCCCAACGTTTTTCCACCAACCGATTAGTCTCAGTATAATGATCTTCACTCCACAACCGGTACGAGATATCCATCTCGATAGTATTGCATTACTGTATTGGCCGTGCGATTTGAACCTCGTGGATGATCGTGTATACTGGTGCAGTCGAGAGCAGGAAGCATCCTTTACATCTTATTCGCCGTCCTTCTCCTGAGACCTTCCACTGCGCTGCCATTTCCTTTCCCCGCGTGATTTCCGGCCCTCCTGATTTATATGATTTATAGCCACTTCAATCACATAAGGAGCCATACGATGAAATCCATCACGTTTCGATGGGAACCGGGTGTCCCTGTCCCGACACTGCCCGACAAATGTGTGAAATGCGGTGCCGAAACCTACAAGCGCGTCGACTGCACCTACGCCACGCAGAACGGCAATTTACCATTGTCGCTTCCATACTGTAGAAGTCATTTCCATAACGCCGAACGGGTGAGAGACATCACGCATACCGGCCTGGGGCAGGGGATGATCACCCTTGAATACATCATTGCACTGGCCGGTGCAGCGCTTATCATGATTCCGATTGTCGGCAGTGAGATCACAGGGACGGCGGCGATCATCTATCTGATCGTGGCTGCGATCCTCAAAGGTGCCGTCCATAACCTGGCTTTCATACCGATGCACAATTCAAAAATCAAGAAGAAGGTCGCCGAGCAGGGCTACGTTGTCCCGGAAGGTGTTGAGGGCATTGCACTGTGCCTCGATGTCTCCATCAACCGGCAGATGCAGGAGGGCAAACAGCAGATCACGATCACCTTCGACAACGACGAATACGGTGAACAGTTTCAGGAACTGCTGCCCGGTACGGATTGATACTGGCAGTGAGGGCGTCCATCAGTTCGTTACCGGCACCGGGACAAATACCCGGTGCCGGTTCAACGATCTCGATCAGCACCGGGTTGTTGATGCCGTCCCCGCTGACGCTCCTCACGCCCTTTCTGCCATTGAACTCAGCCGCGTTTTCGCTGCGTAGTTTATCCTGTAAAATTGGCTTTCAGTACACTATCTTCATCGGAGGCAGGGATGGGACGCAGCAATCGAGAACCGGTTCGAATTTCCTGGCGAAATGCATACTGGATGATCTGGATTCTTGGCACAATCCTGATTGTGCTGAGCTGGTTTCATGTTGTAAGTCTGGGGGTCGGCTGGTTTGGCTTCTTTCTGGCTTTGATTGCCACGCTGGTTTCGGTGATCGTCAACGCGAATTTTCGGCGCAGGCGGCCTCAGAAGCGCGTTGCAGCGGCTCCCGCTGTGGCCGCTGCCGCCGAACCGGTGCGCCCCGTCGACGTCACGTTTGCCGGTGACCTTCTCCAGGTGAGCCTGTCGGATGGCCGGGTGATTTCGGCGCCGCTGGCGTGGTATCCACAACTGGAAGAAGCGTCTGAGGAGACTCGTACCGATTACGAGCTTGACAGCAACGGGATTTACTGGCCGGACCTCGATGTCGATGTGTCCCTTCTGGATATCCTCGACGGGACACCGCCGGACGCAGATTAGCCGCATTCTTCCCAAAGCAGTTGAATACTGGCGCAGGAAGAGGAGCTTGTCCGGCTGACCGGGTCGGAGGGCATGTCGGGTGTGCGACGGGGACTAATTCGATCATTGAAGTATAGGGGTACACTTGATACCCTGTCTCGCTAAAAAGACAAACACCCTGTTCATTTCATACGCTGCCTGGAAGACAACGCGCGTTCTGTGAACAGGGTGTTGCTGTCAACCTCGTCACTGTCGAGGCGGCGAATCTGTCAGGTTCGAATAGCGAACTAATCCTCCAGTGACTCGACCGCAGGCGGCTTGAAGGCGATAAAAATCAGGTTCAGCAGGATGCCCAGTACTGCGCCGGTCGCAATCGCGGGCCAGCCCTGGGGGAAGATGCCGGGCAGCAGCGGAATGGGCAGGAAACCACCGGAATACCCGATGTGACCGCCAACCCCGACGACCAGGATCGTCGCGCCGATGGCAAGCTGTTTGGGATCGAAGAGATTGACTTTTTCGGCCATCATCAGCGCCACACCCTGCATGCCGATCACACCAAAGAGGTAGATCGCCAGCCCTCCGGTAACGGCCAGCGGAATACTGTTGACAAACGCAGACAGAGTCCCACTGAAAGACATGACAATGGCGATCACCCCGGCGGCAATCAAAGCCGGGCCTGAGTAGTTACGGGTGATAGCCATCAGGGAGTTGTTTTCGCCGTAGTTGGTTCCGGCCACGCCGCCGATCAAGCCATTCACCATATCGCCAATGCCATCGAGGATCAGGTTGAAGCCAATGTACTGGCTCAGGTCGTATCGATCCTTTTCAAGTTTGTCGGCAAGATGATCCACATACAGGCCGATCTGGTAGAGATGCGCCGTTGATTCCGGGATCGTGGCAATCGCCATGACGGCAATACCAAAGATGGCCGTCGCAGTCAGGTTGCTTGAGAAGTTCGGGAGTGTCAGATGGGGAGCCTGGACTACAGCCGCACTGGCAACCGAACTGAAGTCGACAAGCCCGAAGGGGATCGAGATCAGGTAGCCGAAAACGGCCCCAAGCAGCACCGGCAGCATGCCGATAAACCCGCGCCCCTGAAGGTAAACTGAAAAGGCGACTGTGGCAAGCAAGGTGAGCAGGGCGATGCCCCAGTTGGCCGCCGCCATATCGAGCGCTGCGAAACCCAGCGCAAAACCGATTGTTGCTGCGACAGAGCCGGTGACGATTGGCGGCAGGATCACATCGATTGCTTTGCGCCCACCGGTAAGCCGGATAAGCACACCGATCAGGACGTTTACCAGGCCGGTAACCAGAATGCCAGCCTGCGCCGTGCCGATCAATTCGTCGCTGACCGGCTGGGCGAACTGGGCACCTGTTACCGCGACAGTCGCAGCGATGTAGCTAAAGCTGGAGCCATAGTACAGCGGGATAAACTTGCCTATCCGCCAGCGCGAGAGCAGCAGCGCAACGATGGTTGCCAGCCCGGAGGCCAGCAGGACCGTACTGACATGGAAGCCGACGAGCAGCGCCACCAGAACCGTAGCCGGGAACATGGTCAGTACATGCTGGAAGCCCAGCAAAATCATTTCGCCTATGGGTGGCGCATCATTGGGCAGGTAGCCCTTGATTTTTAATTCCTGACTATCTGATGCCATTGTTTTTCCCCTCTATTTCAAAAGCCATCAAAAGATTGGTTGTACTCGTTCACTCCTATCCTCTCGTCCTTCTATAGCTGTCTCCTCTCCGAATGGGCGATATGTCATAGTGCCAATAAAAAAGCCCCTGGCTAACTGCCAGAGGCTTCGAAAACAACCATTAACGAGACTGACTCTAGGTGTCCCGGTCGAGATTCAAGATTGGGGACTCGTTTTTTCCTCAACGAAATATCCTGTGCGGGCTATTTGATTCATCGTTCAAAAAGTCGCAATTTATCCGTCCAGTAAACCTGTATGTACCACTTGATATTCACCGCTTCCCGATAACCAGTCCCCATTGTAGCATGGGAGTGTGTTGTATACCTAATTCGCAATTAAGGTATCAGGAGTTCGCCTACCGAATAGGCGATCAGCATTTGCCCGGCGCTGTAGATCAGCCAGACGATATCACGCAGCCGCGGCTTTCCGCGTTTGCGCAGCAGGTACTGGGCGAGGATCATGTCGGAGGCGGCGAAAAGCGTGATCCCCACGGTGAAGGGGATCAGCGTACCGGACTTCAGTGTCAGGTTGATACTCAACCCGACGGCGGCGAATAACCAGATTCCGTAAATCAGACTCCCGGTGTTGAACCGTCTGCTGATACGTGGATTGTAGATTAGGGCGCGCCATAGTATTGCCATTAGCGCAGTGCTTAAAAGTATCGCCAGCAGGGAGCCGCTGGCTGATAACCTCAGTTGGATATGCTCGATGGCGAGCGTAACGATATAGCAGCCGTGCCCCACGCCGAAGGCGAGCAGCGCCGGGGGAATGGTGTGTTTCAGTGGAAAGACATCGGCCAGAATGAGATCGCCGAGCGCACCGATTACCAACCCGGCGACGAGCCACCCGGCAGCAGCGGTAAGTCGAGTGTGGGGCAGGGCGATCCACAGGCAGGCGACGGACAGCGTGACTGCGATCATGGCCCCTTTTGACCACAATGGCAGCCGCCGCGTGCCGTCCTTCTTTTTCTGCTTGTTGATCATGCCGGTGACGTAAGCACTGAGCCAGATCAGAGATAGTATGATGAGCACGTATAGGGACATCACGATCTCCTGATCTCTGTGTGGTTATCGCATTGACAGGTATACCACCTGCCCTACCAGATTCTCGGATTGAAACCGTACATGCAGCGCCCGGATTTCCTTTACCCATCCTCCAATGCTGGTTTTTCGCTGTGTGGCGAAGATAATTCCGCTGTGCTCTATCCCTTCACTCGCCAACCGCAGGAAATCCGCATCATAGGTACAAAGAACGCGCCCCATATTAGCGGCGCGTTCCAGATGATTTCGATCATCGTCGTTCAACATAGCAAGGCTGTGAGCGGAGACAACATCCAACCCGCCTGCCGCCAACTGCTCACTGACTGCCAGTTCGACGCTTTCGTCGAAGTAGTATTTCAGTTCATTCGACCCGGATGAGACGCCCATCTTGTTCCAGCTTGTTCAGGTAGGTGTCGGCACGCTGCGCTTCCTGATGCAGCAGTCTGTCGATCTCGTCTTTATGCTGGTAGTAGTATGCCAGAGCCGCATACACCTGTCCCAGACTCAGCTTATAGTTGACCGCCAGAGCTTCCGGGCTGTGTCCCCTAAATAGATGGCTGGCGACAAGATCGCTGACGCGCACCTGTGTCCCGGCGAGAATAGGCTGTCCATCCCGGATCGTGGTATCTGATACGATGGTGTCAATCGATAGTACGGTAACCATACAATGTCCTTACCAGTTCTCCGTTTGCTACTTCTCATTGTATCATGGTGCCGAGTTACCTGCCCATGCTCCGATGAATAATCGATCACTCATAGGCAAGCGCCTCGCGCACGCTGATCCGAGCCGCACGCCGGGCAGGAAGCAAACTGGACAGCATCGAAATCAGCAGCACAACCGGCAGCCACAGCAGTACCGACGGCGGCCAGAAGGTGAAAGTCAGTGGAAACTGGAAAACGGCCACGCCCAGCGCGATGCCGAACCCATAGGTCACCGGGAGGCTGATCGCGGTGCTGAGCGCCCAGCTGATCGCCCCGATCACCAGCCCTTCGACGACGACGATCCCGCGTACCGACCCGGTCGATGCACCGATTGAGCGCATCACCCCGATCTCGCGGGTGCGTTCCAGAACGTTAAGGCTCATCGACCCCATCAGCCCGATCCCGCCGACAATCGCCAGGATGACGGCGGCGACCAGCAGGAACGAGACGAGGAAATTGAACTGGGCCGTATTCGCCTCGATGATCGTGTGGTTGGCCTCGGTGTAATCGACGCCGATACCGGCCCGCTTAAACCGGTCTTCCATGTCTTCGGCGACCGCGTCCTGCATCGCGGCATCGTTTGGATCGATGCCGACGAAGAACGAGGTGATCTCTCCGGGGTGACCGTCGATCCGTGACAGGTAATCGAAATTGACGTAGCCCGACGACGATCCCAGCGTATTGATGATCCCGACGATCTCCCAGGTGGTATCGTGTTCCAGGCCCTGCATATCGAGTGTGATCTCGTCGCCGACGTGGTAGTCTGGCTCGTTTTTTATGAATTCGAGCGAAATGACAATCGCGTTTTTGTCGCCCGGCTGGAGCCAGCGCCCCTCCTCGACCAGCGACGCGCCCTGCACAAACTGCGAATCATAATCGACGCCGCGCAGCCAGATGCGTGACCCCTCACTGCCGTCCGCGCGGATATTGTCGGCGGCTGTCTCGTAGATGCCTTCCATATCGGTGATATGGTCGACACGCTGTGCTTCGCGTTCGACACTGCGGGCCTGGTACACGTTGTCGAACGAGAAGGCGACGTCGTATCCCCAAAGCTTTAGCGCTTCGTCCAGCACTTCGAACATCGCCTGCCGGACGTTGAGCACGGAGATGAACATCGCCCCGGCGAGGGTCAGCGTGCCCAGCGTCAGCCAGAGCCGACCCTTCCGCCGGAAGGTGTTGCGCAGCGACAGCATGGTCGGGCGGGGCAGCCCCTGCAGCCGGGTCAGCAGCCGGTCGACGACCCCGTATTTCTTCGTCGCGTTGATTCCGTAATCGCTCAGCGCCTCGCGTACGGTGATCCGGGTGCCGCCTATGATGGGAAACAGCCCGGCGATCAGCGGCGCGATCAACGCGGCGGTGGTCATCAGGCCGACCACCCACAGCGGCATATGGAAATTGACGATTTCGAGGTTCAGGTATTTTGTCACCGCAAGAACGGTGCCGTAGGCCAGCCCTGCGCCAAGTGGAAGCGCGAGCACCAGCGCGAGGATGCCGAACGCGGCGACCATGGTCAGGTAGGTGCTGAGAACCTGCCTGCGTGTCGCACCGACCGCCTTCATCATGCCGATCTGCCGTTTGTGCTGGGCCAGCAGCGCGGTGATCGTATTGACGACCAGGAATGCACTCAGTCCCAACGCGAACACGCCGAGTATCGACAGAATTGTGATGACGCCCATCGTTGTTTCTTCGGCCCAGTGTTCTCCGGGGCGGATGGCATAGGCGTTGTAAACGGTGTAGCCGTAGCGTTCCACGCGCGTCTTGATTTCCTGTGCAAGGTCCTGCGCTTCGCGCAGCGTTGTCACCTCAGGAGGGGCGACAATCGATAACTGGTGGAAGCTACCGGAATGACCCAGCCACTTGAGCGTGTCGAGCGATACATAACCGGTCAGCTGCGGCCACATCGAAGCGGGGAAGGCGTTCAGATCGTGGACGGTGCCAATGAACTCGATTTCGCGCCGCTGTCCGTCGGGGAGTTCGATTTCCAGCATATCGCCGATCTCCGCGCCGGTAAATTCGACGCTTGTGCGTTCGAGCAGAATGCCGCGCCTGATCGGTGGAAAAGCCCCTTCGAGCGGCGTGATCTGGTTGACAGTCGCCTGGCTGTAATCTTCGACGGCGCGCAGGTCTGTATTGTAGATCGTCCCGTCTGAGGCGATCAGCTTTACCGATAGGCTGGTGCTTCCGGCGGCGTCCTCGACTTCACGCATGCCCTTGACCGCCGATACAAGGCTGTTGTCGAAGGATGATACATAGAGATCGATGCAGGCCGGGTTGATTTCTGCGAACTGGGAGGCCATATCCCCCATGATGACTTCCTGGGACATAAAGACGCCGCCAAGCGTGAATACGCCGACCGTAATGGCGATCACGACCAGGATGGTGCGGGCCTTGTTATCCCATAAATCATTGATGACTTTGATCCACTGTGGATTGATCATAGTCCGCTTCCCCTCACGCAAATACCGGCTGCTGGCAGCGGGTGTCTTCGACGATCTCGCCGTCGACGAGGCGGATGATCCGGTCGGTGCGGGAGGCCAACTCTTCGTCATGGGTGACGAGGAGGATCGTGGTACCCTGCGCGGCAAGATCGGACAGCACCCCGAAGACCTGATCGGCGGTTCGCGAGTCGAGGTTTCCGGTGGGTTCGTCGGCGAGAATGAGCGGCGGATTGTTTGCCAGCGCGCGGGCGACGGCGGCCCGCTGGCGCTGCCCACCCGACAGCATCATCGGGCGTTTGTGGGCCTGCTCGCCGATATCGACCTGTTCGAGCAGATACATTGCCCGTTCGCGCCGATCCAGCGGGGAGTCAAATCCGGCCAGCGCCATCGGCAGCATGACGTTCTGTAGAATGGTCAGCGTGGGCAGGAGTTGAAAGCCCTGAAAGACCACGCCCAGGTTTCGACCGCGCCAGCGTGCGCCCTGGTTTTCGTTGAGCGTATGCACCCTGGTGCCGTCGACCCATACTTCGCCAGAGGTAGGATGATCGATCCCGGCGATCATGTTGACCAGCGTCGATTTGCCCGCGCCGGATTTACCGCTCACGGTGATGAACTCGCCGCGCCGGGCGGTGAAACTGATATCCTTGAGCGCGTAAAAGTCCCCGGCTCTGGTTTTATACGCCTTGTCGATATGGCGCAGATCGATCAATTCTGGTTGGTGTTGTCTGCCGTTTTTATGCCCGTTGTGGGCCGTCCTCAGTCCGATCATATTAGCCGCCGCTGCTTATAGATTTTGTCGTTCACTACTCTATACGCGAACGGCGAACAATGGTCGCAGGGACGGGGCCACCTGTCCTATCGATCACTCATAGGCCAGCGACTCGCGCACGCTGATCCGTGATGCTGCGCGGATTGATCGCTTCGGTTGTTGGCTATTCAGGTGAATTCAATACGCTGACGAAAAGTATGGAGGAAGATATTTGATCTGGAGAAGACTGTCGTTACCAGAGCACCTGCACGGGATATGCGGCTACTTTTGGGTCTTTACTGAGTAATACACACTGCTCTACCTGTGCCTGAGCAACAAGGAGCCGGTCAAATGGATCGTGATGGTGGTCAGGTAGCTTTTCGAGTTCGTAAATATGGCCAGGGCGAATGGGGAGAATTGAGATTTCGTTTCGCTCTTGCTGGTTCTGTACGATTTCTGGCAGGGGGCGATTCAGTGACAGTTTTCCCAGTTGATGCTTTATCTGAATCTCCCAAAGTGAAACGGTGCTGACAATTAAGGTGTTGTTCGGATTTGTGCAGAGATCCAATACGTTCTGACTCAGGCTGCCGGGGTCACTGTCCCACCAGATGAAAGTATGTGTATCGAACAGAAGCTGCATCACGAATCTCCAAGCCAGAAGTTTTCAGGAAGCGGTGTGTCAAAATCATCTGCCATCTGAATAGCTTCCGGATGTAACCCTGGTTGACGCTGCTTCTCTGGATGGGGGGGCAGCAGCCGGGCTACCGGTCTGTTTGCATCCATGACGACGATTTCAGTTCCGGCGTTAACTTCGCTCAGTAATGCATCAAGATTGCGTTGAAGTTCGTGAATGTCAATTGCTCGTGTCACCATTTTCGAACTCCCTGTACTATGCACATACTACGATTGTACATGGATTCTCACTCTTATGCAGGAAAGCCAATACTGTATATCGCTATTGCGGAAGTGGGAGCAGGCGAAGACCCCCTTCTGCCTGCTCCCCCCCCGAAAATCATTCATAGGCCAGCGACTCGCGCACGCTGATCCGTGATGCCGCCCGCGCCGGGACCAGGCTCGCCAGCCCCGATATCACCACGACGACCGCCAGCCAGGCGATCACCCCCAGCGGCGAATAGACGAACATCGAAGGTTGGCCCATTACCGCCTCGCCAACCACGTTGACAGCCAGCATCGTCATCGGGATGGCGGCCAGCAGCGCCAGCGCCCAGCTGATCACGCCGATCAGCACGCCCTCCGACACGACGATCCGGCGCAGGATGGCATTCCCGGCACCAATGGCGCGCATCACCCCGATTTCGCGGGTGCGTTCCAGCACGTTGAGGCTCATCGTACCGGTCAATCCCAGCGCCCCGACCACCGCGATCAGCCCGGCGAGGATCAGCAGGAACATCACGATGAAATCGATCTCGCTGCTGTCCTGTTCGATGATATCGGTGCCGGTGATGGTGTATTCGATGCCGACCCCGCGATCTTTCAGGTGTTCCTCCAGGGCGGTGGCTACCTGCGCCTGGAAGTCGGGATCGTGCTGTTCGGTGCCGACCAGGATCACGGAGGAACTGCCGTAACTGCCTTCGAGGTGGGCTACCGTATCGTAGGTGGCGTAGGCCAACTGCTCCTCGCCAAGTGAGGTGAAAAACCCCACGACTTTCCAGCGCCGCCGCATACCGTTGACCCGCATGAATATCTCGTCGCCGATGGATACATCGGGTTCCATTTTTCTGAGGGTGCTGCTCAAAACCAGCGCGTTCGTGTCACCCGGCTCAAGCCAGCGCCCTTCCTGTATGTCGGCATCGATGAATGGCGATTCTGTCGGTGTGCCGTACACGGTAAACGATGTTCCCTCGCTGCCATCTGGACGCATAAGCTGTCCACTGATCGCCGTCCAGGTTTCCGCCGAGGTGACGCCGTCGACTGCCAGCGCTTCTCGCTCGACCATCCGGCTGCTGTAACCCTGATCGAATATCACCTCGACGTCGAACTGGAACAGCTTCATGATCATGCCCGCCTCGGCTTTCATCGAGGCCTGCACGTTGAGCACCGCAATTACAATCGAACCGGCGATTGCCAGCGTGCCCAGTGTCAGGAACAGCCGACCTTTGCGCCGGAAGGTGTTGCGAATCGAGAGAATGATCGGGCGTGACGCACCGCGCACCCGCTCGACGATCCGGTCGAGCAGGCCGCGTTTGACCCGGACGGCGGCGATGCCGTAATCGCTGATCGCCTGCCGGACGGTGACCCGCGTGCCGCCGATGATCGGGATCAGCGCGGCGAAGAGGGGCAGGGCGATTGCCGCCAGCGCTTCGACCAGGAATACCCAGGGCGGGATACCGAAAGAGTTAATATCGAAATTCAGGAAATCGGCGACGAGGTAAACCATCCCGTAGCCGAGCAGCGCCCCGGCGGGGGCGGCGACGGCCAGCGCCAGCAGCCCGAAGATGATCACCATCGCGATGTAAATGCCGGTGACCTGCTGACCCGATGCGCCGATGGCTTTCATCATCCCGATCTGGCGTTTCTGCTGGGTGATCAATGCGGAGATGGTGTTCATCACCAGGAAGCCGCTCAGGCCCAGCGAGAAAAAGCCGATCCCGGCCAGGATGCCGGTCACCGCTTCGGTTGTTTCCGCCCCCCAGTGCCGCTGAAGATCGAGATCGGTGTAGTGGACGCCATAACCGTCCCGCTCGAACTGCCCCTTGAGTTCGGTGGCGGCCTGCTCGATCTCGTCCATTGTGTCGATCTCCGGTACAAGGCCCACGCGCAGATCGTCATACAGGCCGCTGTGCCCCATCCAGCGCAGGGTATCCATCGATGTATAACTGGTCAGCCAGTTCGACAGGCCCGGCGGTTCGGCGAAGTAGTCGTGGACGGTGCCCGCCATCACCAGTTCTTTCTGTTCGCCGCTGGAGAGTTCGAGCGTGATGATATCGCCCACCGATGCGCCGAGTTCTTCGGCGCTGGAGCGTTCGAGGAAGATTTCACGGCGCTGGGGCGGCCAGTTCCCTGTCAAAGGGTTGACCCGGATGTACTCGATATTGGCGTTGTCTTTCCAGGCCCAGATATCGAGTTCATGTTCTTTGTCATCATCGGCGATGAGCTTGACGGTCATGAAGGCGACGCCTTCCGCCTTTTCGACATTCCGCATTGCAGTGACAGAGCGGACGAACTCCTCGTCGAAGTCGTCCATGTAGTAAATGATGTCGGGGGGATGGGTCGCGTTCCACTGGTCGTTCATTTTGGCCAGCATCTGATCGCGGGCGATGAATACCGATCCAAAGGCCAGCACGCCGGTAGCGATAGCCAGCACCACCAGGATCATGCGTGGCTTGTTATCCCACAGGTCGTTGATGACTTTCCGCCAGCGCGGTGATAGTCGGATCATGGCTCTGTCTCCTCTTGCGTTGTGTTTGCTGTCGGAGAGCGGCTGGCCTGGTCAGCAGCCCCTCTCGATCCCGTATACGCATCTTCAGAGATAAAAGATGCAATCAGGGTTCATATACCTATTGATTTGTGGGATCAAACTATCACAGGGAAATGATCTGAGATGGATTGGTGGGCGGATGGTATATCGCAGGTTGTCGAATGCGGCTGGCCCGGTCAGTAACCCCTTACGTTCTTGTTCAGATGGTGTTGACAATATGTAATCGCGGGTAGGGGTGGTGACATCGCGTGCATGCGGCTATAATGATCGCGGGGTCGGTGAGTGGGAGCCTTCATTCTTTTAGCGAGATAAGCCTATGAAACGTCTGAACATATTATTGGGCATACTGTTGATATTGATCGGCGGTTTGCCGGTAGTGGTCGATGCTGCCGGGCTTCAAACGCCTGAGCCTGACACACCGGTAGAAGAGATCGAGTGGCCTGAGCCGGTTCCGGTGGAGTTACCAATCACCGACGAGATGATCGACCGGTTCGGAGTAGGGCCGTTCTGCTCTATCGATCTTTCTCCCGATAAATCGATGCTGGCGGCGGCTGGCGGTGTGGGACTGTATATGTTCGATGCCCAAACGTTTGAACTGCTGTGGTTTGTCGATACCGAATACAGCGCGCAGGGAATCACTTTCAACGCCGATGGAACGAAGCTGGCTGTGGACGACACGAGCGGGACGATCACGCTGTTCGATGCGTTCACAGGCGAAGCCCTCCAGCAGTTCAGCATCAACAACTATACCTATATTGATGTCGCATTTTCTCCCGATGGGCGGATGATCGCGGCGAAAGGGTATCTGCCGGAGACGCTGGTCTGGGACGTGGAAACAGGCGAACTGCTGTGGGAACTGCCCGGCTATACCCAGTATTCGTACAATCTGGTATTCAGCCCGGACAGTCGAACGCTGGTCTCCAGCCAAGGGTACTATGAATATTATCAGCCTTATATCGTTGCCTGGGATATGGCAACCGGTGAAGAAACGCTTTATTTAGAAAGAGATATTTTCGATCACATCGTATTTGATGAGGAAGGCATTCCGCAGTTTTACGCTGACGGTATGTATCATGTGGCTGTCTGGTCTCACGATGGTTTGCTGCGTGCCCAGCCATATGAATACGATAAAGACCCGGATAACAGAATCTGGGCTGAGTTATATGAAATAATCGACATCCAATCCGAGGAACGGATTTCGACATTCGACTCTCCGCTCCCCCGGCATAGTGGATGTTTCTCAAAAAGATTTAGTGCGAATAACGAATACTTACTTGGCTCGTACTCGACCGAGGATAGCAGGGAGAGTCATCTTGCCGTCTGGCGAGTCGCTACGGGTGATTTGATCCATGATCTACCAGCCTCAATATATGTTCCCAGGCCATCGTTGTGGGATGATCAAATCGTCTATACAGTAACCAGTATAGCGAATGTCTGTAGTCTCGTGGTGTGGGATATCGAACAGGGTGTCCCTTTGCGCATGGTTGCCGGAACACCACCGGGGGTGGGAACGGTCCGCTGGGATCAGTCAGCGCTGATCGTATTCGCTGGCGAGTCGATGTATCGCTGGGAAGATGGTGAAGTTTCCACGCTTACCGGATACACGCTCGAACCGGATACCCGATCACCGGATGGGACGCTCAACGCTGTTCTGGATCATGATACCGGAAAAATCACCATCCACGACAGCCAGACGGATGAAGCCCTGTTCGTGATCGATGATCCGGTTGGCAGGGTCGGTGATTTTGACTGGTCTCCGGATGGCGATCAACTGGCGTTTGTCGCTGCCGGGGAGATCGTCATCTGGGATATCGAGCAGCGGGAGGCGGTCAATCGACTGTTCGGGCATCGGGATACCGTCGTCTCGGTAGACTGGTCTGACTATGGACTGGCGTCGGGATCGATGGATCACACCGTGAAGGTCTGGAACCCGATTACAGGGGATGTGCTCCAATCTTATGATGACCACAATGGGACTGTATCCGCTGTAAGCTGGTCGTCGGATGGGCTGCTGGCTTCTGGTTCGGAAGATGGTGCCGTCATTATCTGGAAGACTGAGTAATGAAAAAAAGAGAAAAGATTCTACTGGTAGCAGCGGTGGCGCTTCTTGCCGGTGCGCTTGGCGCTGGCAGCGTGATTATCGCCCACTATGCCATCAATCTGTTCCGATCATCTGAAGCTACGCCAGAAGCAGTGGCGTCAACGGTGCCTGCTGAAACGGTGATGCCGCCGATCACGCCTACCGTTATCCTGACTGCTGTCCCCGCGACGCCGACGGAAATCCCAACCCTCGATCTTCCTGATATCCCCCTCGCCGAAACGATACATTTTCTGGGCAGGGGGCCAATAGACCAGATCGAACTCTCTCCGAATGGCCAATCCCTGGCGGTCACCGGCAAGTTGTTTGGATACATTTACGACGCGAGTACGTTGGAACTGCTCGCCCAATTTGATATCGAAGCGGAGGACGGCTCCCGGCAGGTTCAGGATATTGAATGGTCACCCAATAGTGAATATCTGGCAGTCGGGCTGTTCTCTGACCGAGTACTGATCGTCGATGCCGGGACGGGTGAGATACAGAACCGGCTGGATGGAGAAGCGGATACAGTCACCTGGTCACCTGATGGTGAAAAAGTGGCAGGCGATAGAACCGTCTGGGATGTGTCGACCGGTGAGGTGCTGCATCAGGTTCAGGGTAACAGCAAGCGCATTGTTGCCTGGCCGGACAATGAACATTTTGTTACGTCTGATGCTATGTCGGTTTACCACTTGGGACAGAATCCGGCTCTCGAAGATTACTTTTTTGACATCCCGTGGATATTGCCCTATGAAAAATTCGGGATCATTCGTGAAACAGTCGATGATGAACAGGTGATATCGCTCTGGTCGTTTGAACAATCGGAAAAACTCTATACACTGCCGGACAATTTTAGCCGGTACTACTGGCATCCGAGTGGCACCTCGTTCGTGGCAGTCGATGTCGATGGGCGTGAGATGCAAATTTTCGACGCGCTGACCGGCGAACCCGGACGCACATTCACTCTGTCTGAAGAGTTAGCTGTCCAGAGTATTGACTTCAATGTTGCCCTGCGTGGTTCATTGCTATGTGTGACGGATACGTCGAGAAGCCTGTTCTGGAACTTCGAGACGGGTGAGCTTGTTCGGGAAATCGATGGTGGATTCATAAGCTGGCTGGGGGCTGAAAACCGGGCGCTGATCAGGCAGGCTAACGGGCAGTACGACTCGCTCGACGTTCTTAGCGGGGAACGATATGCCGTGCTTGGCGGACACCACGATTACTATACCCATGCTGACTGGTCACCCGATGGCCGGTGGATTGTTGCCGGGGATCGCGGGAATGGCTTGATTGATATCTGGGAAGTAGAGAAAGAAGAAATTGTCACGCGGCTTACCTCCGAATCAGCCCCGTATGGCATAAATGGCCTCGCTTTCAGCCCTGATAGCCGCCGTCTGGCCAGCCTCAGCCTGCCTCATTATGTGTACATCTGGGATGTCGAAACCGGCGATCTGCTGCAAAAACTTGAGGCGGAGTATATATTCTATATGCCAGAAATTTTCTTCACGGGTGGGCTGGCATGGTCGCCTGATGGCGATCAATTGTTCACGGGGCTGTACGATCAGCCGTTGATCTGGGATTTGCAGGCCGAAACCTATCAGCGGGTTCCGCTCCCGGAAAGTATCTGGTTTCAACCCCTGATGCTTGCTGAATTCAGTGATGATGGAGAATATTTTATCTGTGGCAATCTGTGGAATTCGATTCTTTATCACAATGGCGACTATGTGCGCCAGTTCGAAGGAGTCGACGATGCGCAATGGACGTCGGAAGGGGAACTGCTGCTCGTTTCGTCCATTAACGATGAGACCATCATCTGGAATGCCAGTTCAAACCGGGAAATCGTCCGGCTGGAAACAGAAAGTGGACGCGGTATTTTGAGTCACAACCAGCACCACATGGCACTATTGGCCAATGACCATGTCGAACTGTGGAATGTTGATGAAAGCCGTGCGGTAGCCAGAGCTGATTATAATCCGGGTTTCTACTACGATGTAATTAGTGCTGCCTGGGCACTGGATGACTCGGCATTCGTCGTACCGGTCGAAGGTATGCTCCTGATCTGGGACGTAGAGTGAGTTGATACTAGGAGCCACGGCGATCCGCGGCCTGTGAATCGATTCCCTGTATGTTTGCCGAAGGGCATTAGTCGATGTGGGTTTCCCGTCGGGTGGTATAGTTTTCTCGATGAAAATCATGCTGCCGGAGGGACGGGAAGCCATGAAGATCAGACTTCGATTGATTGCGATAATCGGCGTGCTTGTTTCGATGTCGGCGTGCCAGCAGGAGGAACCGGTGAGGTACGTCACGCTCACCCCGCTGCCGACAACCGCTGCTGTATCAGATGAATCCATCCCCGCCGCAACCTGTGAGGACATCGAGCGCTACTGGAACAACGATTGGGCAGCATTGATCGAGGTGCTGGAAGCACTGCGCGCCGAAGGGGTAAGCTGCGGCGACCAGCCGCTCGTGAACAAGCAGTACGCCGTTCACATCAACTACGGGATGGCCCTCGAAGCTGCCGGTGCTCCTTCCGAGGCCATCGACCAGTATCAGCAAGCCCTGTCACTCGATGGCACACGCCGCGAGGCCATCGACGCACTGATTCGCCTCGACGCGCTGCCCGATCCCACACCGGTTCCCTGTGAAGTATCGGAGGTCGAGCCGCTGCCGCTCGCCGAACCGGTCGATCCGGCGGCGTTTGTTCAGGTGTCGGGCAATCAGCTTGTCTGGCAGGGTCAGACCTTCGTCGTGCGGGGTGTCAATTACTATTCGCGGTTCGCCCAGTGGCATCGATTTATCACCGACCTCGATCTCGACGTTGCTGCGCAGGAACTCGACGCCATCGCCGGGGCGGGGTTCAACACCGTGCGGATGTTCCTGTATTACGATCCGCTCTTTACCTGCGCCCCCGAAGACGCCGTCCCCGTGCCCGATATGTTCGAGCGGGTGGATCGACTGCTGGCGATGGCCGCTGAGCGCGGCCTGAAAGTGATCATGACCCTCAACGATCTCCCCGACCTGATCTTCCGGCCTCTCTACACCGACTATGCCCGCTACGATGCGCAGACCGCCTACATCGTCCGCCGCTACCGGAACGATCCCACCATTCTGGCCTGGGATTTACGCAACGAGGGCGACCTCGATACCGGTATCCGCGCCGTCACCGTCGAGTTTCCGCACCAGACCGTGATCGACTGGTTATCTCATATCAGCCAGATCGTCCGCGAGAACGATCCGAATCACCTGCTCACTGCCGGGTGGTGGGGTGATCCCACCCCGACCGCGCCCTACGTCGATATTCTGTCGTTCCATCACTGGGAATCGGCGGAGGAACTGTCGCTGCGCATCGCCGGGTACCGGGCCAGCAGTAGCAAGCCGCTGATGCTTCAGGAGGTGGGCTATCACTCGTGGCCGGGTGCGCCGGTCAATGCCTCGTCGCCGGAGCAGCAGGCCGAATCGCTCGCCGCTGCGCTGACCGTCGCCGAGGATCGGCGGTTATCGGGCTGGCTGGTGTGGACGGCCTTCGATTATGTGCCCTACGATGCGCAGTATAATTATGAGCACTTCATGGGCCTGTGGGATGTCGATCTGAATCCGAAACCGGCGCTGGGCGTCGTGCCGGTGGAGTAGGGCGGGGAGTAGGTATTAGTAAGGAACAAATCCGGGAGCCAAATTCTGATGATCAAATCTATTGACAATATAACTGTCGAGCAAGCTAAAAAAATTATTGAATCCGTAGAATTGCTACTTAAGTCTTTAGGAGCATTCTTTAATGAGAATTCCAACCAGCCAGCACCAGGATGCAAGTCAATCACTGAGAGTCAGGAGTTTTCAGACTCTGAACTTGTTGATACTGCTTACGCTCAAGCGGGAACATTGATTGAGGTAGCTGCGGATCACCTTTCTGCTTTGACACGTGTCCTTCAAGAACCCGTTCAGACGATTGCACCATATAATTGCGTTCGGGCAGTCCTTGAAACATCTGCTATTGCTGCCTGGATACTTGATCCTTCACTTGATGCTAGGTCCCGCGTGAGTAGGAGTTTTGCCTTCCGTTATGAGGGTCTAGAACAGCAACTAAAATTCGTTCGAGCCTGGAATGAAAAGGAACTCATAGACAAAGCCAAGGAACGTATCGAGTATGTCGAAAAAAAAGCTAGTGCTCTCGGCTTCAAGAGTGTTCCTAGTAAAAAAGGATGTCGAATTGCGGAGAAAATGCCAAGTAATGTGGATGTAATTCGTGACGTCCTTGATGAAGAAGTGAACTACCGACTACTATCAGCGATGACACATGGGCATCACTGGGCATATCTTCAACTTGGCTTTCGGGTGATTCCTGATGGGGAACATGGATTTCTCGAAAAGAACCTCGAGACGATTTATATTGTCTACCTTTGCAGTATCGCGGTAAATGCTTTTCTAAAACCGGTTCGTAGTCTTACGCAACTGTATGGATGGGACTCGGATCGTCTCGACGAAGCGGTGCAGGGAGTATCAGAAATATTATCACTACCCGATTTTTTTAAACCTCGTCGCATATAGTGCGTATTGTTATCGCCCAGCCAAGTACAACTTCGAGCACTTCATGGGCCTGTGGGACGTCGATCTGAATCCGAAACCGGCGCTGTGAGTCGTACCGGTGGAGTAGGGGCGAATTAACCTATGAACACAATCCGCGACGACTTTGACCGCATCGCCGCACTTTCCGGCAGCGGATGGGATCACAACAGCCAGTATCACGGCTACCTGCTCAGGCACCTGTTCTGGCGATATTCGCTGATCTGGGCCAATGTTTAGAACGTGACTTTGTTCGATTTGCCGCCGCCGGTTTGATGGGCTGTCCGTGAATCACAAAGCGGGCGGTGGATTTCGACCCCACCGCCCGCGTGTTTCGTTTAGCGTTTGCCCTTGACTCTAGTCTGGTTCGGGCGTAGCCGTTTCTTCGACTGTCGCCTCATCCGCTGTTTCCTCGGTCGGGGTGGGCGATTCTGTCGGCTCTTCCGTTTCTTCCGGTTCGTCTGTCGGCTCCGGTGTTTCCGTCGCTGTCGGATCGGATTCCTCGGTTGGCTCAGGAGTTTCTGTCACTGTCGGTTCTTCTGTTGTTGCGGTTGGATCGGGTTCGTCCGTTGCAGTCGGCTCTTCCGTCGCCGTCGGATCGGGTTCGTCCGTCGCGGTTGGGGTAGGCGATTCCGTCGGCTCCGGTGTTTCCGTCGCTTCCGGTTCATCGGTTGGCTCCGGTGTTTCCGTCAACTCGTCCGTCGCAGTCGGTTCTTCCGTCGGCTCATCGACGATCTGGCCCGATACTTCCGCCCCACCGACACCGGCTCCCACTTCGATTGCGTCGATGTCATTGGAATTCGTCATGATACGCATCACGAATTCGTGCTCTCCCTCGCCCAATTCGTCGAAGACCACTGGCACCTGCTTCAACCAGGTCGTGCTGTAGTTGTCAACGATCTCGCATGTCTCGTCGATGCACACCTCGACCGTCCCCAGGTCCGGTCCTGTTCGCCGCAGCAGGGTCAGCGTGTCGCTCTCGAAGCGGAACCATACCATTGCTGACGTGTCCCAGCTCACCAGCAGTGCGCCGCCGCTGAAGCCGCTGCCGGATCGCACCTGCCAGTCGCCTGTGTACACCAGGTTGCCGTTGGTCTCTTCATATTGACCCTCTGGCAGAATACTGGCGTTGTCCACCTGGATTGCGTCGATGCCGTGATTGCCTTCAACATTCCGGATTTGCACCTCATGCACGCCAGTGCCCAGTCCGCCGAAGGTCACTGCCTGGCGTTTCAGCCAGTCGACACTGCTGTCGTCCACGTTCTCGCAGGTTTCGTCGATGCACACTTCCAGCGTCCCGTAGGTCGGGCCGGTTGTGCGCAACAAGGTCAGCGTGTCCCCTTCGAAGCGGAACCACAGCCTTGCCCACCGGTCCCAGGTGACGATCTGCGTGCCGCCGCTGTACTGCGGGTGGGTCTGCTCGACCCAGTTCCCAAAGAAGACCAGGTCGCCGCTTGTTTCCTCGTGCAGCCCTTCGCCGATCACGCTGGTGTTGTCTACCTGCACCGCGTCGAGACTGTGGTTGCCTGCTACACTGTAGATCTGTACCTCGTGTATACCGGCACCCAGGTCGGGGAAGGTCACCGGCTGGCGTTTCAGCCACTCCGCGCTGCTGTCGTCCACGTCCTCGCAGACCGTGTCGATGCACACCCCCAGTGTTCCGTAGGTCGGGCCGGTTGTCCGGATCAGGGTCAGGGTGTCGCCCTCGAAGCGGAACCACAGCCCTGCCGATTTATCCCAGGTGATCAACTGCGAACCACCGCTGTACTGCGGGTGGGTTTGCTCCACCCAGTTCCCGGTGAAGACCAGGTCACTGCTCGTCTGTTCGTGCAGCCCTTCGCCGATCACGCTGGTGTCGTTCACCTGGATCGCGTCGATGTCGTACGAACCGGACGTGCTGCGGATCGTTACCGTATGTACCCCGCTCCCCAGGTCATCGAAGAGTTCAGTCTGCCGCCGCAGCCAGTATTCACTGTAGTTGTCCACACTCTCGCAGCTTTCATCGATGCACACCTCCAGTGTCCCGAAGGTCGG
>JAFGOY010000001.1 GCA_016926255.1 Anaerolineae bacterium | reverse complement strand
GAACCGCAAACAGCCGCGCGAGTAATGACTTTGGACCAAAAACCCCGACAGAATTATCTCTGTCGGGGTCATTTTCATTCGATAGGGCGGGTGGGAGTCGAACCCACACTCCCGGAGGAAGCGGATTTTAAGTCCGCCGCGTCTGCCATTCCGCCACCGCCCCTACAGGCCCCATTATACCACCCGGTCACACCGATTCAAACCGCATCGGCGGGAGGACGGCGGCGGGCTACATTGATCAACTCCCCATCGCGAATCTGGTACGGAATCTGCGTAAACACCACCCGATCCAGCCCCGTCAGGGCAACGTTGAAGACGAACGCGCTGTTCTGATGCAGTACCTGTTCCCAGAAGCTGTCCATCGCCAGGTGGCCCATGACGATATGGACAAAGTTCTCCGGGTTTTCGGCAAGCAGTTCCTCGACGTATTCACGCAGCGGTGCGGCCAGGTGACGGTAAGGCGACGGGATGACGACCAGTTCCGGCTCGCCGACCATCGCCTTCCACTTCGCCTGGGTGCGCTCCGCTTTCTCCGGGTTGATGGCGATATGCACCGCCTGCCAGGGATGCCCCATCGAGCGTGCGAAGTTCAACACGCGGAGTGTCCCCGCATGGACGTCGTCGACCAGCACCAGCGTCGTGATCGACCTGAGTGTGGCTGCCTCAAGTGTGGTGCTGGTCGATAGGGATCGGGCGACCTGCTTGTAGTGCAGGTGGATGCGGAAGAAGATCAGCACCAGTGTCGGGATCAGAATGATGACGAACCACGCCCCGGAAGCGAACTTTGTCACGCCAAAGATGATCATCACGACGAAGGTGCAAAACGCGCCCACCGCGCTGAGGATCATCTTGAAGCGCCAGGCCGGATCATATTCCAGGGTGGTTTCGTAGCCCTGAATCTGTTCGCCGGGCTTCAGGTTGCGCAGCCGCCACAGGTGCACGACCATCCCGGTCTGCGAGATGGTGAAGCTCAGGAAGACACCAATCGCGTACAGGGGGATCAGCGCCGTGGTTTGCGCCCCGGTGATGAACACCAGGATGCTGGCAAACACCGCCAGCCCGACGATCCCCCAGGAGAGCACCAGCCGGTTGCCGCGATAGGTCAGCTGCCGGGGCAGGAAGCCGTCACCGGCGGCCAGCGCCGCCAGCCGGGGGAAATCGGCGAAGCTGGTATTGGCTGCCATGATCAATATCAGCATCGTCCCGGCAATCGCCAGCAGGTAGGGCACCGATCCCCGGCCATAGACGGTTCGCGCTAACTGCGAGATGACCGTCTCGAATTCGCTGGGGACGGCCTGAATCTGGTGGGAAAGAAGCGTGATGCCCAGGAACAATAGAATCAGGATGCTGCTCATCCACACCAGCGTGGAGGCGGCGTTCCGGCTGCGCGGCTCTTTGAAGGCGGTGATCCCGTTCGATATTGCCTCGATGCCGGTCAGGGCGGTGCAGCCGCTCGAAAAAGCACGCAGGATCAGGAAAAGGGTCAGCGGCGCGGCCACCCCCTCGATTGCTTCGACGCCGGTCACGACCGGCAGTGTTCCGGTCGCGTACCGTGCCGCCCCGATGATCAGCGTCAGGAACATCATGACGAGAAAGAAGTAGGTAGGGATGGCGAAAATGGTGCCGCTTTCCTTGACCCCGCGCAGGTTGATCATCATCATTATCAGGATGATCCCGATCGCCAGGGGCACCCGGTAGGGAATCAACGCCGGGAACGCCGACGTTACCTGGGCGACCCCCGCCGTGATGCTGACCGCTACCGTCAGGATGTAGTCGGTGAGCAGCGCGGCCCCGGCGACCTGGGCCGGAATCTCGCCCAGGTTGTCCCTGGCGACAATATACGCGCCGCCACCGTTGGGATAGGTGTAGATCGTCTGGCGGTATGACACGGTCACGATGACGATCAATACGGCGATGGCAATCGCAATCGGCAGCGACAGCCCAAGCACCGCCGAGCCGGTCCCGGCGAGCGCCAGGATGATCAGGATTTCCTCGGTCGCATAGGCGGTCGAGGAGAGTGCATCCGAGGCGAAGACTGCCAGGCCGATCAGCCGCGAGACGGATTGGTGCGAAAGTGCCTGCGTCTCAAGCGGTCTGCCAATTAAAAGTTTTGAAAGAGCAGAGTGATATTTCTCCCTGTCCACAATTTCCCCTTTATCACCGATCTATATCCGGATAACTATCGCACAAAAACCCCCACCAACGACTGTGTGTGAAAAAGCCGGTGATGGGGTACAGATCGTGCTATGTCACCCAACGTTCACCATATAGGTGGCGGTTGGGGTCTTTTATCATCAGAACGCCAAAAGTATACCGAGGATTCATGCTGTCAGCAATACTGCGTGCTGCTTATGGGTCATTGCTGTGGGCGGTGTCTCCCTCTACCCCCGGTTCTCCTCAGGTAGAGAGACGGGGAGATGGAATAGTTGTCTCATTAAAATCTAAAGGTACAATATCCTCATACAGTGTGCGGGCAGAGACTTGATTCTGTCCTCTCCAATCTCCTGCTCGATTTCCATCTCAATTTTCTTGAATAATCTTTGTTGGTTGTAAAGAAATAACGCCGCATTTTCCAGATGCAGGCAAAATCAGGATGTTAAGTCCCCTAGCCATGAGAGGTGAGGGGATTTAGGAGTGAGGGCTGGACACAGCGCTCTTGATTACTTTAACGTGCGGTGAGGGTCAGGTAGAGACGGTAGTGCGCATGCCGCGCATAGGACCGCAAAGTTGAACTGAGGAAAGAGCAGATAAGCCCGCGCCCGGAGTTCGGCGGCACTCGAACAAGGAGAAGATACAGATATGACCACTCAGGTACCAAATCCCACGATTGCAATCGACCCTAAATCAGGCCGGGAAAAGCGTGGGTCGTCGAGACTGCTGTGGACTATCACCGTCCTCCTGCTCATCGCTGTCGCCATCGCCGCGATCCTGACCTTCGTCGTCTGGCCCTGGATGATCCGCTGGGGGGCGACCGATGCCGAAGTCGACATGGCCCTGCCCGGTGACGACTACGTGCCGGGCATCTCGATGCAGACCACCAAGGCACTGACCATCGACGCCGCGCCCGATCAGGTTTATCCCTGGCTGCTTCAACTGGGCGTCGACCGGGGCGGGATGTACAGCTACACCTGGATCGAGAACCTGTTCGGCCTGCACGTCACCAACGTCACCGAGATCGTCCCGGCGTACCAGGACGTCGAGGTCGGTGATTTTCTGCGCTTCGTCCCGCCCGATTTTGGCGGTGGGGAGCCTGGCCCCGGCCTGTATGTGATGGAGATGGTCGAGAACGAAGCCTTCATCCTGTGCTTTACGATAGAAGGCGAATCGGTCGATGTCTGCCCGGCGACTTGGCAGTTCGTCCTGATCCCGCAGTCCGATCGCACCACCCGGCTGATCCTGCGCAACCGGATCACCGCTGGGGACAGCTGGCAGAACACTCCCTTTGGTCGCTTGTTCATGTATCCCACCTTCGTCATGGAGCGGAAGATGCTGCTGACTATCAGGGCCGAAGCCGAAGAACTGGCTGCCGGGGGGGGGGAGAATGATCAGCCCGGCGGCTCGATGACAATCCGGCCAGTCGATGCGCTGTACACCCATCGACCGAAAATCATAGCCCGTTAGTCGCTTGAGCCACAGACAAACCTGTCCTATAATGGGGGAGTGCCGTTGTTTGTGTGCATAGAATTAATTGTAGAAATCACTCAATAAGAAGGATGGCGGATATGAAAAAACGACTGGGACTCATTCCTTTGCCCATATTGTTGGTGCTGATCCCCCTGATCCTCCTGTTTACGCTCGGCATGGACGGCGTTACCGGCGGCGACGAACCGACTCCCGACTCCGGTGGCCCCGTGACTTCTCCACCAGCCGGCACCTGCTACACGGTCACCGTTGAAGCGGGTGAAGGACTGTTCAGCATTGGGCGTGAATATGGCTGGGCCTACTGGGAACTGGCTAATTTCAACAACATTCACTCACCGGGGATGGTCGTTCACCCCGGCGACACGATCTACATTCCCTGCCTGCCCGCAGGGATTTGCCAGCGGCACCTAGTGAAGACGGGTGAATACCTCGCCCAGCTTGAGAAGAAATACGGTGTCACCGAGGAGCAGCTGCTGGAACTCAATCCCGGCATCTTCAATCCCGATATCCTCTACCCCGGCTGGTACATCAACATTCCCTGCACTGGCCCCATGAGCGGTACGTACTACACCGGGCCGGACAACTTCTGCGCTATTGGGATGCCCTGGGAAGGCCAATGCGACGACGGTCTGCATTCCTGGACAGAGGGCTACGAGGCGCTGCGCAGCCAGCAGGGGTGCCCGTACTGGGACAACAACCGGTGCTACCTGACCGGCGACTGTGTATCCGAGAGTGACTGGATCAACGGGTATCGCTACTGCAACCCATTCTGATCGCAGTAGACCGGCGCATCGACCTGGGCGCACTGAGAACCAGGTAAACTGAACCGCCTGACCTTTCCCCTGTCACACACACGGGGCGATCAGTAGATCGCCCCTGTTTGTCTTTGCCTTTGCCCTTGATGGATAGATTCCCCACCCCACATTCGATAGAATCGAATTGGATCAATTCTTCTTACAGCGCCACCGGGAAGCCGGATGTCGTTTTTTTCTCCACTGGATCGCATCACCTCATTGCATCCAATTTGTGTTAGCTGCTGCTTTGTTTGTTGGGAGGCTATCCATGACAGACCTACCCGCTGCCGGAATCGATAAATCTACGTGGCAGCAGGCGCTAAAGCCTTTCGCCCGCGCCGACCCCCGGCGCAGTACCTGGCAGATCATCAATACGATTGTGCCCTATATCGCGCTGTGGGTGCTGATGTACTACAGCCTGCGCATCTCTTACTGGCTGACCCTACTCCTGGCGATCCCCGCCGCCGGGTTCATGATCCGGCTGTTCATCCAGTTTCACGATGCCGGGCATATGTCGTTCTTCAAATCGCCCAAAGCCAACCGCACCTGGGGATTCATCACCGGGGTGCTGACCTTCACCCCGTACGAGAACTGGCGTCATTCCCATGCGACACATCATGCCACCGCCGGTGATCTCGATCGGCGTGGAACGGGCGACGTGATGACGCTCACCGTCGAGGAGTGGCTGGCGCTTCCACCGGGGAAGCGCTTCGGCTACCGGCTGTTCCGCTGGCCGCCGGTCATGTTTCTGCTGGGGCCGATCTACGTCTTTCTGATCTCACAGCGCTTTGCCGGTCGTAAGGCCAGCAAGAAAGACCGGATGAGTGTGATCTACACCAACCTGGGGATCGCGGTGCTGGCTGTTGCCCTCGGCCTGCTGATGGGATTCAAGGAATACCTGCTGATCCAGCTCCCGATCATCTGGCTGGGGGGCATGCTGGGCGTGTGGCTGTTTTACGTCCAGCACCAGTTCGAAGGCATCTACTGGGAGCGTCACGACAACTGGGATTTCTACACGGCGGCAGTCGAAGGGTGTTCGTATTACAAACTGCCGAAAATCCTGCAATGGTTCACCGGCAATATCGGCATCCACCATATCCACCATCTCAGCCCGCGCATCCCGAATTACAACCTGCAGGCCTGCCTCGACGCGAATCCCGCCTTCCAGGTCGAACCGGTGACGCTGATCACCAGCCTGAAAAGTATGCAGTACCGCCTCTACGACGAGGCTAACCGGCGGCTGGTCGGGTTCAGAGAAGCGAAGCGGCTGTACGCGCCAGCCTGATCCTCCCGACAAAAGGAGCCGGGCAGTGCCCGGCTCTTTTTGAGAGTACTTGTATATCTGCCCCCTTTTAGGGGGAAGTGGCGGGGCATAGCCCCGTCGTAGGGGGTAAATTGCCCCTGCAACTATAGGCTGTTCCGCCCTACAATCCGTACAACTCCCCGAACTTGGCGTTCAGATAGTTCATGTAGGGCTGCCAGTCCAGCGGTCCGCCGACCGCCCGCTCGGACAGTTCGGGCAGCGTGAACTTCGTCCCGTGCCGGTGAACTTTCTGGCGGTGCCAGCCGAGAATCTCGTCGAATTTTCCCGCCCGCACCTGATCGACCGCGCCGGGCAGTTCTTCCTTTAGCTTGTTCCACAGCTGCACCGAGAAGATGCTCCCCAGCAGGTAGTCGGGGAAGTAGCCGAACAGCGCCTGCGACCAGTGGACATCCTGCAAAACGCCCATCGCGTCGTCGGGCGGGACGATGCCCAGGTATTCCTCGAAGCGGGCGTTCCACACATCCGGCAGCTCGCCGACCTTGACTCGACCGTTGAACAGGTCGTTCTCCAGCTCGAACCGCAGGATGATGTGCAGGCCGTAGGTCACCTCGTCGGCCTCGACGCGGATGAAGGATGGGTACGATTTGTTGATCGCCCGGTAGAACGTTTCCCGGTCGACGCCTTCAAGCTGCGGGAAGTGTTCGATCAGCAGCGGGTGATAGTGCTCCCAGAACGGGCGGCTCCGCCCGATGATGTTCTCCCAGAACCGCGACTGTGATTCGTGGATCGCCATCGACGCGCCCCCGGCGAGGATCGTGCGATAGTAGGCCGGGTTCGATCCCTGCTCGTAGAGCGCGTGCCCCGTCTCGTGGATGATGCTCATCAGGCAGCTTGGCAGGAAATCCTGCAGCGTGCGCGTCGTGATCCGCACGTCGTCGTGTGAGAAGCCGGTCGTGAATGGGTGGGCGCTCAGGTCGAGCCGACCGCGTTCGAAGTCGAAGCCGAGGTCTTTGGCGATGATCCGCCCGAAGGCCATCTGCGATTCGTCGGTGAACTCACCGCGTACCGGCCCATCGTCGACCGCGTCGAGGTTCTCCCCGATCGCCGCCACCAGCTTGACCAGTTCCGGTTTCAGCCCGGCAAACACCGCGCTGATCTGGGCGTAATCGACCCCCGGCTCGAATTCGTCGAGCAGCGGGTCGTAGATGTTCTCGTACGGTGCGAAGCATTCCGCGTACTGCATCTTGAGATCGATCAGCTTTTGCAGCGCCGATTCGAACAGGCTGAACTCGGATTTAGTGCGGGCTTCCTTCCACGCTTCGATTCCGAGTGCACCTGCGCGGGCGATCTCGGCGACCAGTTCCGCCGGGACTTTCACCCGCTTCTCGTATTCCCTCCGGGTGATGCGGATCAGCGAGGCGTCGTCCGAGTCGTAATCGAGCGATTCCTCGTAGGCTTTCAGATCGTCGAGCAGCCTGCCGACCTTATCGTCGGTGATCCTGCGGTGGGCGAGTTCGCTCAGCGTCGCCCCCTGGTCGGCGCGGGCCTGCGCCCCGCCGGGGGGCATGTTGGTCTCCTGATCCCAGCCCAGCACCGCCGACGCGTAGTACAGGTCCATATAGACGGCCAGTTCGTCTTTCAATGCTCGCAGCTTTTCTTCCACTGATTTTGCTCCTTGTTTACAGTAAACAGAGGTCAGGTGAACGGTTACCTGGAGATTGTGTCATATCTGCATCAATCAACAGAATACATAATAGATAGTATCTTTTCTCGCCATGTTTCTGGTGACATCACATGGGGTTGTAGTAGTTCAACCAGGCGTCGGCTGGGTGTGGCAGTATAGCCACCGCTTTCCCACGAGGCAGTCTTAGTATAACCCATTTCTTCTGCAATAAGGAACGCCTCCTCATGTGTCAGGGCATAGGTAACTTCGTCCTGATCATTATTCAGTCCCCAGACATATACGTATAGCAAGCTTGGAAACTTGGCATACTTCTTGTAAATCGCAAACCGTGTCGAAGCTTTCATCTGGATTGGTACGGCAACAAATTCGTCCAGATCTTCATCCAAATCCAGGTATGCGATCAGATCGATTCCTCGGTCGCGTAGTGGTAGCGCCACCTCGATCCCTGCTTCGAGCAGCTCGTTGACGACGCGATTGCGGCCAATAATCTCAATAGTCTGTGAGTCCATGAGATCCTCCGGGAGTTCAAATTGTGAGATCAACTTCGCAGCGTTTGTGCGGGACATCGATAATACTACTTCTTGATCTACCCCTTCGCCAACTCTTTGAACCGGTCGACCGCAGGTCGACGTATCGCTAATAGCCGCAGAATTTATTCTGCGGATTTGCCCGACCTCTCAGGTTAAAACATCCACGCGATCCACACAACGATGGCAAATGTATTTGCTATGAATAAACCTATCCAACCGATCCTTAATACGAACAGCGATATACTCGGTGACAATCCACTTTTCTCTGAAGCGGTCGCTGCAAGTTTTTGATATTCTTCTGGCCTGAAGAAGTGAACGAATACTTTTCCCGATATCCATGCGGCTGATATAAATAACACAGCCAGAAACGCTAATTCGAGGATCATTGTCTCAAAAACCTTGCTCTGATCGATAGCGGTCGCCCGCCAGGTCGACGTATCGCTAATAGCCGCAGAATTTATTCTGCGGATTTGTCTGCATCTCCTCATCCCCATCGAATCGATTCTCCCCGCCCGGCAAGTTCCGCCACTCGACCTCCCACAGATCGACGATCTTCCGCCGGTTATCGATCACCCGGAAGTCGATCACCTCCCCGGCCTCGATCTTGATGTGGATCTCCTCCTCATATATCGATCCGAACCCCATATGCACATAGTGAAGCATTTCCCCGCGCGGTACCCGTAATACCCCGCTGAACCAGTCGGCCAGCAGTGGATCATCGCCCGTCAGTTCGTATCGTCCTTGAATGTCCGTCAGGTAAAACCGCCCATCTCTGATTTCCCACGTGCCAATGTATTTACGCCAGCAGGCCGTCGTGAAAACGATGTGGCTATCCGCCTTGCTGCGTGCTTCCTCGTAAGGTATCTCGACGATCCGGGAATGATTCTCCGGGATCGGTGGGCAGAACGCCATCGTCGTTAGTTCTCCATCGATGATAATCTGCTCATGCACCTGTGCGGTCATCTTTGCTCCCTGTGCTCATTCGATCCACGTCTGGTGGTTCTTGAAACGATCCCCCCCCGGTCGCCCGCCGGTCGACGCCATTAGCCCGGAGCTTTAGCTCCGGGAAATCACATCACTTCTTGATCTGCCCCTCCGCCAACTCTCGAAACGCCTGCGCCTGCTCCTCCGATTCGAACGCCCGCTTCGGGATGATCTCGACCATCTGCGAGGCTCCTTTATGCGTCAGAAAGAAATAATCCTCCAACTCCTGAATGCCCCCAAATTCCGACCACCCGACTCGATTCCTGCCCAGCTTCGATACCGAGTCGATCCCGCTGCCATCCGCGATCAGCGTCATCTCGACCGGGATGCGCTCGGCCTTTTCCAGCCGCCGCGTGAATATGATCGGGTGAAGGACGTATTCATACAGCAGGCCGAGGATAATGAAGGTGATGAACAGCCAGTTCCACAGCATGGCACCCTCGTTTATCTCGATGAATACCGGCAGTACGCCAACCACAATCGCCAGGGAAACCAGAAAACCATGCATGATACGACGCCGCTTGAAAGTCGTCAGCCGTATCGTCTCGATGCAGTCTTCTCTGTCCAATGTGAATTTCAGGGTTATAGGTTCCATACTTTATCTCTCGTCCAGTGATGTGATAGGATAGGATAGCACTATCCCTCAATATCTCCCACCACCGTGATCAACACCTTGTCGATTCGATGCACATCCATATCCACCACCTCGATCCGCAGCCCGGCCACCTCGAACGCCTCCGTCTCGCTCGGAATCCGCCCCAGTATCGACATCACCATCCCGGCGACCGTCTCGTAACGCGCCTCTTCCTCATCCGGCAGCGCGTCGAGATCGAACAGTTCCTTCAACCGTGAAACCGGCAGCCGGGCATCGACCAGCCACGTGCCATCAGGACGGCGCAGTGCGGTCGGCTCCGGGGCTTCCTGCTGCTCAGGAATGAACCCGACAATCGCTTCGAGCATATCGTCGAGCGTGACCACACCCTCCACACTGCCAAACTCGTCGATCACGACTGCCATGTTGGTCCCCGCCTGCTTGAACTGGTCGAGCACGTTCAGCGCGAAGGCATTGCCCGGCAGATACAGCGGCTCGATCATGTTCTCTGTCAGGTTGAAGGGCTGGTTGTCGATCGTCTGCTTCCACAGGCGCGAGATCGACACAAAGCCGACCGTTTGATCGAGCGATCCCTCGCAGACGGGGAACGTCGAGTGAACCGAATCGGCGATCCGGACCGCGTTCTCCCTGTCACTGATACCCACGTCCAGCCAGGCGATATCCAGGCGCGGGGTCATGAACTGGCTCACGCGCATATCATCGAGGCGCAGCACCCGCTCGACAATCGTCTGCTCGGCGGCGGCGAATGTTCCTGCCCGGCGGCCCTCGTCGAACAGAATGCGGATTTCCTCCTCGGTGACTTCCGGCTCGCCGTCGGTTTTGATGCCCAGCAGCCGCACAACGGATTCAGTCGAGACGCTGAGCAGTTTGATCACCGGCGCGGTGATCCGTGAGAGAAGGTTCATCGGCGGGGCGATGGCGCTGGCGATCCCCGCCGCGTTGCTCAGGCCGATCCGCTTGGGCACCAGTTCGCCGAGCACGAGTGTCAGATAGGTAAGCGCGATCACTACCACGCCCACGCCAATCGCCTCGGCGAAGGGCGCGAGCGAGGGCAGCGCAGTCTCGATGGCGGCGGCGATCACTTCAGAAAGCGTCGCGCTGCTGAACGCCCCGGCAAAAATACCCACCAGTGTGATCCCCACCTGGATCGTAGAGAGGAATCGATTCGGGTCTTCGAGTAGATCGAGTGCAGCCTGTGCGCCCCTGTCATCGCCCTCCGCCCGGTTGATCAGAATCGCCCGCCGCGCCGAAAGCACCGCGATCTCGGCCATCGCAAACAGGCCGTTGATCAGAATCAGGACGAGAATAATAATCAGTTCGAGCAGTGTCGCCATCAAAAAATCTCCCTGTCGGCTGCGGTCGTCAGCCCCCCTGGATTGTACCAGATCGGCACTTGAAGTGACGGAACAATCTCAATACCTGTATATCCCGTTAGAAATACTTCTGGCGAAGTTTTCCATTTCGGGTAATATTGGGCAAGGATACACCTTCTGCCGGAGAGTGATATATGCCTGTCCCGATCCCTGATTCTTACAAAGACCTGATCGAAGGCCCGGTTTCTGTCGTGCTCAGCACCATCATGCCCGATAGCCAGCCGCAGAGCACCGTCGTGTGGTGCAATTACGATGGTCAGCATGTGCTGATCAACACCATGACCCGCTTCCAGAAGGCGAAGAACATGCAGGCCAACCCGAAGGTAACCCTGTTTGCCTACAGGCCATCTGATCCCCTGCGCTGCATCGAGGTGCGCGGAACGATCGTCGAGATGACCCAGGAAGGCGCAATGGAGCACCTCGATCAACTGGCGATGTTGTATACGGGAAAAGCCCCCTACTTTGGTGAGGTGCTGCCCGTCGAATGGAAAGAGCGCGAAACGCCCGTCCTGTGCAGGATCACCCCCACCCATATCGTCGTCATGGGCGGCGACCCCGCTTGATGTTCGAAGTCCCACGCAAGGAGCCTGATAACCATGGCCGCAGTCATTCCTGATTCCCATCGAGACCTGCTGTCAGCGCCGAATCATGGCGTGCTGACCACCCTGATGCCCGACGGTCAGCCGCAGTCTTCCCTCGTCTGGATCGATTACGATGGCACCGCCGTTCGCATCAACACCACCCGCGAGCGTCAGAAAGGGAAAAACCTGCTGGCAAATCCCAGGGCCACACTGCTGGTGATCGACCGGGAGAATGCAGGGCGCTTCATCGAAATTCGCGGCGAAGTAGAGATCGTCGAAGAAGGGGCGCTGGAACATCTCAACGAGATCACCGCCCGGTACACGACGAGAACCTACTACGGGGACATATTCCCGCCCGAAAAACAGTACCAGGAAACCCGGATCATCTGTAAGCTTCATCCCGTGAAGGTGAACGTGGATGCCATCCATAGTTAACGTGCCCTGCATACAAAAAAAACGACCCTGCCAGGATTCGCTCCGGCAGGGTTTTTTCGACAGCCCATTGATCGCTGCAGTTTGCCGGACTACCCGACCTCTCTCTCCAGGTAGGCCCGTGTGAAATCCTGCACCGGGTTGTCGAATAACTGCGAAGCCGTCCCCTGTTCGATCACCTCGCCCAGCCACAGGAAGATCGCGTAATCGGCCAGCCGCCGGGCCTGATCCAGGTCGTGGGTGACCATCACAATCGTGTAATTCGGCGTGAGGGTGTGCAGCAACTCCTCGATCCCCCGCGCCGAGATCGGGTCGAGTGCCGACGTCGATTCGTCGCACAGCAAAATATCCGGTTCGACGGCCAGCGCCCGCGCCAGGCACAACCGCTGCTGCTGCCCCACCGATAACTCCGTCGCTGGGGCCTTCAGGCGATCTTTCACCTCGTCCCACAACCGGGCCGCCTCCAGGTGAGACTGGACGATCTCGTCCAGCCTGGCCCTGGAAACGCCGTGAATGCGCGGGCCGTAGGCGACGTTGTCGTAGATCGACATCGGCAGCGGGAAAGGCTTCTGCGCCAGCAGCCCGATCCGGCTGCGAATCTCGGTCACGTCCACATCAGGGTCGTAGATGTCCACGTCATCGAACAGGACCTGCCCACTGACCTTCACCTTTGGCCCCAGTTCGACCAGTCGATTCAGGCTGCGCAGCAGTGTGGTTTTTCCACAGCCCGATGGTCCGACTATCGCCGTGATGCAGCGCCGGGGAATTTCCGCGTTGATATCCTTGAGTGCATGCTGAGAATCAAACCAGACATCCAGGTTGCGAATAGAAATATGGGGACTCGGTTTATACATCTTGAAATTTTTCTTCCTTACTCGGATTTCAATCTACCGTTCGATTCGTTTCTTTGACTTCCTGCTTAACGGATGACGTACTTACCCAGTGCCTTCATCGACAACCGCGCCAGCAGGCTGATCACCAGCACCAGCACCATCAACACCAGCGCCGACGCGTATGCGCGTTCCTGCACTTCTGGCAGGGGCGTGTTCAACTGGAAAAATACCGCCAGTGGCAGCGACGCCACCGGCCTCAGAAGGGATTGAGGCATGTTGTCGGTGTATCCGGCGGTGAATAATACCGAGGCCGCGTCGCCGATTCCGCGCCCGAAACCCAGCAGGATCGCCGTCACCAATCCGGGGATCGTCTGCCGCAGCAGGATCGCGGCCAGTTCCAGCCGGGTGGTGCCCAATGCGCGTGTCGTCTCTTTCAATTCGGCGGGGATCATCCGCAGCACTTCATCCATCGTGCGGGCCAGGATCGGCAGTTCGACCAGCGCCAGCGCGATGATACCGCCCAGCAGCGAGGCTCGCAGCCCCATCAGCAGCATGAGCGTAAACCCGAACGCCCCGTAGACGATGCTGGGGATGCCCCACAGCACGTCCAGCGCCAGCCTGACGATAGTGACCATCCGCGAGTGGCCGGTATAGGCATGCAGAAAGATAACCACCGGCACGGCCAGCACCAGCGCGAGAAGCGTCGCGCCCAGTGCCAGCAGCAGCGATCCCGTGATCGCGTTTAGAATCCCCCCCTCTTTGCCGAGGTAAAATCCACCCTGCGGCGGCTGGGTGAGCATCTGCCAGCTTAACGCGCCCATTCCCTTCACGGTGATGCTGACCACGATCATCCCCAGCACCGCCACGACGATCAGCAGGCTGCCACGCATGATCCACTTGACGACGGCTTCTTCTAATCGGCGTCGTTTCTGGCGATTCATTATGCTCTCTCCGTCAGCCGGGCCAGAATAAGCTGCGCGCCGATGTTGAACATCAGCACGACTACCAGCAGCATCAGCGCTGCGCCCATCAGGGCCGCGTCGTACATCGGGATCGACATCATTTCGCCGTAGTTGTTGGCGATCAGCGCAGGCAGCGGGTAGGCCGCGTCGAACAGTGAATTCGGGATTTGCACCACGTTCCCGACCACCATCATCACCGCCAGCGTCTCGCCGAACGCGCGTGAAAATCCCAGCACGATGGCGGCGATTACGCCCGGCATCGCCTTCCGCAGGATGACGAATTTGGTCGTTTCCCAGTGAGTCGCCCCCAGCGCCAGCGATGCCTCGCGCATCCCCTGTGGGACGGTTCGCAGCACTTCCTCGATCACCGAGACGATGATCGGGAAGACCATGATCGCCAGCACGACACCGCCTGCCAGCAGGCCATAGCCGGTCGGGTTGTTGTAAGCCAGGAACGGGACATGCTGCCCCAGCGTCGTCCCGATCCACACGCTCACCACGTCCCGGATGAACGGCACGACAAACAGCACGCCCCACAGTCCGTAGACCACCGAGGGGATGCTCGCCAGCATGTCGATCACCGGTTTGAAGTAGGCCCGGATCCGCTGCCCGTATTCCGCCAGGTAGATTGCGCTGAAGATGGCAACCGGCACCGCCAGCAGCATCGACAGCACCGTGACCATCAGGCTGCCCGCGATGAACGGTGCAAAGCCAAAGACTCCCTGCATGGGCTGCCATGTGCTGGAAAAGAGCAGTTCGCTCAACGGGCGGCTGCTCAGGATCGGCCAGGCGCGGGTCAGCAGTACCGCCCCCATGACCAGCGCCAGCAGGCTCACGCAGGTCGTGACCAGCCGCATACTGTGTTCCGCAGCCATGTCTTTCCAGTGACGCCACAGCCGAAGTCCCCCTCGAGGAGAGAGGGACCCGGCTATGCCTGGCACATCAAGGATTGACGTTTGTTTATAGGTAGTGTTTTCCATCTGATCGCTTCCTTCTCGTAGAGGCGCAGCGTGCTGCGCCCGCGAGTCGTTAGGCAGGCAGCATAGTTATTTGTTCAGCGTGTCGATGCCCTCTTGCAGCACCGCGTCGGTCAGGTTTACGTAGCCCACCTCATCGAGGAAGGCCTGTCCATCGGTCAGTACCCACTGCACGAAATCTTTTGCTGCACCTTCCGCCGCACCGTTGGTGACCAGGTACAGGGTGCGGGAAGGCGGAGAGGGATAAATCCCGGCGGCAATTGCCGCTGTCAGTTCGCTTTTGGTTGCGTAGAAGTCCTCGTCATCCGTGATCTGCCCGTCGCCGTTGATATCCATCGGGATGACGGCGATCCCCTCGACCGGCTCCTGGGTGGCTGCATCATAAGCGAAGTTCAGGTTGTTGAAGCCGATTCCCAGTTCGTCCTGGCGCACTGCTTCGGCCAGACCGGGGTCACCCTGAACGGCAATCCCTGTCAGGTCCTCCTGGGCTTCGCCGCCCAGGTAGATCGCCCATACCTCCGCCGCGCCGCACGAGTCGGCCCTTGAGAAAACATGAATTTCGTCATCGTTGCTGCTGCCTACCAGCTCGCCCCAGGTGGTGACGCTTCCATCCAGCCAGATGGCCGCGCCCTTCTCCGGTGTGATGCCGGTCGCCAGCAGGTCGTCGAGAACCGGGTTGTTGGCATTGATCGTCGCCAGGACTGCGTCTTTTGCTACCCCAATCGGGACAGCGCCCTGGTCGGCTTCTTCGGGGCGCACTTCTCGAGAAACCATCGCAATGTCGACTGCACCGGCCAGCACGTCGCTCATCCCCTTACCGGCTCCACCGGCCTGGATATCGAACTGCACGTCGGGATTGAGCGCCTTGTATTCTTCCGACCAGCGGATCACCATCGGGTAGAGGGCGAACGCGCCGGAAATGGTAATCGTCTGGTCGCCTTGCGCCGCCGCGCCGCCGCCGCAGCCAACTAGCGACAGTACGGCGGTCAGAGCGGTGAACAGCAGGAGTATTTTTTGCCACGTTTTGATTCGAATTGACATCGTCAAGACCTTTCAGTTTTATCTATTTGTTTGCAGGGCTGGCTGATAAGGCAGGAGAGGAATCTCCGGCTTGACAACCAGCAGGGGATAACGTTTGTGCAGCGTCTCACCGGCGATGTGGCCCCAGGTTTGCTGGATGAACTCGCCATGTGCTTCGGCTGCAACCGCGATCAGATCGTAGTCGCCTTCGTCAATCTCCTTGATGATCTGGCTGTTGGGGAGGCCCTGCCGCAGTTTGATGTATCCTTTGATCCCGGCATTGTTCAACTGGCAGGCGCAGTCGGCAATATGCTTGCTCAGTGTGCTTTCCGGGGAAAGCAGTGTTTTGAACCCCCGGCTGATCCGGGTCTTACCTTTGTTCTGGCCGGGCTGCGGTGGCTCGACCGCCAGCAGTGTGACGCTCGCCTGTGCAGCCTGTGCCAGCGGGATGATCCAGTCCAGCACCTTGTTGTCCGGTGAATGTCCGCGCAGCACCAGCAGGATGTTGTGAATGGGAGGCTGCCGGTCGAAAACCAGCAGCAGCGACGTTGCCGACTCCCGGATCAGGTTTGATAGGTCGCGCGGCTCAGACGTGCGGATGACCGTCAGGCTGAAATTGCCCTGCCGGGCCGCATCTAAGGCCACGTCGAGGCTGCTCTGGCCCGCATCGAGTTCGGTTACCGGTGCCGATAAAATCCCGGAGAGCAGTTCAATTGGCTGTGATGCTTTTTCGGAGTCGGCCAGTTCGTTCCAGAACAATATCTGGCTGGATTCGCTTTGTCCGGCCCACAGTTGATCCAGCGCCGCCCGGATTTCGTCGACAGCGCCATGCAAAGCCACGATCTCCGAACCCAGCACGCTTTGAAGCACGGCGCGGGCGGTCTGATCGTCAGGGTGGGCCATCACGACGCTGACGGCATCCTCATCCTGACCCAGCGGCAGCGCCAGGTAATAGTAAGCCAGGCCCTTCGGCAGCCGCCGGGCTAACTCCGGATCAATCGAGACGTTTTGTAGTGATAGATGTGGATGATACGATCCAACCATGACTTTACATCCTCCTGACTGTCAGTATAGCCAGGGAGAGGATGCAAGTCAGTCGTGAAGCTACAACGGCTTGGTAACAGACCGGTAACGCTTTTTAATGGGGATTATTTATCTCGCTCTGGGGATTTCCGGCTTTAGCCCGGCGGCTTCAGCCCCGGGAAGGCAAATCCAACCCTACGATATATCCGACGCAATCGTATACCCGACCCCTGGCACCGTTTCGAGGAAGGTCGGCGCGGATGGGTCATCCTCGATCTTGCGCCGCAGGCGGTACACAAGCTGCTTGAGCGCGGTGCGGTCGGTGCCATACGGTCCCCACACGGCGGTGATCAGCGCATCGGCTGGCACGACATGCCCGCTTTCCAGCATCAATATCTCTAATAACCGGCACTCCAGCGCGCTCAACTGCACCGGGTCGAACCCCGGACGGTGCAGCTCCAGCCGCTCCCGGTCAAGGGTGATCCCGGCAGCGGTCAATGGGCCGGGGATGACCGTGCTGCCCAGCCGCCTGAGCGCCGCCTGGACGCGGGCCAGCAGTTCACGCGGGCTGAACGGCTTGGCGATGTAATCGTCGGCTCCGAGTTCCAGCCCGCGCACCACGTCGTCCTCGTCGCTGCGCACGCTGAGAATGATGATCGGCGTATCCGACCGGCTCCGAATCTGCTGGCACACCGACAGCCCATCGAGCTTCGGTAGGTTCAAATCCAGGATGACCAGGTCGGGGCTTTCCGCCTGCCACGCATCAAGCGCCGCCTGCCCGTCATAAGCCGACGAAACCTCGTACCCCGCCTGACGCAGCGTATAAGACAGCACCCCGGCCAATGCTAGGTCATCTTCCACGATCAGCACCTTCATCCTTGACCGGCTCCTTTACTCTCTCTCTAGTATTTCCGGTTCTCTCTCAGGGCTTCTAAGTCCCCTCGCCCTGAGGGAGAGGGGATTTAGGGGTGAGGGCTTCCCCCCCTTTGCTCAACGGGATCGTAAACCAGAAAATCGATCCGCCCCCCGGACGCCCATCGACGCCGATCTCCCCACCGTGACCCTCGACAATCGCCTTGGCAACCGACAATCCCAGCCCGATGCCGTATTGTACCTCACCCTTCGTATCCAGCCGCATGAAGCGCCGGAACAGGTTCTTCCGACCTTCCACTGGGATACCCGGCCCCCGGTCGGCGATGGCGATCCGCAGATCGTCTTCCCGGCTCTCGATGCTTACGTCGATGGGCCGACCGACCGGCGTGTACTTGCTGGCATTCGACAGCAAATTGACCAGCACCTGTGACAGCCGGGCCGGGTCGCCGTCAATGGGCGGAATGTAGGTCGGCTCGACCAGCGACAGAAGCTGCTTGCGGCCATCCAACAGCGGCTGCATGACGCCAATAGCGTCGGCGACAATGTGATTGAGGATGATCGGTCGGCGATAAATAGAAAAGCGCCCCGCTTCGATGCTGCTGCTTTCGAGCAGGTTGTTGATCAGTGTCTGAAGGTTCAGCAGGCTCAGCCGCAGCGAATCGATCAGTTCTTCCAGGTCGGGCTGGTCGGTCAGGTCGAGCCGGTCGAGCAGCAGTTCGACCGACGCGCTCAGCGCCGCCAGCGGCGTGCGGAACTCGTGGGTGATGTTTGCCAGGAAATACGAGCGCATCCGCTGGGCGGCCTCGTCCTCGGTGACATCCCGGAAGACGAGTGCGACCTGCACCTCGTCACTGCCGGGAGGGGCCAGTCGGGAACCGGTGACGGCCAGCAAAGCCGTCCGCCCCTCGCGGGTTCTGATGTCGATCCGCGTTCTGCCGCCGCGCGGGGGGATGTGATCGAGGAACTCGCCTTCTCCACTATCCGACAGGCGAAAGACGGCATTCAGCGGCTTACCCAGGACTTCCTCCTGCGAGCAGCCCATGATGCTCTGTGCGCCCTCACTGAAAAAGGTGATGTTCGCCTGCGTGTCGAAGGTGACCACCCCCTCGACAATCGACTGGATCAGGCTTTCCAGCCGCGATTTCGACCGCGAAAGCTCGTCCAGGGTGCGGAGGATGCTCGCCCGGCTTTCTTCCAGCGTCGAGGCGAGAGTCGTCACTTCCACCGGCTGCGGAGGGATCGGGATCGGCGACGTGAGATTGCCCTGGCTGATCTGTGCCGCTGCCCCGACAAGCTGCTGGATCGGGGCCGTAATCCGCCGCGCGATCAGCCAGCCCAGTATCGAGCCGAACACGATCACCAGCCCCGTGCTGATCAGCAGGATCAGGCTTCCGCGCTGGTTTGCCGCGACCAGGTTGGTCACCGGCAGCGCTACCTCCATCACGGCGATTGGCTCCCCCTGCACATTGAACAGTGGGAACATGCTGGCGTAGTAGCGCGTATCGCCGACCACGAATTCGTGTGTGGTTCCCCTGGATGTAGCCAGCACCTGGGACGAAACATCGAGTTCGCCCTGGTTCAACTGGGAACCTGTCAGGCTGCTTGCCACCCGCTCTTCGTTCAGAATGACGCCCTGGACGTAGTCGGTTTCTTCCGCGAGCTGCGCCGCGAATTCGCTGTCGATCCGCTTTCCCGCCGAAACATATCCCAGTAGTTGGGAGGTCTGGATATCCTTGATCGGCTGCGCGGCGGCCATCACCAGCTGCTGGCCGGTTTCGTCGATCCAGTAAAAGGCAGTACCAGAGGTGAGCAGCAAAGGCGGCCCGGCTGCTGAAGCGTCGCCCCCGCCGAGGGGCTTCCCGGTCGGGCCGTAGACCATCATCATATCCAGCCCTGCACCGGTTTGAAGCTCGTACAGGTAATCGGGCAGACCGGTCAGGTCGCCGCTTTGCAGCATATGCTGCAAGGTTGGGCGCTGCGAAGCCAGCAGCACAAGGTCGGAGAGACGCACTTTTTCCGAAGTAAGCCGCGTCTCCGTGATGCGCCGGGCGTCGTCCACGCGTGACCACGCCTGCTTGTCGAGTTCGCTGCGAAACAGGTAGTAAGCCGGGATTCCGGTCGACATTGACGCCGCCAGCACAATGCCAATGAAAGACACGATCAGCCGCGTGGCTAAACGCGACCGGTTGTTTTTGATGATACGCTGCATGATTCTTTTCTCGCCGGTTTCCCCGGCAGCCAGTGAGTACGCCATCTATTCTACATAACTTGACATATATAGCACCACAAAGCGGGGTTGGCGGGTCGCTCTGACATCATACCCACCGGTCGCCACAGGCGGCATATTGCTTTTAGCCCGGCGGCTTCAGTCCCGATAAACACCCCCAGGATGTGTTTCAGTTCAGTGGGGAAACCCCCACCCGACCTTGTTCCGACCTTCGGTCGATGCTCGGTTTTTCCTCCCCTTTGCAAGGGGGAGGAGTCGAACCTGGGGTTCGGCGGAGGGGGTTCCGATATATACACACCAACTTGAAACAGCCCCCCTACCCTCTCAGTAGACAGATAATACAGGACTGTAATAAAATCGACTTGTCCAGGGGTGCGGTTTTGCTGTATGGTGAAATCATGGTAAGTACCATTGATGATCTAAGAATGCATCTGGATACCTTCGATGATAATCTTCCGTCCGATATGCTTCAGAAGATTGACACCCTCAATGCGCTTGCCAGGGAACTGAGAAACATCGACCCCTCCGGTGGGCTGGCGTACAGTCAAAAAGCCTATGTTCTGTCTCAGGCAGGCTTCTTTGCCGAAAAGCACTATCGAAAAGGCATGGCCGCCAGTCTGCTCTTGCAGGGTATCTGCAATCACCAGTTGGGCAACTACCGCCAGGCTTTGTCGCTGCTGTTTGACGCACAGGATTTCGCCGATACCCTGGAGGATAGACGGCTCCACGCAGAAGTGATGCTCAATATCGCAGAGACTTATAACATCCTGGGAGACCTGCCCGTCGCCCTGGAATACGTGCTCACGGCCATCAAGAAATGTAAGGAAGCGGGCTGCCAGGAGAACGAGGCCGGGGCGCACCGTCTGGTCGGCGATATCCACCGCAAACTGGGCAATCACCAACAGGCATTGGCCGCGTTCCAGAAGTCTGTGCAGACATATCGTGATATTGGCAATAAACCGGGCGAAGCCACCCTGCTTAACGATATTGCCGTGCAGCACTGCTCGCTCTCCGATTTCGAACCCGCCCTGGACAGTGCCCGCCGGAGTTTGAAGCTTGCCCGGCAGTTGCATCTCGACATGCTCGAAGCCAATGTACTGTGTACCACCGGGGAAATCTATCTCGCCAGGGGTGATGTGAATCAGACTCTGGATTTTTTCCAGAGGAGCATCGATCTGGCCCGGCGGTTGGGATTTACCTACCTCGAAATGTATGCCCTGACGAATGCCGGGCAGTTCCATCTCGGTCGAGATCAGGTCGACAAGGCGCTGTCCTCTCTCCTCACGGCTCTGGAAATCGCCGAAAAGATCGATACCAGGTCTGACTTGTATCGCTGCCATCAACTGCTGGCTCAGGCATACAGACAAAAGGGCGATTTCGAATCTGCCCTGCATCACCACGAACAGTACCACCGGGTATACCAGACAGTTTTCAACGAAGAGTCGGACAGGCGGATCAGGAACTTACAGATCGCCCATGATACCGAAACCGCCCAGAAAAGCGCCGAAATCTACCGCCTGCGAAATGTCGAGCTTGAGCGAGAAATCACCCAGCGCATGACATTCGAAGAGGAATTACAGCAGGCGCATGACAGGCTGCTGGCCCTCCGCCGGGTCGATATCGATCTGACATCCCGGTTGGATGTCGATCATGTATTATCGGAGGCATTGAAGGCAGCGATCCGTTTGAGTGGAGCAGCCGCAGGCGCGATATGGCAGGCCGAAGGCGATGATTTCCGGCTGGTACAGCGCGATGGGTGCTACCCGGAGGATTTGATCGGCTTATACCTGCCCTCTGAGACGGGAGTCTATGGCCGGGTTGTCCGCGAGCGGGAATCCGCCATTCTCCCGGCAGTCGATGACGACCCGGAGTATGTCTCCATCGTTGAGGGTATGTCCGCACTGCTCGTTCTTCCCCTCGTCTCCCGCCAGGCATTGATTGGTATATTGAGTCTGGAAACGTCCCAGCCGGGCGGCTTTCCACCGGACACGTTGGACACGCTCAATCTCCTGGCTGGGCGCATTGCGATCGCTATCGACAATGCGCGGGCATATGAGGAACTCGAAAGTCTTGTCGAAGAACTCGATGCCTTTGCCCACATGGTCGCCCATGACCTCAAATACCCGTTAAGCATGATCACCGGTTATGCCGGGCTGCTCCTCGAAGACCACCCCACGATGCCGGAAGACGAACTGCATGAAATGCTGCAAAGAGTCATCGACGGCGCACTAGAGATGAGCACCATCATCGACGCCCTGCTGCTGCTTGCCGGGATACGTGCGTTGGGTGAAGTCGATATCACCGATCTCGATATGTCTCCGCTGGTCGAGAACGTCCGGCTGCGGTTGGCCCCCCTGATCGATGAACACCATGCCGAAATCAGGCTTCCTTCCAGGTGGCCTCTTGCGCGTGGTTACGCGCCCTGGATCGAGGAAGTATGGAGCAACTATCTGAGTAATGCACTCAAATATGGCGGAGACCCGTCTGTCATCGAACTCGGTGCCGCCCTTCAATCCGACAATATGATCCGCTTCTGGGTACACGACAACGGGCCTGGTCTCACCCCCGAAGAACAGGAACGATTATTCACCCCCTTTACCCGTCTGAAGCAGGTTCAGGTCGAGGGTCACGGGTTGGGACTTTCTATCGCCCGGCGTATCGTCGAGAAGCTCGGCGGGCAGGTTGGGGTGGAAAGCAAACCCGGCGCGGGAAGTACCTTCAGCTTCACCCTGCCAGCGGCATCCCCCACTGACTGATCGCCTGCCCATATTAAACAAAAAGCCAACTTTACCTTGATTGCCAGTTACCGAAATTGTGCTTTTACGAGCTTGAGAACCCCCTCTCAAGCTCGTTTCCCTCGCTTTTTCTCCCCCTTGCAAGGGGGAGATGAACGGCGATTAGCCGTTCAGAGGGGGTTCTTGCCATCAAATCACACTAACACACCCGACTGGCAATCAGGGTCCAACCTTGATCACCCCCTGTACCGCCTGCCCGAATCGGATGATTGAGATTCAATAGGTGATCGTGTATTGTTGGTTCAAGAGATAAAGAGGAGTCCTGGATGAAAATCGCAGTGATTGGCGGTGGATCGAGTTACACACCCGAGCTGGTGAAGGGGTTCATCGACAGGACAGAGCGCCTGCCGGTCGACGAACTATGGCTGATGGACATCGACCCGGAACGGCTGGCGATTGTCGGCGGGTTCGTCGAGCGGATAGTGAAGGCCAGCGGCGGCCCGTTCAGGGTGGTGCTGACGACGAATCAGCGGGAAGCGGTCAGGGATGCCTCGTATGTGATCACCCAGCTGCGAGTCGGGCAGATCGAAGCCCGCCGCCGTGACGAATACCTGGGAAGGCGTCACGGGTTGATCGGTCAGGAGACGACCGGCGTGGGCGGCATGGCGAAGGCCCTGCGCACGATCCCGGTGATCCTCGATATTGCGAAAGACATGGCGGAAGAGTCAGCGCCGGGGGCGCTCCTGCTCAACTTCACGAACCCCGCCGGGCTGGTCACCCAGGCATTGAGCCAGTACGGGCCGGTGACGACAATCGGGGTGTGCAACGTCCCGATCACGGCGGCGATGACCTTTGTCGAGATGCTCGAAGCGAAAACCGGGCGCAAAATCGACCCGGCGGGGGTGCGGCTCGATACGTTGGGGCTGAATCACCTGTCGTGGCACCGGGGATTTACGGTCGATGGAGAGGACATGTGGCCGGAGATCATGTCGATGGTGCTGGCAGACGAGGATCAACACGATTGGCCGAGAGAGACGCTCGAAGCGCTGCAAATGGTGCCGAATTACTACCTGGAATACTACTATCTGACCGGGAAGAAGCTGAAAGCGCAGGATGACTGGCCGCCATCAAGGGCGGAAGAAGTAATGGAAGTCGAGAAAGACCTGCTGCGCCAGTACGCCGATCCGGCGCTGGTCGAGCCGCCGGAAGACCTGATGAAGCGGGGCGGCGCATATTACTCGACAGCGGCGACGCAGTTGATAACGGCACATTATAATGACCTGGGCGAAATACACGTGGTCAACGTGCCGCACCGGGGAGCGGTCGGTGGGTGGCCGGGCGACTGGGTGCTGGAGATGCCGTGCAGAATCGACGCGGAGGGAGTCCACCCGATCCCGGCTGAGCCGCTGCCGGAGGTCTGTTTCGGGCTGCTGGCGGCAGTCAAGTCGTATGAACTGCTGGCGGCAAAGGCGGCGGTGACGGGTGACCGGCGGGCAGCGTATCAGGCACTGCTGGCGCATCCGTTAGGCCCACAGGCCGACCGGATTCGGGCGGTGCTCGACGACATAATCGAGACGAACCGGGACTACCTGCCGGGCTGCTGGGAATAGATCGATGGCGGCTTATTACCTGGGCGTGGATGTCGGCGCGTCGAAGAGCCAGGCGGCGATCGCAGATCGTGCGGGGCGGATTCTGGCACTGGTCAGGGGGGATGGGGCTAACCCCGACTCGGTAGGCTGCGACGGGCTGGCATCGACTCTGGGAAAGATTATCGACGAGGCGCTGGAGATCGCGCAGATCGCCAGGGGCGAGATCTCCGGGACGGGCTATGGGATCGCCGGGTATGACTGGCCTTCGCAGCGGGCAGCGCTGGCGGCGGCAGTCGAGTCGCTGGGGCTGTCGGCCCCTTATGAGATTGTCAACGATGCGCTGCTGGCAGTGGCGGCGGGATCATCGACTGGCTGGGGGATCGGGGTGGTGGCCGGGACGAGCTGCAACGCCTGGGGCTGGGACAGGAACCGGCGGGTTGGGCGCATGACCGGGTATGCCTGGCTGGGGGAGGCGGCTGGCGGCCAGGAGTTGATCGAGAAGGCGCAGCAGGCAGTGGCAAAGGAATGGACCCGCCGGGGGCCGGAGACCCGGCTGACCCAGGTGTTCAGGGAAAAGTTCGGCGCGCCGAGCGTGGACGACCTGATCGAGGGGATCACGCTCGAACGGTATAACCTGCAGCCTGCCGACGCACCGCTGGTGTTCAGGGCGGCGGCGGAGGGGGATCAGGTGGCGCTCGATCTGGTGCTGTGGGCGGGCCGGGAGTTGGGCGACCTGGCGGTTGGAGTGATCCGGCAGTTGGGGCTGGAAGAAGAACGGTTCGAGGTGATATTAGCGGGTAATTTCTGGAAGGGAAGCCCCCTGTTAATTCGAGAATTCGAGGCGGTGGTAGGAAGGCTCGCGCCGGGGGCGATGATTGCACGGCTGAACGGGCCGCCGGTGATCGGCGGCGTGTGCATCGGGATGGAAGTGGCAGGGATGGCCGAGTCGCAGATCGAGGAAGCGCGGCATCAATTGAATGAAGGGATATGACACGGCCAACCCCCGGCGGATTCAGAAGGTGACCGAGATGCTGTAGGGTTCTCGATAGACAGTCCTGCCCAAAAGAAACAAACCCCACCAGGTAGATGCTGGCGGGGTTTCGTTGTCTGAAATTGGCAGCGAATACCTACCCCTTCATCGAGCCCATGGCAATGCCGCTGACGATGTAGCGGGAGAAGAGGGCATAGATGAG
>JAFGOY010000041.1 GCA_016926255.1 Anaerolineae bacterium | reverse complement strand
CCATGCCGGATGATCACATCGCGCTCTTTCAACCCCTTGCTGCGTGCGGTCGTCATGTATTCTTGCGACAGCACTTCCAGCATTGACGAGCGGGTAATACGCGCAATCAACCCCATCGAATACGCCCCCAGCACCAGGGCGGGCAGTATTAAGTGTTCGACTGCGTTGCGCAGCGTGCCCCACTCCCCGGCGAGAATGCTATCGACGGTATACAGCCCTGTGACATGTGGCGGCGTGTGCATTGTTGCATCCAACCGTCCCGGCCCCGGCACGATCTTCCAGCGCAGATAGAGCACGATCAATCCAAGCAAGGCCAGCCAAAACACCGGCGCGCTCACGCCTATCAGCGAAAGGAAGCGCACAATGAAGTCAATTGGCTTGTTGCGCCACACTGCCGAGACGACCCCAAAGATAATGCCTGCCACCAAACTGACCAGGATACCCGCTGTCGCCAGCTCAATCGTCGCAGGCAGAAACCGCTGTAGTTCATCCGCAATCGGGCGATGACTGCGAATTGAAGTCCCCATATCGCCCCGCAATAAGTTCTTCATGTAGGTCAAATACTGGATATGTAACGGCTCGTCGAGGCCCCATTTTTCGCGGAATGTCGCCACGATTTCAGGATCGGCGGCGGCACGTTCGCCCAGGTTCGCAGCCGTAGGATCGGCCGGGATCGCGTTTGAGAGCAAAAACGATACGATCGATATACCGATCAACAGCGGGATCATCAACACAAGGCGGCGTAACAAATAGACGTGAAGCGACATAAAAAGCCTCAATGGATGAAAGTATGACGGCGAGATCGTCAGTGACAATCTCGCCGTCTACCGCTAATTCAGAGAGTCTAGTAGCTTAGTTTCGTCAGATCAACGCGCCACTGACCGTTATACGCGAATCCTTGTAAGTCCGCTTTATATGCAAAGTGGACGCCGGGCTGGAACAACGGCACAAACGGTCCACTTTCCATTTCATAAAGCTGAATTTCACGGAACAACTCATTACGGACGGCGGCATCAACTTCAACCTTGACCGTATCACGCAGGTCCAGGATTTCCTGGTCGGCGTTGTCGTCGGTCCAGTTGGCACGATTGCCCACAACGCCACCCGGCAAGAACTCGACATAACCCAGCGTATCCCGGTAGTCCGGATTCCAGAGCCATAAGCTAAAGCCCTGTTCGCCATTGCGGTAGGCGTCCAGAGACACCTGGAATTCCTGCGGGACCAGGCGCGCGGTGATACCTACCTGGGCGAGGTCAGCCTGAACCTTCTGAGCCACAATGCCAAACTCAGTACCAATGTAGTTGAAGTCCGGATATTCGAGATCGATTTCGAACCCGTCGGCATAATCGGCCTCGGCGAGCAGGCCACGCGCCATATCGAGATCTTGATCCAGTCCTTCAGATGGGTCCATCGCGCCGGCGAAGCCAATCGGCACCATCGCAGCGGGGTTGTCCGCACCCTCGCCGCTCAGGAAGCGCAGTTCTTCGTAATTAACGGTGTAACGCAGCGCTTTCTGGACCAGCGGGTTGCTCATCGGGCCGCCAATTTCCGGATCCTGGTTGCAGAGCAAGAAGATCAGTGTCTCGCTCTGGGCCGAGAAGACTTCAATAGCTGGGTTCGACTCAAAGGAGGGAAGCTGATCCGCGATCACGTCCATCGCAATATCGATGTCGCCCGCTTCAAGCATCAGTTTCTGGGTCGAGGTTTCTGGCAAGTTGAGTACAATGACACGGTCGAAGTAAACTTCATCGCCCCAATAGTTCGGGTTCTTGACCAGCACGGTCTGCACAGTGGGGTCATAGCTTTGGACCATGTATGGGCCAGTACCTGCCGAATTGTTCAGGAACCACGCTTCCGCCGTATCAACCTCGGCGGCGTTTTCCTCAGCCGAACCACCCTGTGCCATCACCTGTTCAGCGTTCACAATCGAGAACGCGTCGAAGATCAGCTTGGCGAGAATGGCAGGATCAGGCTGCACGAGCGTCATCACGAAAGTGAGATCGTCAGCAGCTTCGACACTGGCGATGGTATCGGCTAGGAAGGATGGATTGTCCTTCAGGTTCTTCATACGATTGAAGCTGAAGACCACATCTTCGGCGCTCAGCGGATCGCCGTTGGAGAATGTCACGTCATCCCGCAGGTAAAAGGTGTAGACCAACCCATCGTCCGAAATATCCCAATTTGCGGCCAGATTGGGGAGAATTTCGCTCACCGAGTCGGATGGGAACGTAACAAGTGTATCATAGACAGAATGATGGATCAGACTGCCGCCCGGTTCATAAGCGCGGCTCGGATCAAGTGAGTCGTAATCCTCGGAGAGACCAACAACTAACACCTTTTCGTCTTGAGCTGTGACGCTGCCAAAAGCCGTCACGCCCAGAACCACAACCAATAACAAAACCATAAAACGACGCATTTTTTCCTCCTGGAGTGTGGGGTAGTTATCCAATCGGATACATGTACTACACCATTCGCCGACCAGTCGACACACAAAGGACGTGAAGAAATCAAGTAGTGTTATATCCTCAGTGCTTCCTGATCGATATCCGATTATCAAAAGTGATTCGGATTGGAAGTACCGCTCGAT
>JAFGOY010000040.1 GCA_016926255.1 Anaerolineae bacterium | reverse complement strand
TAGGTTCGTTACATCGACCGACTGCACAGCAAGGCTGAGCCTGGTAAGCCCATATAGACTGACAATGATGAGCAGGAGAAATAGCGCCATATTAATCCCGGTGCAACGTGTACCACGCATGATAAGCCTGTCCTCCCTGTCGTTACATGAAACGATTTGGTGTCGAGGGCGTTAGAGATTTGCTGTCTAGTATAAGAAGAGAGCCATCAATTCTGTGGCAAAGATGTAGAGGAAGACATCAAGATACTATCAAGATAGAGTGATTATGTCGGTGAACATGGGGATATGTTTTTGGTCGTCAGTCATTGATCCACTTATCGATCAAAAAACACTTCATGCCGATCCAAGAATAGGGACCGTGAAGTTGCTGCTTAATGACGTCTGTATCGCTTTTTGGGTGTAGCTTTACTCGGCTTTTGAGGGGCCAACATGGTTCCTGCAAAACAACCCCAACCGTAGTAGACTAAACGACATAAGTTTGGAGCATCGAGTTAGGCTGATCTGTTCGGGATAAGGGGTACCGTGATCAATGGCGAAGAAAAAACAGCGTAGGCAGACACAGCGCCTACAGTCCGCCCGCACGTGGTTACCAACCTATGAAGGCAAGAACATCGCCAAAGGATACCGCAAGCGCTATAGGGTAGATTGGCCAACTGCTTTCAGAGAGCTTGAGATGCTGGGTGTTGAGTTTGACCCGGCCTACAAAGAGCAGGTTCTGAGCACTATTGAACGCCAGAGAGAGCTCCGGCGTCAGAAGAAGCAAGAACGCACCTTGGAGCCGTTCGAGGGTATCGATCAAGATGACCACTTTGCCTACATCGTCGGCTATACCAGCGGCGGGGCACCCTACGGTCTGACCTGGGAGGAGTGGACCACCCTGGAAGACGAAGCCGACGAAGACATGGGTGAACCCGGAGCAAGGTTGATGACTCAGCGGGAATTCAGTCAGCTATATGAATACCTCCAGAGTCCGGAAGGCTGTCACTTCGTCGATGCCCCTGATACCCCCGAAGGCATCGAATGGGATTGCGATAACACCCTCAGATTTACACGGAAGTGGCTTGAGCAGCACAACCTTGATGTCGAAACGAATGTCAGGGCACTGGAAGCCTGCTCGGGCTGCTGCGATTGTGAAGTCGTCTTTAATGTTGCCGACCGCTGGGCTGACTATTTGCAGGAACATCAAAGTGTAGACGACTGAAACCATCGGTTCTTAACTATCCCCGATTTTGGACCGATCAAGCGATATTCAGGTTTTCCCCGGTTCACACATCTACCAAAATTGGTAGAACAAACGCTCGATTCTATCTCCTCCACGTGTCATAATTGCATTGTACTGACACGCACATGGAGGTGAAACCATCGCAGACAACTCGCTGCCGCAGAGTGGACAAACCTGGACGGTCAAGCCCGGCTCGTTCGACGCGCTCAATGCATCGCGTCTGTTCGATGCTGACAATCCACTGGGCCTCCCGACCCTGCTCCACACGCCGCTCTCGGCCATCCCGGAGTGGCTGGTTGCCTACCGGCAGCGCGTCCGCTCACCGCGTTTCGACTTCGATCAGGCGGCAGTCCACTACTTTCTGGATGATTACAGGTTCGAGACCGTCTGGTCGCGGCCTCAACGAGCGCTCGAACATCTCTCGAAGTACCGAATCCTGCTTACCCCGGACTTCTCGCTCTACGCCGACTGGCCGCTGGCGATGCAGCAATGGAACGTCTATCGCAATCGCTGGTGCGGACGCTACTGGCAGGAACTGGGCTTCCAGGTGATCCCCTCCGTCTCGTGGAGTACACAAGAGAGTTTTGATTTCTGCTTTGAGGGGGTCTCGCAAAACAGCCTGATAGCAGTATCAGCCGTTGGTGTGAAGCTAGACGAGCCGCTCGAACATGATCGATTCATGCTGGGTTTTCGCGAGATGGTCGAGAGGCTTTCTCCTTCAACCATACTGGCCTATGGGACACTACCAACTGAAGCATACGAACTGGTGGAAATTGTGACCTATTCAACACGCTGGCAACGAATTCACGCTTCTGAGAGAATTAAGCCGATTGAATTCACGCAGTCTCGTCTGGAGAAAATAGATGCTTGAAGGACTTGATGATATCCAGTGGGATCAATTAGAGCACGCATACGGCACTGCAGAAGATGTGCCGGACAAAGTCCGCGCTTTGCTATCTCACAAGGAAGCTGAGCGTCGATGGGCACAAGAATCCCTCATTATGGGTGTGCTTCACCAGGGTTCAGTTTACTCGTCGACTGCACATCTTGTTCAGTTCTTGATTGAGCTACTTCACTTACCAGGTACCCCTGATCGTGCATGGCTTCTTGAATACCTCGCGAATATCGCCGGTGGGGCATATGGACGCATGGAATACCTGGAAAAGAAACACGATCATGTGATGCAAGACTACATTCAACGGTTGAAGTGGTCTGAAATCAGGGCGCGGCAAGAAATAGCGCGTGAGCTGAACACACTGGCGATGGCAAAACAGGAGGTGCAGAAAGGCATCGATTATTACATTGCTTTACTTGATGATCGCGATGAGGCCATGCGATTGGCTGCAACTGGGCTTCTGCTCAACTGCCGTGAATATCATCCGCAGATCAACTCGCGGTTCTCCAAAATAGCTAGCTCTGATCCAAGTCCATTGGTGAGGTCCCTTTGCTTGCTCGGCCTGGGAATAACGCGTTCACATTCCAATCAGGTTAGCGGAATCTGCGATGATGAGGGTGAATCAAACCTTGTTCGGATGGCTGCTGCATTCTCTCTCGTGATCACACGGGCTAAGAGCACGTCTATGGAGACAATAGCAATTCTCTCAAAACTCATTGTCGATCAGCCGGAATCTCTGGGGAAGTTGCATGGTCTGCACCAGCGCTTCATGATCTACTTTGAGCAGGAGTATATCACCCATTATCTGCACGCCCTCGATGTTGAGGCTGGAGAGTCAATCATCTCCCCATTAACTGAGTTATATGTGATGCAGCGTGGGTATGGTTTCTTGCTGGAAACATTGCTACAGTTGGCCTTTGGAGACCAGTTGCTGTCTCCCGATGCAACCGTAGATGCCCTTCAGAACAAGCAGCGAGAAGTGCTCGACGCCATAGTCCAGCGGGAAGACATGTGGCAGTTCAGCGGAAATATGGACTTTGCCCTGCAGGATATTGGCCTGTTCTGTCGCGGGCGGCGCAACGAAATGGTCGCATTTCTTGAAGGGAAGCGCCCTGCCAGATTGCCTCAATCCAATATGAATACGGAAGGTCCTTAGTTTGGGCGGACGCGGTTCACGCGCTCCCACGCTCCCCGAACCGCTCCGGCTGCCCCTCGCGCCGGTTCACCAGCCCCCACCTGACCCCGATACCTATCAATACGTTGCCATTTCCAGCCGCGATCTGACACCCGGCGGGCCGCACTACGCCTTCCTCGAAAACCTCGGACGCGAGTGGACGATTGTCACCCATGACCTCGACGCCATTGAAGACGTCCACCCCTATCACAGCTTCGGCATGGCGCAGCCCACCCTGCGCTGGGTTAAGGACAACAAGGTCGTCGATCTCTATGTCGATGGCATGACCACCGGCGACTACTTCGCCGCCACCGGTCTGCGCTTCCACAACGAAATCAAAGGTCCCTATGTGCTCTCCAAGCGCGTCAGCCGCGTGATGCGCCCCTACTTCGTCTCCGGTGAGTTCGATCCCGCCGACGTGACCGTCCGCTACATGGAAGCCGACGATTACGCCGCTTTCATAGACAGTCCCAACCTGGGCGAGAAGGTCTTCGACGGGGCAGGCGTCATCAGCCGGGCGATGCTGGAGAAGATGCTCATCCGCGACGACCTCTCCCCGCCCAAGCAGGCGCAGCTGCGCCGCGAATTGGCCCACGCTGGGAGAGTCGAGTTCACCATCATGACCGAGCGAGGGCAGGATAAGGGCCACGCGATTGTGTCCGACAATCTCGATGTGGATTTCCTCATCCCCCACGACACCAAGCGCGAGATCACGCTGGAGAATGGCAGAACCTGGGTGGGCATCGACTTCGTGCATGGCAAAGACCGCATGCGCATCGACATTCAGTCGCTGATCAACCTGCATCCCTTCTTCGAGAACGAACAGTATGCGCAGTGGCTCCATGACGAGGGTACGGTCTTCATCGAAGCGGTCAGGTCCGGTGACGTTGTCGAGCCGATGCGGCGGATCGGCCAGCATGAAACGCTCGACGATGTCCAGCAGTGGGCGCTGCGCGAATTCTTCGCATCGGGCGGACACCCGCAGTGGTTCCAATATCACACCCGCTCTCTGATGAACCGCCACCTCGACCGGCTCGACGCGGCAGTGGAAGGAAAACTTCGCGTACCGATTCCAGGCGGTCGCTACTATGTCATGCCTGCCGGGGTGGGACGCGCCGCCGGGGTAGAGGTTGACGTCGCGCCGGGGCAGATTCACATCGACCATAAACGCGGCACAGCCTGGGTCAGCGACGCCGACTGGCTGGCCTTCGATGACAGCCCGAAGGGAGAGGGAATCGCCGGTATCCTCGGCGGGGCAGACAATGACGACGCGCTGTGGCTCCATCCCTTCGCCGACTTTGATGGGACGCGCCGGGTGCTCGCCTGGCGCTCCCCCAACCAGCTTGGCGAATACGTGCTCCTGGAACCGACGCCCACCAGCCGCATCCCCGAATGGCAGACTGCTGACGCGGAATCAGTAACCTTCGTTCCCGGCGACTCGCGCAGGCTGCCCCCGCGCGTCGATACGCTCGACCCGGACTACCTGGGGCTGGTCGACCATCGTACCGGGGAAGCGCTGGGCAGCGGCGAACCCTATTCGCTGGCCGCGATGGACCGGGCCATCGGGCGGGCGCTCGACAACCAGGGCGCGCTGGGCATGTACTGCAACTCGCTGATGGTCAACAAGGCGCTGACCGGCGGCCTGCCGGAGAAGCCGCCCGCCCCTTTGGAGGACGTGATCGACTCCTCGGTCAAGACCGGTGCCGATCTCAGCCGCGTGAAGCAGTGGAACTACGACAACTCGATCCAGGTTCTCGAAGCGCGCCAGCCGATCCCTTCGCTGCTGCACGGGCGGCTGTCATACGACCGTGAATCCGAGCATCGACCGCCGCCCCCGGTGCCGACCCACGATCACTGGCTCGACGACATCCAGCGCACGCTGCGATCTCATATCAAGACGATTGAAGCGGCCCGCGACGAACTGGCGGCCCAGGCGATGCCGCCCCAGGCGGTCTTCGACGCGGCGATGGACGACCCGGAGAGCATCGGACTGGGCGGGGTGCTCAACCAGGCTTATGCAAAGTCCATCCGCTCCCGGGCACATCCCGATCTGCCGCCCACACTCGACGATCACGAGGCAGCGCGGCAGGCGGTTGAGGGCTACCTCAATCGCTACCCAGAGGAACAGCACACCGCCATCCTTCGCGGCGCGATGGTCAGTGCCTATATGGGTGACGAGGCATCATCAGACAACGCTGTGTGGCTGATGGGCGAGAAGCGCGAAGACGGGAGCCGTGCGCCGGGGATTGCCCAGAAGTCGATCCAGGCACTGCGAGAGATAGGCGTGCTGGATGAGATCGGCGAGACTTCACTGGGCACCATCGTCTATCCGGGCGCGACGGTGCGTGAACCCGCCATGCAAAGCGCTGGCATTACAGGAGTTTGGTTTAACTGGCTCAAGACGCAATATGCAGGTAACGGTCGCGCTGTACCTGAACGGATGCAGGATATCCCCAAACCCGACCAGCGCCAGGCGAAGCAGCGCATCGCCCACCTGGCGAAGACGCAGTTCCCCGGTATGCGCCTGCGTGTGGCCGATGAAGGTGGCAAGTTGGTTGCTTATACCGAGCGTAGGAACCTGTTTGGGTACCTCAAAGGCGCGGAAGGCGTGCAGCCCGGTGACGTGATTGAACTGGGCATCTCGACGACGAAAGATGGCAATATGCGCGTGCAGTACTGGCGCGCTGAAGCACAGGGAGCAGGATGATGGATTACACGATCACGATTTTCAAGAAGCGAGGCGAGCCGCTGTATACGCTGTGGATTGACACACCGGACACCGAGCCGCAGCCGGGTACGGTTTGGGAGGTCGTTCAGGTTGTTGAGGTGACCACAGAAAAACCAATCCCGGCGGCGCTGTGCGGCCTGCTGCTGATGTCCGAGTCCACCAGCGACAAGCTCTTCCGCCAGATTGCGGATACGTGGTTAGGGCCGACGGACAATGATCCGCTGGATGATTATGATCGATATGCGAGTCGGGAGGAGAGCAGGAGAACGGTTTACCAATAGAGGGCCTTGTGTCAAGCTGCTATCAAGATCATCGCAGAAGTTGAAGGCAGGTTTGGTAAATTGACCATATCAGAATCAGTGACCATACAACTCGGAGCACTTTAGGCAATTGCTGAGTCACATCAAATGCTCGCCTACTTGTAACATTGACCGGATAGACTTTCTGAGGTTTTTTTGGCTCAATCAAGTCATAAAACAGAAGAGGTTGTTTGTAATGTGGCGACTCTTGACCGTCTATCTCTTCATACAATCCATAATTAAAAATATGGGCCTCATCGTGGAAAGTTCCCTTGCGTCCTAGCTCATATTCAATCTGTCTGGCACGGAATGCGCGTAAGTCATGATGTCTTGTGCTAGAGATAGTCATTCGTTGCCATCCAATTGAGTAGATTATACCAACCATGGCTATAACACCATCAACGATAGCTGTTGTTGGTGCAAATCCAGCAGTAGCGAGTAAGGCAGTGTTCAAGACAATCGATAGCTGCAGTATTTGAAAAGCAAGATTGTCTTCGTGAATATACAGACTCACCAGGAGTTCATATTCTTTCAGAAGTGTTGTAGCGTCTATGGGCTCAGGGGATTGGTCTGTCATTCGCCATTCTCCTCACTACAGGCTCGTTTGACACAGTTCCAGTTTATAGCAGGGCGTTGAACAGGTAGATAATCAGGAAACATTGATGTGGCTACTGTGAGTAGCTGACAGCTAGACAGCTACTCGTTTGTCAAGCAACATCCGTAGCCAATACGCGGGGCTATCGCCCGCTGGCCGTGTGACCTATCACCTGGGCGCTCATATATACCAAAGGTGCAGGAACCCCCAACCCTGCGCCTTCATTTTGTGTCAATTCTAAAGGAAGAGAAGAAATGGTGTTTTCCATCGACATGAAGTACATCCATAAAATCGATACAGGTGTCATGACGCAGATATTCGGGCTGACCGTAAACCGCATCGCATCTGACGTTTACTCAGTTAAAAGTCACCAGCGGTCGCTTGTTTAGGTAATTACCGATCAGCGACTTAACGCCTCGCGAGTTTGCTGCTGTCAAATCGTCAACTATACACTTATGAGTGGTCCTAAATATGGGGACTTGACACATCTTCTCTCATTTGTCACAGTCAATAACGCTTTGGACAGTACATGTAATGATTAGAATCGTAAATCTCACCGGTACCATCGCATACTGAACAGGTATTATCTTCTTGCGGCAATTCTCTTCCACATTCACTGCAATACCGGTCTCTATTTATACCTAATATGGGAAAGCTCTTTGTCCCAGTACCATTGCAGCTGCTGCATCGCGTACGAAGTGAAGCTCCACATTTCGAACAGTAATTGCTTTCTGACGTAGTCGGGAATATGGTTTTCGGGATGATAGGTACAATAGGTTTATAGACAATGCTTCCACCTTGACCACACTTTGGACAATATTTTAGGTAGTCCACAACTAATTACTCCCCCCGTTTCATAGAAAAATCTAAACAATCTAGGAACTCATTAGAATCCGTCACGGAGAAAACCAACATTGGTTGGACTCGGTATTTCGTTCCTCTCAACAATGAGCGCCATCTCTTTAAAATGAGTAGAGCTGAAGTCCAAGCCTTCCTCAAGTACCTTGGAAGAAAACATTGATTAGCTAACGAGAATATCAACAGGGGGTCAGCGGGCTATCGCCCGCCAACCGTGTGACCCATCACTCGGTCGCTCATACACAGCAAAGGCGCAGGAACTCCCAACCCTGCGTCTTCATTTTACGCTAACTTACGGGAAAGGAGAAATGATATGTTACCACTGCAACTCAAGCACATCGGTAAAATTGACGCGGTCGGCACGGTGCAGGTATTCGGATACTCCGCCCGCCGCGTCGACCGCGACCTGCACGATCTCGCCTATCTCAACTACGCCGGGCCGCCCACCGCATCCGATGCAGTCTGGGCCAGGCTCATCGAACGCCGCGCCCTCGACCTCACCGATCTGAAAGGCAGGCCGCACCGACTGCGTCACGGCGGCTACCCCGGCCTCGAAGGCAAAGAAGCGCCGTTCACCCGCTTCGTCACCCGCATCGAGAGCCTCGCCATCGACCACTGCATTCTGCTCGACAAGCGCTTCTTCGAGCCGGGCTACGACTTCGACATCGGCCTGACCTTCGTTTTCGGAGGCGACAACATGGCCCAGAAGATCGGCCACCACGTCAGCCGGTGCGTCGATATCGCCGTGTTCCCGCAGTGGTACGCCGGGCTGGTCGCCATCGGGCGGCGCGAGCAACTGGTCACCCCGCTGATCAACTGGGCGCACCCGGTCTACCAGGTAACGCTCGACCGCGCCCGCTGGACGAACCTGATCGCCCTGGCCGTCGAGCGCGAGGAACTCACCTGGCCGGGCGAAGAGCCAACCGAAGCCGCGAAGAAGCTGCTGACCGCCAGCTTCGACGACGAGCCGGAGCCGACCATCGAAACGCCGCCGGTGACGACGTCCGTGCCGTATACCGTCGAGCATGAAGGTGATTGGACGTGGCTGCGCTTTTCCCACAAACCGGACGATGCGATCCTGGATCGGCTCCGGGCAGCGGGGTTCCGCTGGGGCAAGCGTCGGCGGGCGTGGTATGCACGGAACGTCATAGAAGTCGATCAGGTTGAGGCTGTTGTCGGCGTTCGATTGGCAGAGGTAACCTAAACCGAACCTGCTATTTGTGACGTAGGGTCACAATGTATTCTCCAAACGGCTCATAGTCAATCCCACCATAAACGAGAATGATGATGGATACTTCTCCGTCTTCAGGGGCTGTGAATGTCACATCGGGTGGGCTTGACACTGCGCTCTCCCTTGTAGCCAAATGCCCTATTGCCTCTGAGGAGTTCAATCCCTCATCATAGACATCCATATTCCCTTGAACGAATGAGTACTCGTCGCTTGATAGTGAAACCACATACTCATCTCCAGGAACTACATGCGCGGTCCATGTATGTTCCGTCTCACCCTCCGCCGTAAATTCAACCGGGGTTCCATCGGACGGTAGTTCACCCATAGGCTTGTAAGCAGCACATGCCAGAGCGGACAGAAGACTTGCAATCCCCACGATAATCCAGGAATAACGACCCTGTTCTTTGGCTGCACTCATCTCTTGCTCCCTTCCTATCAAGATATAGAACCGCAACAGAAGAAAAAAGGCAAATCCATGAAAGGATGACGAATGGCCCACTTGCAATCACAAATGAAAGGCGGCTACTATCCCCTGCCGCCCGAACACTTACCCGCCCTCGCGAGCCTGTTCAAGGCCACCGAGGGCGGTCTGATTCTAGACCCCTGCGCGGGTGAAGGCGATGCCCTTCAACACCTCGCCAGCGCCTGGCACATGACGCCCTACGCCAACGAGATCGACCAGTCCCGTGCCGCCGCCTGCCGCGAAAAGTTCGGCATGGAACGCACTGCCTGCGGTGACCTGATGACCCTGCGCACGCCCAACCGCGCCTACAGCCTCGTCTATGTCAACCCGCCCTATGCCGAGAACAGCGGGCGCGCCGATGAGAAGCGCCGCGAGTTCGAGATGCTCGCCCACTCCTGGAAATGGGGGCAGGATGGCGGCTTCGTCCTGTGGGTCGTCTACGCCCAGCACATGACCGAGCGCGCCGCCTCCTTCCTCGTCCAGCGCAGCAGCCGCGTCGACGTCTACCGGCTGCCCGGCCTGCACCTCGATACCTACCCGCAGATCGTCGTCGTGGCCAAGGCCCGCCCGGTCAAACGGGAGGATGACGTCTCCGCCGAAGCGCTCGATCTCGTCGAGTCCTGCCGCCAGCCCGATTCCCTCCCGCTGCTCCAGGTGGTCGACGAGCCGGTCTACCGCATCCCACCCGCGCAGCATGTCAAACGCTTCTACTTCCATCCCGATGACCTCACCGCCGACCTGATGCAGCCCTTCCTCGTGGAGCAGGGCACACACCGCAGCAACACCTTTCAGGCCATCGTCGAGACGCCTCCCGAAGAACCGCCCCTCACCCCGATCGTCCCCCCGCGCAGCGGCCAGCTCGGCATGATCCTCGCCGCCGGGCTGTTCAACGGCCTCCTGCTCGATAGGGATGGCAGCCCCGCAGCCGTGCGCGGTGTGGTGCGCATGACCGAGATCGACACCACGCCAGAGGAGCTGCGCGGCATCCGCGAGACCATCGAGCACAAGGCCCAGGTGACGATCACGCTGCTCTCGCGTGAGGGCAAGGTGACACGCATCGAGAGCCACGAGAAAGACCGGCTGGTCAGCTTCATCAAGCGGCACAAGGATGCCTTCCTTGCCTATCTGACCGAGAACAGCCAGCCGCTCTACGATTTCGACCACAGCCGCCACGCGTCGGTCTTCGACCGCGTCTTCCGCAACCGCCTGCTGCCCGGACGCCCGGTCACCGGCCTGTTCGAAACACAAAAGCACGTCGTCGCGGCCATGCTCGCGACGCTTGAGAAGCGCCGCAAGGTGATCTTGATTGGCGACATGGGAACGGGAAAGACGCCGATGGCCGGTGCCGCGATTGCTGCCCTCTGGCACGAAGGAAAGATCAGACCGGGGCAGGTGGCAGTTATCATGTGCCCGCCCCATTTGATCCACAAATGGCATAGTGAGCTGGTCGACGTCATCCCCGGCTGCGTCCCCCACGTCGCCGACAAGAACCTCTCGAAGGGCGAGACGCTCGTCGACGATGTGACCGCCTTCATGCAGCGCGCCGCCGAGACACCTGATAAGCTCCATATCCTCATCGTCAGCCGCGAGCGTGCAAAGTTAGGAGAAGGCTGGTCAGCCGCCTACCAGGTGCGCCATCGACGCTTCGCCCAGTGGCCGAAGTCCGGCCCGATCCCCCGCCAGTTTCTCGACCGGGAGGACAATCTCCTTACCGGTGTTGAGCGCATCGTCACCGAGGAAATCCCCATCTGCCCCACCTGCTCAGAACCGATCTCAAGCTCAAAGGATGGCAAGGGCAAGACCGACCCGGTCAAATGGATGCAGACCGGCCCGCGCCAATGCCATGCCTGCGGCGGCGCGCTCTGGCAGTACACCCGCACCTTCTCCGCGCCCGACGAGGGGATGAAGTATCCCAAGCGCAACCCGCGCTACCCGGTCGCGACGCTGCTCCGCGAGCGCTTCGCCGACCGCGTCGCCGTGGCCGTGATCGACGAAATCCACGAAACCAAGTCCGCCGCCACCGACCAGGGCCGCGCGATGCAGAACCTCGTTCACATCGCCGGTTACGCCATCGGCCTGACCGGTACGCTGTTCGGCGGGATGGCCTCCTCGGTCTTCTGGCTGGAGTGGGCCTTCAACCCGCGCATGGCGCAGCAGTACCCCATCGACGAGGGCGTCGAGCAGGCGATCAATCGCTGGGTGCGCACAATGGGGGTCATGGTCAAGGTGATAGAGTATTCGCAGGACAAACAATCCGGCGTCTACAACGGCACCGACCGCCACGAGCACCGCCCGCAGGAAGCGCCCGGCATCTCCCCGCTGCTGATCCGCGAATTATTGGATCACTGCCTGTGGGTCGGTTTGCCCGATCTGGCATTCAATTTGCCCGACTACAAAGAAATCCCCGTGCCGGTCAGTCTGCCCCCGGAAATCCAGTCGCACTACGACCGCGAGAAGCAGAAGCTGCTCGACTACCTGGTCGGCTGCAAGAACGAAGGCGATGCCTCCTTCCTCGGCGCCTACCTCCATGCCTGCCTGCGCTATCCCTCGACCTGCTACCAGGGCAAGCCGGTCGTCCACCGCACCCCGCAGAAGGACGAACTCGGCAATCAGGTGACTCATCTCGTGACGACATTGCAGGGCTTCGGGAAACAGCTTATCTATCCCAAAGAGCAGGCGCTGATCGACCTCCTCGGCGAGGAACTCGCCGCCAACCGCCCCTGCGTGATCTTCATTGCCCAGTCGGGCAAGCATCGCATCCAGGATCGGCTCGCCGAACTGATCCAGAAGCACGTGCCGGACGCAAAGCCGGTCATTCTGGAGAGTAACACCGTCGCCACCGACAAACGCGACCGGTGGATGAAGAAACAGGTCGAGCAGGGCTGTAATCTGCTCATCTGTAATCCAAAGTTGATCGAAACCGGCCTGGATTGTTTGTGGGCAAAGTCGTTGATCTTCTTCGAGGTCGCGTATAGTCTCTACACGATTTCTCAAGCCTCGCGCCGCCACTGGCGCATCGGCCAGACCGAGGAATGCCGCGTTTACCATCTGTTCTATAGCGACACGATGGAAGCCCAGGCGATCCGGCTGGTCAGTGAAAAACAGGCCGCCGCTGCGCTTCTCGGCGGTGATGCCGATGGCGGCGGGCTGGCCCAGCTCTCCGGCGGTGCCCTATCTCTGGAGGCTGAACTGGCGAAATCCATCGCCGAAGATACCCAGGTGGTCGACGTCGCGAAGCTGTTTCAGCAGACCGCCCAGGCTTCCGCCGACTTCACCTCGGGCTGGGCGACCGGCTCGAACGGAAACGGCAAATCGGACGCCAAGGCCGTGCCGCTGGAGAACCTCGTCGGGAAGCGCTTCTACCACGAACTGGAAACGCATGAGGTCGTCGACTACGGCCCGCTGACCGAGGCCAGCTACCGCGTCAGGAACCTGGTCACCGGTGACGAAAACCTGCTGCCCGCCGACGTGGTGCAAAAGGCAAAGTCCATCGCCCACGACCTGCCGCTCTTGCTCCGGCGTGAGGAGCAGCCGCCGGTCGAACAGCCTGAACCGGTTCTGCCACGAGTCCCGCAACTGGCAGGCTATCATGCTGCCCGGCGAAATCATGCCGCTGCTGTGGTGCTCGTCGAGCGCGGTGACTACTTCTACGCCTACGGCACCGACGCGAAGCGCGTGGCGAAAGCGCTCAACGCGGTGCTGGAGACGCGCAAGATCGGCGGCGTCACCGTCGAGCAGACCGCTGTCCCGGCTAAAGATCTCGATCACTACATCTCGCGGCTGAACAAAGCCGGGATCGACATCGTGATTGCCCGCCGCAAGGCCGTGAAAGCCACTGCCCCTGTCGAAGCGCCTGCAGAACACGTCCTCCCGGCCACGCTCCCCGAAGCCTACGCCCGCTACCGCGAGAACCGCCAGCCCAACATCCTGACCTTCGTCGAGATGCCGGGGCAGTTCATCAGCTTCGACGCCGACGCGCTGGCTGCCAGCCGCAGGCTGCTCAAACCGGCCAGCGTCCACGTCCAGAAGGGCGGGCCATCGCTTCAGGTGTTCGCCATCCCCAAAGGCGAGCACGAAGCCGCCTTCGAGCGGCTGCTGAAAGCCGACCACACCGTCGCGCTCGTCAACGGGCGCGTCGAGCTGCTGCGGCCTGCTCCCACGTCCCGCAAGAAACCCCTGCTTCCTCCCAGGCGATCCCCGGAGCAGCTCCGTGAAATATCACACGGCCAGATCTCTCTTTTCTGACGACCCCACTGCGCCCGGCCTCCTTGATGCCGCCGGTGCCCCCAACCCACCCACCGCCGTGCGGCGCTATCTGGCGCTGGGTTTCAGTGTGATCCCGCTGCGCGGCAAAGTACCGGTCGTGACCTGGCGCGAGTACCAGCAGCGCCGACCGACTCGATCAGAACTCGAACGCTGGCTGCGGCGAGGACTGTTCCAGAATATCGGGATCGTCTGCGGGGAAGTGTCGGGGAATCTGGTTGTGCTCGATATCGACGCTTCGGGTGCCTACCGCGCCTTCCGCGCCCGCTTCCCGAATCTCGCCCGCACCTATATGGTCTCCACCGGCGGCGGGGGATGGCATGTCTACCTGCGGGTCGATGCGCTGCCCCCGTCGCGGCGCGGTGCGGGTATGGAAATCAAGGCCAATGGCCACCAGGTCGCCGCCCCGCCGAGCATCCACCCGAACGGCACGCCCTACCGGGTGGCGCAGCCGCTCGACATCCTGCATGTGCCCGACCTGTCCGCTGTGGTGGAGTGGATGCGCCCCCGACCGGAGCCAGCCCGCCCCGTGAAAAAGCGCAAAGCCACCAGTTCACCGGTTGACCCGGCGCTGGTGGCAGCGATTGCCGATCACTTCCGCGCACTGGGCTACCGGCCCAACGGCGACTGGCTCAATGGCCCCTGCATCTACCCGGAGCGGCACTCACACCGTGATGCAAAGCGCAGCTTTGGCTTCAATGTGCGAACGGGATACGGCTGGTGTTTTGTCTGCGGATCGATGCTGGCGAAGGAGATTGCCTCGCGGTTACAGGTCAATATGGCCGGATGGCCTGTACCCCCGGCAGAATCTCAAAATGCTTGAGGTTGAGCATAAAAATCGGGACGTTAAGTCGAACTGTGCTGGCTGCGATCAACGCATCCAGCAGGCCGACATTGTGACTGAGATGGAAGGTGCGATGCTGGCTCATCCACGGCCCCGTCGTTCGGCTTTGCGGCGGAGTTCCTCGGCAAAGGCAGCGCTGTCTGTGATGTCTTCCCGATCAGCCCACATGCCGACGATTTCCGACTCGGCCAGTTCAGCCCCGGTGATACCGGCAGGTCTGGCAGAAGCCGCCGGTTCCTCGACGACGACAATATAAACCTGTGCCCCTTCCGGCAGCATCAGGTCATTCTCCATCTGGATTTGCCCTCCACGCACTGTACCCTGATATGCCACAACCATCATTTCACCTCACGACAACTCCTGTTGAGGAAAGTATAGCACACAAACAACCATGCTTGGCTCAACAGACCCTGCATCTATCCCGATCAGCATGCTCGTCACGATGCGAAGCGCAGTTTTGGCTTCAATGTGCGAACGGGATATGGCTTCTATTTCGTCTGTGGCTCGATGCTAGCAAAGGAGATTGTCTTAAAGGCTAACATGCTAATCTAGCTCGGATTCCATGATGTAGTCCGCGATCCCCCATCGTATCATCTCTTCAGCAGAAATTGGTGTTTCTTTCAGAACATCTAGATCAGTATTGGTCATGTGAGTGTGTTGGATTATATAACCATCTATCTTTTCTTCTAATTTCAAGAGTTCTACTTCTTGGTTTTGTGATGTTTTGTTGGACTCAACCAGCCAGGGAAGCCAAACCATACATGTAGGCGTGACAAATCTCCTGCCCCGTGTCCCAGCAGCCAGCAATAGTGCGGCTATTCCTCCTACAATGCCACTCCCGACGGTAGACACCGGTGATTCAATTGAACACATTGTGTCATGAATGCCCATAGCGGCAGATACAACACCACCAGGTGAACGAATTATCATAGTAATCTCCTCACCTGGTTGTTGTCGATGGCAAAACAAAAGTTCAGCAATCACTTTTGTTGCCAGTTCATAAGTAATGTATCTATCCACTAATATGTGGCGTTGATTTAGCCAACCACCATCAAAATTCATGTCACCCTTATCTTAACGATCAGTATATACCGTTGCTGCTGCCGCCGTTCGACACGGTAAACACCCCACCAATGACTACCCTGAATGCAACAATCCCCTTAATGATGATCCACGTTGTGCGCTTCATAGTTTGCTCCCCGGAGTTCTGATACAGCGATTCATATCTTACATCAAAACTGGCTCTTTCCATAGTCGGTAGAGCCTGCCCTTTTAGAAAGGAATCCCATGGAAGAAAAACTCAATCCGGCCTACATGCAGGGCCTGACCGCCAGCAACCGCCTCACCGATGCCCGCACCGAAGTCTGGAACCTGCTCGACGTGCTGCCGGTGCGCAAGCAGGCGGTCATCGTCAACCTGTACAACCAGCTGTGCCAGGTGCAGGGCGCGCTGGAGAACCTGCTCAAAGACGTCCCGACCACCGTCCGCGTCGAGAAGGAGATCGACAATGGCCGGTAAACAGAAACCCAACTGGCACCTGAGCTTCGACATCAGCCCGGAGCTGACCTTCACCCGCGACCGCCAGCCCTGCCACAAGGCGACCGTCATCGCCCGGCATGGCGACCTGGCCTTCATGGCCGAGTTGGAGCTGGTCAACTGGTCGGAAGACATTGCCGCCTTCTTCAGCCGGGCGCGCTCGGTCTTCACCAGCGGCGCGCCGGATTTCCCCGACATGACGGAGGAAGTCTCTACCGCTGAGCCTGCTGACTCTGAGGAAGTCATGTCCGAGGCTGAGCCAGCAGATGCGCCGCAAGAGGATACCCCGGTCGATGAGACGGACGAACTCGAAGAAGACAGTGATGCTTACGAATTTACCTACTACCCCGCCGAGGGCAGCGCTGAAGAGATCGACCCGGCGCAGTCCTCGCTCTGGTAACCCATCTCAGACAAGGAGCAAACCACATGACCCGCATTTTCAGGATCGGCAGCACGAAGATTGTGGAAGATGAATCCACGCAAGGCCGCAGCCTCGATGAGGTGCGCGAGATTCTGCGCCTCAGCTTTCCGGAGGTGGCTCAGGCCACCGTCCGCGAGAAGATCGAAGGCGACGTGAACTACGTTGAATTTCTACCTAAGCCAGGTCGCAAGGGCTAACGCGATGTTCTCCGGTTTATCGTCGACAGCCTTAAAGGATATCCTTTCCTCGGTCGAGCCGGTCGAACTCAAGGGGGTGGCGCTGCTCCGGCAGTACACCCCCACCTCATCCCTCATCCCCACCGCCGCCACCTCAGATGAACTGGTCGAAGCGACCATCGAGATCATCGACTACACCCGCGCCTGCGAAGCGTCGCTACGTCGGCTGACCGGCCTGCGTCCCATCCCGGTAACCGGGACCTCAATCGAGGAGTACTCCCTATGACTACCCCTCAGGAACTGCAAACCGTGCCCGCGTTTCTCATGCACGCTATGCAGAACGACGTCAGGATCAGTCTGGCGAATACCGCCGCCTGGCTCGACCCGCTGCGCCTGCTCGAACCCGGCCTGATCGAGGAAGCCTACTTCGACGGGGCCTACGAGGAAGACCCGGACGCGCTGGCGATGTATGCCTTGAGCGTCGCCCGGCGCTGCTTCCCATCGGTCTACTGCGAGCTGGTCGAAGGGCTGCGCGCAGGCTGGGATTTCCGCCAGATCGAGTCGGCTTTCTGCGCCGGTCTGCGCCGGGCCTATCCCCACCTCGAACTCGAAGCGCTCTACGACATGGTCTACGGCGTGCCGCTTCCCTTCGTCGGGCTGGATGTCACCTCCCCGGAGTTCCTCGACGATCACCCTGACTATGCCGCGCTGCTCGCCGACACCTTCGATCTGCACCCCGTCTCTACCCCGGCTACCCGCTGGCGCAATCCCTACGCCGTGATCAACGAGAACAACTTCGACGCCCAGCAGCCCATCGCCCGGCATGTCATCAAGTCGCTCATCGCCCAGGACTGCCAGCCCTGTGCCGATCTCGCCTTCCTGCTGATGTTCCTGTTTTCCTGCACCGGAAACAGCCTGCTCGACTTCTCGGCCAACGCCTACTGGGAGGTGGGCTTCGAGCCGCTCGACTGGGAGCCGGATGCGCTCTCGATGACCGACGAAGCCTGCCGGGAGATGACCATCGTCCTCTACGCGGTCGGGCGATCCATGCAGCGACTGGCCGAAGATGATGCACTCAGCAGTGCACTGAAAACAAACATCGCCGCGTTGAAAGCGGCAGAAAGGATAGAGAATGTCGCACTCAACTGGCCTGACGGACATCGGTCGGGAAGCCTTGAGCCAGGCGCTCCAGGAGAAACCGGCCCTGACTCTTGCCTTCTATTCCTACGGCATTGTTATGCGGAAACTGACTGAGCATGGCATCGCTGAATACGCCGTATCGCCCGACGATGTGGCCGCCGCGCTCAGCAATACGGTCGTCTTCGACAGCGGCCTGCTCGGTGGAAACACCCTCTGCGTGCGAACGGAAGGCGCAAAGCGCACCGTCGTCGAGTACCGGCCCCGGCAGAAAACACCGCTGTGGCTGGAAGGCAGCGAAGACGCACTGCATGTCCCCCTGCCCGCCCTGATCCTGATCCGCACCACGACCGCCAACCGCGATCCGAGCTACCAAGTATATGCTGTGGCCGAACGCCCGGCATCCTATGACGTTCCCCTCTATCACGCGCCACTGCCCAATGTCTACAGCAGCGGCTCGATCTGCTGGGGGACGGTGACCAAGGTCAGCGCCGGTCACCTCACCGGGAACGACCTCTCCGCAGACTGGTCGCAGCTGCTCTCGACGCCCTTCGGCAGTCACCTGGTCGGCGGCAAGTGTGCCTCCCACCCCGACGACGTACGTAAGCTCTACGTCGAACTGGAGCGCCGCCGCGCGCGGGTCTACCCGAAGAAGGAACTGATTCCGGCTCGCAAGACACCCGGTGGTGTGTTGGGGGCAAACGATGATCGGTAGATTCGAACCGCGTCATGCGATCAACCACGTGGTGCTGGTCGGCGTCGGGGGGACGGGATCGGCGCTGGCCCGTAGTGTCGCGCGCATCATCTACGATATGAGCCAACGGGGAATGCACACGCCCCGCTTCACGCTGATCGACCCTGACCATGTGGAAGAAAAGAACGTCGGGCGTCAGGCGGGCTTTGCCCCGGCGGACGTAGGTCACAACAAAGCCATGCTGCTTTCAAGACGCTTCAACCTGGCGCTGGGCCTGGACTCGACCGCCATCCCGGAACCCTTCGACCCCGAACGTCATCCCAACGGGCCGGGCACGCTGCTGCTGGGCTGTGTGGATAACCACGAAGCACGGAGGGCTTTGGCCCGTGCAGGGTGTCTGTGGGGTGACTCAGGTAACCATCTTGCGTCAGGCCAGTTCGTCATAGGAGACAGTTCGGATCGGGAGACAGTGCTGGACGCCCTCGCTCGCATGGAGACCCAGGGCGGTGTGATCCATCACCTGCCCAATGCCGCGCTGGTCTTCCCCGAACTCCTCGAACCCAACCCGGAGCCGGGGCCTGCGCCGGGGGCATCTTGCGGAGACCTGATGGATCAAGCTCTCTTAATTAACGACGCCGTTGCTGTTGCAGCCGCGAGCTACGTTTTTCGCCTTTTGCACAGAATTCCGCTTACTTCGTTCATATCGTTTGTCAGCCTGGAAGCGATCCGGCCCGTGCCGGTGTCCGATGAGGAAATCAGAACCTATCTGTAAGCAAGAGGGAATGCCCTGCGGGGCAGTTCTCTCTTTTTTCGATTCTTGCGTATATCCGCGTACCAGACAAGGTCGCCGAGTAAATTACAATCTACCAGGAGACGTGGTGCCTTAGATGTACTGCGGTTATGTTCTTTGGGCCAATGATGCCCCTCACCGGCCTATCTAATAACGAAAAACAGCAACCATTGGTGAGTTCGTTGGCATCTCTCCCTGAGAAAGCGCATATATGGTTCCACCATTCTGAAGGGTCTTCATCGCTGCAAAATCCACCAGCGCGAGATCGTCCTCTTCGCTTTGCCCCTCCTGGTAATGGACAACTTTTCCACTTTCAGAATTGAATATACCCCACACCTGATCATCGGTGGCCAGGATTAGCTTGTCTACACGTCCATAAAATGCGGCTACGACAATCTCCTCAATACTGTCTGTTGCTTTCTCTGTGTCGGCAAGCTGGTGATATTGTTGGATAACCTTTTCCATCTCCTGACGGAAATAAGGTTCTACGATAGACCAGGCCTGGACTTGCAATTCTTCAGGATGTAGATGCTCAGGACTTCCTGTGATGCCCTCTTGCATGATATGCGCGTACTCGCTGACCTTATGATACATTGGCAGCAGGTAATCAACGCCTGCTAAGATGAGTGGCGCTTGTTGTTCCCGAAAGATTTCTTTAAGTCCAGCATCCACCATATTAAGATACTGCTCGACTTCCACCTTCGGTTCCTCATCGCCCGGACCATGTCCATGGAACATGGCATCCCTTCCTCCTGCCGAGTGAGATTGCAACTGTTTTTCCGGATCGTCGGATTGGCTCACTTCATCAAGACTCTTAGGCATAGCCTCTGGTAGGTCAATTTGACCAACACTATGACGAGTTCCTTCAAACAGGCGAACCTCGTCCTGACTAATCGCCAGGACGTAATAATGCCCATTGTTTGTGAACAGCGGCAATACGGGATTGACGTAATAAGATCGAGCGATAACGAGCAGTTCTTCAACACGAAATGGAAGAGGGTAGTAATGGAAGTCACCTGAGGCGATAAACACCGCCAACCCATCGTGCTGATGCCACCAGAAAGACGGATCATCCAATAATGTTTGAGCTGGTTGAAGTAAGTCCTCCACTGCGCGGGGCCCCATCCCACGGTTCAGCAGCTGCCGTTCGGTTTCTCGAAGAAGATTCTTGAAGCGTATGGGGTCTTGCTCCGTATTCCGACCGGTACGATGGGTCGGCAAAAAAATCGAGACACTGGGGCTTTGTGTTTGTTGTGCCAACCCCCTTAGCTGGTTTATAGTCAAGTATTCCATCAATCCCTCCCTGAAACGAATTCAAATACGAACTATCAGCAGACCACAACGAGCAGTCGATATCTGTGTGAAAGAAACTACTTTTAGAGTATCGGTAAATTGGCAGCAAGGCAAAGTGTCTCATGCCTCATAACACGTTTAACGGTTCTGACCGCATTGTATGTGTGGGGTGCCAACTACTGACTCACTTCATCAGTCGAGCCGTAACGTGTTAGGTATCCTGTCTTGAGAAACGCCGACTAGTGCCGCCCTAGTGAGCAGCGATGGTGTTTACTTCTCGTTTTCCTCACTTGTGTCAGGCTCCGCCGGATACCATTCACTGATCTTTTGCTGGACATCGTCTAGCGATAATGCCTTGAAAGCTTTGTAAGCCTCTAACTGCTCGACTGTCATTTTTCCTTCTTGAACTGCACGATCGAATGCCTCATCAGACATGTCTTGCAATAACTCGTGCTGTTTCATCATTGTCTCAAGCATCTCAAGTCGCACACTAATGCGACGCAATTCTTCGATTTCCAGATGCCTGTCTCGATTGGCCCTACCGATTAGAGTGTCTAGCAACCAGGCAATCAAGACTGCTCCAATCAGTTCCGTAAAAAGATTTAGGCTTAAGTTCTGAACATAGTCTTTTGATTGCAGGGAAATGACAAAAATGACCACTATTAGGAATAGGAAACCGCCAATCAAGCTGTAGAAACGAAATGATGCTTTTCGCCTCGCTATGAAATCCTTCAACTTACCCATAATCACCTCCAGCGTTTCGGCGCAAATTCTCTCTGAGCCAAGTCTAGCATGAATAGGGCGAATGATAGGAATGCCGCCTTACCGAGCAGGGTGTGCCAACACTTCATTATTAAGTTGACGGGGCATCCCGACCCTCCACCCAGGCTGCAAATCGAACCACCGGCGGGCTATCGCCCGCTGACCGGGTGAAGTCCAGACAAACTGGGCTTCTTTTGATCATGTACTTCACAAGGAGGAAGTCAAGATGTATGAGTCGCTGACTATTGTTGGGAACCTGGGCCGTGATCCGGAAATGCGCTATACGCCATCCGACAAGGCCGTGACGAACTTCTCCGTGGCCGTGAACACCCGCTGGACAAACAGCAACGGTGAGCCGGGAGAACGGGTGACCTGGTACAAGGTCGCGTGCTGGGGCAAGCTGGCCGAGATCACCAACCAGTACCTCGCCAAAGGGCGCAAGGTGATGGTGGTGGCGAGCCGCATCGAAGCCGAAGCATACATCGACGGTGAGGGCCAGCCGCGTGCCGCCCTCAAAGTGACCGCCGATACGGTCAAGTTCCTCGACGCAAACGGTGACACTCAACCCGTCGCCGAGGAACAGCAGGAGGAAATCCCTTTCTAGGTAAAGGGACTTCCAAAAACACGCGGGGATGCTCTGGTGAGAGAGCGTCCCCGCATTCGATTCTACTCGCTAAAGCAGAACTTAGGAGGACTATATCATGTCTCTGCACAATGGGTCAAGCCGAATGGCGCATAACCTGGATCGCTTCTCGTTCGACGCCGCATTTGAAGATATCGCCGGTGAGGCAGCGCGTCTCGACGTCCGCGCCGACACCGTCCGCATGTACCTCGACTGGTACGGTGACCAGCTGGTGACCGTTGTCGGCAAGGCCGGGATGAAGTCGATGCCCGCCTTCGAAGCGGAAATCCGCACCCAGGTACATGGTGAGCGGATCAGGCGCTACCGGCAGCTTGAGCTGGCGATCCCGGTTCCGCAGAACCACTACGCCTATGAAGTTCGCGGTTGGTAGGGGGTGCTCGATGTTGACAATAGCCATCAAGCGCAGCGCACAGTCGGTGCTGCACCGGTCGCTGCCCCGCGATGAAGCCGACCGCATCGGTGAACAGATCGCCAATCGCCTGGCACAGCCGGGGAACTACGAGAAGGCCGCTGCCCGATACAACACAGTCGACGAGTTTGAGGTCGGTGAGCGGGCAGCGAGGGAGTATGTTCGATTTGTATTGGAGCAGTAGTTTCACAAGACTTGGTTTACGCCAGGTCTTATTTTTTTTCGCGCCAACATGTTAAAATCTCTGTCTATAACACCACCGCCAACAGCTCCTCCGCATCGACCACCCCCCAGTGATATCCCATCTCCGCCGACATCGCCTTCGCTCGCTCTGCCTGTGACCGCGCCTCCTCCGGACTCCCCTCCGTGTGATGCATCCACGCCAGCGCCACGCGGCAGTCGGCCTCGTAGATGCGATAACCGCTCTCCAGGCAGTAGCCCAGCGCCTCGTCGAGGTAAGGCCGCGCCGACTCCCCCGGCTGCGGGTGCCGCGCCAGCAGCCTTCCCAACCCTATCAGTGCGTCAATCAGCACATTTCTCTTAGTAATACTCCGAGCAATATGCAATGCCTTATTATAGTGTCCATGAGCTTCTAGATATTCACCAGCATCTAAATCTAAATTCCCAAGAACACAGTGGAGAAGGCTAGTTACTTCTGGTGAAAGACTCGTGGGGAAGCCCGGATCTGAGACAATCATTCGCCGGGCATTGGCTATGTCACCAACTCGGCGCCGATACTCGGCATAGAAAACACCATTTGTACTGTAAAGATATTTCATGTGAGGGGATCGGCGTTTCAGAACAACCTCAGCTTTTCGGAAGGCATTTGATGCTGCTGATAGCTTACCTCTCAGGTGCTCTGCCCAACCCAAACGAGCCCAAGAGTCACCCTCACGCCTCTGTCGCTTCTCCCTGACCTTAATATGCCGAGCAATCTCACGTGCTTTCCTCGCGTACACCGCACTTGCCTCAAACTCTCCTAGGTAGGCATGTAACTCTGCAAGGTTTTGGTACCCGGCACTTGCGTTATACCAATCATTACTTTTGACACCCATCCGAACCGCGTTCTTGTAGGGTACTGTTGCCTCAACAAGCCGGCCTTGATTCATGAGACAAAAACCAGCTTCGTTGAGGATATATTGCTTACCGAGGTCACTAACAAGTGGTTCCTGACCAAAATCACTCTGAGGAAAGAGAGACTGGATAAGAGCAAGTGCCGTTTCGTAAGCTCCTAAAATGTGTGTCAGCATTTGCTTTTCGTCTCGATTAACCCATCCCCAATAGATGATAGCTGCCTCATCATATGACCCAGCACAGCAGGCATGATGTATGGCCTCGATCAGTGGTACGTAATCCTCCAGGCTAGGATGGTATGGAATTTCTCTTGCCAATATCATGTAGTGTTCTTTTATTACGTTATGACTGTGATTTTTTTGTTCTTCTGGTATGTTGTTGAACCTGCCAATATAGTGCTCCCGTATCAACGGGTGGGTGGTGTAATGCTGCTGCGCCGGGTCATAGCGTAGAATGCGGTAGCCGCGCAGCCTCTCAATCATGGCCTCGAATTCCTCATCGCTCAATTTGACAATCGGCGCGTTGAGCGCCGTCGCATCGGTCGCCGGGCGGAACACGGTCGGGAAAGCCGCCACCTTGACTGGCGTCCGGAAGGCGCTGAACAGCGTCAGAAAGGCCTTTTCCGCCTCGCCGAGATATTCGTCATAGCGGCGTAGAATCCGGTAAACCCGCTCGTAGCGGGTTTCGTCGGCCAGCGGTTCTTCATCCAGCTGGCTCAGGTCGCCGCCCAGCGTTTCGCCGATATACGCCCCCAGCAGGCTGACCGTCAGCGCGTGGCCGTCCCAGGTATTGACCAGCGCCTTCAGTTCGTCGTCGGTGCCTTTCACACCCTGCTTGCGCAGCAGCGCAAGCCCATCCGCTTCACTCAACCGATCGACATCGCGGTACTGGTAGCTGGTGTACTTCATCATTTCCAGCAGCGGCGTGCGGGTCGTAATCAGGCAGAAGGAATTGTGTTCCAGCCCGGCCAGGTAGCCCAGGAATTCGATCATCTCCCGGCTAGCGATTTGCCCGTAGCGGTCGCCTTCCTGGTGCTGCGTCACCTCGAAGCCGTCAAGCACGAAGATGTAGCGTTTCTCACGCAGCAGTTGGGCAATAATTCCTGCCCGTACGCTCGTCGAGGTCACCTGCGCGGTCAGTTCTGGCCCGGCCAGATAGGTCAGAGCCGCCTCGAAGAACTGCTCGACCTCACGATTGTCGTAGAAGCCCCACCAGAACACGCCATCAACCTCAACCGAGTCGATCCACTGGCGGGCGAGGCTGCTCTTGCCCTCACCGCCAAAGCCGATCAGCCCGGCGATCCGCAGGTCGGGGTCATTGTAGTCGGCGGTCAACTGATCGAGCAGTTCGTCACGTCCAACCCATTCTTCGAGCAGTGCCGGGGCGCGTCGCATCCCTTCGTCGGGTTGGGGTTGAGCCACTCGCCTGACTTTGATCATTTCCTCTTCGGAAATACGTGGCTGTGGTGCTGATGCTTTACCCAACGGCTCATCGCGCAATTCGATACCGTACGCCTCGAATGGCTCGAAGCCCAGCAGGAGAGCATCCGTCCCATGCCCGATGTTGTCATCGGCTGTACCACCCATTGGATTCCAGCGGCTGGTCACTATTCCCACCACCAGATTATCTTCAGTATCAAGGATCGCCGCTCCGCTGTGCCCAGGGCGGATGTCGCGGGTGCGCAGTTCGTAGACATCAGTGCGCAAGGTCCTTCCATCAATGGGTACTGGCCCCATGATTTTTCCATCGATCCATCGCATACGCTGTTTGCCCAATAGACTGTACCCTATCGCAGAGAAATTGTGGGAGCGGGCATTTTCGAGATAGCCCAAAACCGCAACCTGCTCCGGCCCTAGCGGTGAAACACCATCGACCAGTTGCAGCAGGACGAAATCGTCTTCGTATTCTTCCGGCTTGAAGCAGCAGATCACTCTCGCTTTCCGTTTGTCGCCCGTTTTCTGGAACAATATACCAACTTCGTACCCGTCAGGCTGAGAGAGTTTTACTCCCGCACTTTCCACCACGTGGGCACAGGTGATGATCTTCCCATCCGCCGAAACGGCAACCCCGGTGCCTACCGTATCTCCCATTCGGGCGTCCTGGATGGCAACTGTGAAGTTGAGTGGGTCTTGGAGCGTGACTCCCATTTCATTCGTCCTTCCAGGTCATCGTCACCTTGATGCTCGATTGTCCGCCCACTTTGGAGACGACTGCCCCGGCTTCGACATCAAACTGAATCCCAAACTCGACTTCTACCTCGTCTGGCTTGTCCGGCCCCATCGATTTCAGCTTATTGGCTAACCGCTTCCCCATCATCTGGATTGTATCCATCGCTTTTTCGATAGCCTGCGCCGACTTCTCTTGCAAATCTTCAAGTGTGTCACTTACCACGCTCACATCCTGAAAGCCCCCACTGGAGGTAAACGCAACCACAATCTGCATGTCGTCATTCGTCAGGCGGTCACTCATGTTCGTTCGCTCCCTTTGTGTAAGTTGATTCAACAGCCTCATTGTATTTCAAGACCGTATAAAGGAAAAAGTCACAACAATTGTACAGAAATTCGAGTTAGAATAACGAATAAGCTGTGTCAAGCCCTCGCGCACCTTGCGTGCGTATTTTCCACATCCGCCCTGCCGCTGCGCGGCACCGCAATGTACAATGCTGGGCGGTGTGGCGAGGGCCGCTGGCCGCCGCTCCTGCGCGGCGATTACCAGGTCAAAGCCGCGCCGCTCTGGCACCTCGAACCGGTCGGGCGACCGAGTGGGCGTCCGCTGGTCAGCGTGCTGGGCAGCTATGCCTTCAAGAGCGTCGAGTGGACCTTCTTCCGCCCGCTGGC
>JAFGOY010000039.1 GCA_016926255.1 Anaerolineae bacterium | reverse complement strand
GTGACGTTGATGGTGACGTCGCCTGCCAGGACGTGGAGGAAGGCTGCGTCTTCGACATTGGTTGCCCCGCCGACGGTCGTGTCACAGGTGGCGGTCGGCGATGCCCAGGTGCACTGATAGGTGGTGCCGTTCGTCTCGAACTGGACTTCGATGTCAGCTCCCACAGCGGGCAGTGTCGTGCCGCCGAAGGTCAGTGTGACTTCCGAAATGGTGCTGGGATTGGTCGAGGCATTGATGTCGTATTCGACGGCGGTGATTTCGAAGTCGTCCATATCGACTGAACCTTCGGCAGCGGTTGCGGCGGTCGGCATCGTGATTGAAGATGCGAAGGCGGCGGAGACTGCGGCGATGATCAGGGCCAGGAGGAGTATGGTGATTGTCCGGGGTCGAAGCATTCTGGTTAACATTTTGATTACCCTTTCCTTTTGTAATGAGTGCTGGCGATAAATTCAATATGTCACCATTCTACAAAAATTCGGCGGGTAATACCGTGAAAAGTGCTGAAGTTTCATGAAAGGCGGATGAAGAAAAACTTACAGACTGATAACGATGTGGGAGTTCGATTTTTGTTCGGTATGAATACGGTATGAATCGGCCCATTTAGCCGTTTTCTCCGTCGCTGAGTTCGCTGGACGCCCAGATCAGAAATGCCTGCTGCGCTGACGATTCGGGGTTGCCCCCGGCAGCATTGACCCTCGCCAGGGCGGTAGTACGATCCATGCCAAGAACCATCAGGACGAGCGCCGCCAGCATCCCCGTCCGCCCGATTCCGGCCATGCAGTGAATTAACAGATATTCGCCCTCCCTGAGCCGGTCCGCGATATCACGCGCCATCGCCAGGAACCGTTTCCGGTCGGCGGGAGCACCAAAATCCTCGACAGGAAATCCCCGCCAGTCCCAGGGCAGATCATCGGCCCGGATTGCCGCGGCGTATTCTGGCGCTTTCGCCTTGATCTCAGGGAAAGTCGTCAGGCAAAATACCTGGCCGATATCAAAATCGGTGATGAGTTGGGCGTCGTCTTCGAACAGGCTGTAGTAGCCCGGCATTGCCGAGAGATACAGCCTGCCGGGGATCGATTCGGGCAGCGGGACAAGTCGCAACATTGGCAGTTTTCCTTTATCATTCAACTTGATTTCATTATACGGCGTGGGTCGGTTTCAAGGGGGAACAATAGTGTTACAAACACGCACGCAGGGGAAAAAACTGTGCTATCATTGATATGATTCTGTTATCTCTACTTGACATCAATTTCAAAACGGGACGGGAAGTCCGCGTTGTGAGGCAACCAGACAGCAACGCGCGCGCATGAATAGAGCTGGTATGAAGTGTAATGTCTCTTTCAAGGAGCAGCGCCGTGGAAGATTATGTGCTGGTAGTTGATGATGACCCGAATGTGACCACATTGGTTGTCGATGCTTTGAGCCTCTTTGGGCTTAACGCGCAGTTCGCAGTAAACGGCGTCGACGCTCTTAAACAGATCGAACAGAACCCACCCAAAGCTATTGTCCTCGACCTGATGATGCCGGGTATGGACGGTTTCACGACGATTACTCGCCTTCAGCGTAACGCCACTATTCGCCACATTCCGATCATCATTCTCTCCGGCATCGCTGATGCCAGCGAGCAGATCAAGAATCTGCCGGGAGTCGTCGGCGTGATCCGCAAAGGTGATTTCTCGATTGCCCGCCTGAGCCTGTTACTCGGTCAGGCCGGGATGCTTTTCACTCATTGACCCTGAAACGCACGGGGTTTCTTGTTGAGACTGCGCCTGGGAAGGCGCAGTTCTCTTTTAAACAGCCCACATCAAACCACGCCAGCCCTGATCGCCCCCCATATCTGCCCCCTGAAAGGGGGAAGTGGCCGACCGCAGGTCGGTCGAAGGGGGTCAGTTATCCCGTGCCCTCGCCCGTCACTTACGGTACAATCGACACATTGAGAACCTATCCACTATAATCTACACAGACTCCCTGTATACCTGTCCGAAATGAACGAAGTAGGGGCGACCCTTGTGGTCGCCCTCTGGTATTGCCCCCGGTCAATGTATCGCCTTTAGCCCGGCGCTTATGCATGGGCGATGATCGACGCCATCTCAAAAGATTCATTGACACCCGTGCCCTCGCCCGCCACTTACGGTACAATCGACTCATTGAGAATCTATCCACTATAATCTACACAGACTCCCTGTATACCTGTCCGAAATTCACTTCGTTCGTTTCGGATAGGTTTTGAAATCTACGGAGGCCCAGCGTGGCAGATGTGATTCAAATCAAAGATATTGCAAACTACGACGGACAGGAGATCACCCTCCAGGGCTGGCTCTACAACAAAACCCACAAAGGCAAACTCCTGTTCCTCCTGATGCGCGATGGCACCGGCCTTGTCCAGTGCGTCGCCTTCCGCCCCGAAATCGGCGACGAACTCTTCGAAGCAGGCAAGGAACTTACCCAGGAATCATCGCTTCGAATCACCGGCACCGTCCGCGCCGATGATCGCGCCCCCGGTGTCCCCGGTGGCTTCGAAGTCGGCATCACCGCCATCGAGCCGATCCAGGTCGCCGACGAGTACCCGATCACCCCGAAGGAGCACGGCACCGAGTTCCTGATGGACAACCGTCACCTGTGGATTCGATCCTCGATGCAGTGGGCGACGCTCCGCATCCGCGCCACCGTGATCAAAGCCATCCGCGATTTTCTCGACGATCACGGCTATCTCAACATGGACACGCCGATCATCACCCCGACGGCGGGCGAGAACACCACCTCGCTCTTCGAAGTCGATTACTTCGAGGAGCCGGGCTATCTCGCGCAAACCGGCCAGCTTTACAATGAAGCTAACATCATGGCCTTCGGCAAGGTCTACGCTTTCGGCCCGACCTTCCGCGCCGAGAAATCGAAGACGCGGCGGCACCTCACCGAGTTCTGGATGGTCGAACCGGAGATGGCTTTCTTCTCCCTCGAAGACCTGATGGACATGGAAGAACAGTTCATCTCCTATATCGTCCAGACCGTTCTTGAGAAGAACAAGGCCGAACTCGAAATCCTCGAACGCGATACGACATCCCTTGAGCGGATCACGCCCCCCTTCCCCCGCATCTCCTATGATGAGGCGGTCGAACGGCTGAACAAAATCCGCGAGGAAACCGACGACGAGGAACTCAAGGAGCTTTTGAAGATCGAATGGGGCGACGATTTCGGATCGCCGCACGAAACCGAGCTGACCAAACAGTTCGATAAACCCGTGTTCGTCTATCACTACCCGACGGCGGCGAAGGCGTTCTACATGACACCCGTCGAGGGCCGCCCCGAAGTCTGCCGCAGCGTCGATCTGCTGGCACCGGAAGGCTACGGCGAGATCACCGGCGGCTCGGAGCGCATCCCTGATGTTGACTTGCTGATGCAGCGCATCGAGGAATACGGTGTCAACGCCGATCACTACCGCTGGTACGTCGATCTGCGTCGCTACGGCAGCGTGCCCCATTCCGGATTCGGCCTCGGCGTCGAGCGCACCGTCTCCTGGATTTGCGGATCGGGCCACCTCCGCGAAGCGATCCCCTATCCGCGTATGCTCAAGCGGATGTACCCATAAGGAAACCAATCCATGACCATATCAACCACCGAAGTGATCGTCGTGGGCGGCGGCCCCGCCGGGCTGTCCGCCGCGCTGGTTCTCGCCCGCTATAATCGCCATGTCACATTATTCGACAAAGGTGGTGGTCGATCCGGGTGGGGGCAGACCAATCGAAACTTCCTCGGCTTCCCCGGCGGAATCCCCGCCAGGACGATCCGCGTCAAGGGCCGCGAGCAGCTTGCCTATTTCGACCACGTGCAGATATTCGATACCCCCATCGACTCGATCCGCAAAGAAGGTGATATGTTCATCGCCGCCACCCCCGATGGCGATTGGCACGCGGGCGCGCTGATCCTCTGCACGGGCACCGTCGACCGCTGGCCGCAGTTCGATGGCTGGCAGACGACGGTCGGGCGGAGCATGTTCTGGTGCCTCACCTGCGACGCCTACGACGCCATCGGCAAAGAGGTGATCGTCGTCGGCAGCACCACCGAGGCGGCCTGCATGGCGCTCCAGATGACCCGCTTCACCCGCAAGCTGACCCTGCTGACCAACAGCCCCGATGTGACTATCAGCGATGTTGTTCTTGAGCGTCTGGAAGCGTTCGGCATCCCGCTGATCGTCGACGAGATCGCTTCGGCAGAAATCGATGACGGCATGATCCATGCCCTGATTACCACCGACGGCCAGCGCCTCCCCGTCGACATGGTGTTCAGCCACCAGGGGGCCGATCCGCGCAACGAGTTCGCCCTTGCCCTCGGCGTCGATGTGAATGAGCTTGGCTACATCGTCGTCGACACCGAGCAGAAGACCAACGTACCGGGTGTCTATGCGGCGGGCGACGTCACCTATCTCCACTCGCACCAGATCAGCGCGGCGGTGCATGAGGGCGCGCAGGCAGCATCGGCGGCGAACTACTATCTCTATCCCCCGGAGTTGAAGGACGAGTAAATTTACCGGTTTCTCGAAATCTCATACGAACTAATTGGACGCAGCAGATGCTGCGTTCTTTTTGCGCCAATTAAACGGTAGTAAACTGTGTGAATGGCAGACTACTATGGGAAATTGGGAGCAGACAATATGAACTGCTATCTTGACTTGTTCACATGGAAAACCTGGCACGAATTTATTGACAATGGGGGGCACAATAAGTGGCTTTCGAAAGAACCGTTGGCGAACGGTTCAAAAGATGCGTGAAGGTGACTTATTATTGTGTTATATGACTGGCATATCCCGCTTTTTTGCCATTCTCGAAGTGACAGGAGAACCATTTCAGGATGACACCCCTATTTGGGAGGAGGTACTATTCCCTTCCCGCGTTCCGGTTCGCATTGTGCTGGAACTTCCACCAGAAAACGCAGTTCCCGTGAAAAGCCTGAGTGAATCACTGTCATACTTCCAGGATATGAAGTCACCTCATTCATGGACTGGTCATTTTCGCGGTTCACCCACGAGAGAAAAGCCTGAAGATGCACAAGTTATTATCCGAGCTTTAGAAGAAGCCGTAGACACTCCTATCTTCCGCGAGTATGATCCGGCGAAACTTGATCGTAAAGTCCCGGTCTATGAAACGAATACCGATTCCGTTACTGTTCCTGACGATTCGTACATCAGCCTTGTCGAACAGAATGGTTTAAGCACAGCGGAAACCGCACAAGTCTCCCATGAGGAAATCCAATGGCTGCTTCTCGATCTGGGTAGTCAGTTGGGATTAGATGTGTGGGTAGCCAGAAATGATAAAGGCAAAGTATTTAGAGGCCAAAACTTTTCTGACATGCCCAACATGCGGGAGGCATTGCCCACTCAATTCGACGATGCGACCAACCGGACAATCGAGTTGATCGACGTCCTGTGGTTGAAGGAAAACGCGATCATTGCTGCTTTCGAGATCGAGCATACCACATCGATCTATTCCGGCCTGCTGCGAATGTCCGACCTGGTTTCGATGCAGCCCAACATCAAAATACCCCTGTATATTGTTGCGCCCGATGAGCGGCGGCAGAAAGTCATTACCGAGGTGAACAGGCCAACTTTCGCCAGGCTGCGGCCACCCCTGACGGAAATCTGCCAGTTCATCCCGTACACATCGTTGATCGCCAAGCTGGAACAGGCCCGCGATTTCCTCCCTTACATGCGCCCGGAGTTCCTTGAAGAAATCTCCGAAACCCTCGAAGTAGAATAACCAAAGGCAAACACAAACGCGCCGGTCAGATCGACTGGCGCGTTTCGATTCCAGGGTTTTAACCAACCATTTCCAGATAATCGCTGTAGCCCCCCTCATACCGATCGATCCCCCCGTCCTCCAGCACCAACACCCGGTCGACCACCCGATCCAGAAAGTACCGGTCGTGCGAGATGACGAAGATCGAGCCTTCGAAGGTCGCCAGCGTCTCCTCAAGCACCTCCGCCGATGGAATATCGAGGTTGTTCGTCGGCTCGTCGAGCAGCAGCAGGTTGGGTCGATCCAGCATCAGGCAGGCCAGTTGAAGCCGACTCCGCTCGCCGCCGCTCAGCGACCGGATCGGCTGCGTCGCCTGATCGTAGCTGAACAGGAACTTCGTCAGGAACGCCATCGCGTCTCCCTCGCTGCGCGGCCAGTTGTATCGAACCAGTTCCAGCGGCGTCCGATCCATCCATTCAGCCAGCGTCTGATGCTCCTGCGCGTAGTATCCCGCCTTCACACTTGGCCCGATCTTGATCGTCCCTTCCAGCGGCTCAAGCTGACCCAGTATCAGGCGGAACAGCACCGACTTTCCCGCCCCGTTTGGTGCGATCATCCCCACGCGCTCGCCGTGTCGTATCAGGAAGTTGAGATCGACGAACAGCAGATCGTCGTCGAACCCCATCGATACCCCCTCGACTTTGAGCACCTCGTTGCTGCCCCGCCAGCCGTCCAGTTGCAGTCCCATCTGCCGACGTTCCTGCACTGCCTCGATGATATCCCCGTTCGCCTCCATCCGTTCGAGCATCTTGCGCCGCGACCGCGCCTGCCGGATATGCCGCTCGTCGACGACCCGGCTGGCCCATTCTTCGAACCGCGCAATCGACGCCTCGATCCGGGCGATCTCCTTCTGCTGCGTGACGTATTGCTGCTGCTGGCGCAGTCGCTGCTTTTCGCGCTCGGTCGCATACGCCGAATAACCGCCTACGTAAAGCGTCAGCCGACCGTTCTCCAACTCGGCGATCTGCGTGGCGACCTCGTCCAGCAGGTAGCGGTCGTGCGACACGATCACCACCGCGCCCTCGTACGCCCTGATGAAACTCTCCAGGCAGCGTTTCGCATGCAGATCGAGGTGATTGTCCGGCTCGTCCAGCAGAAGCACATCCGGCTTCCCGACCGCCAGTTGAATCAACGCCACCAGTTTTTTCTGCCCGCCACTCAACGTCTCACACGGCAGATCGGTGTCATCGAGTAAAAATCCAAGGTGCGCCAGCAGTTCCCTGACAAGGCTCCCGTGTCGATTCCCGCCCAGCCGGTCGAACTCTTCGAGCAGCCGTTCCTGCCGATCCAGCACGCGGGTCAGCTTCGCCTCGTCGTTGTAGACCGCCGGATCGCCAAGCTGATCCTCGATCCGGTTCAGCTTCGCTTCCAGGTCGGCCAGTTCGGGCGGCAGTTCCATCGCCGCCTCGATCAGCGTGCGCCCGCCCTCAAGCTCGACCTGCTGCGGCAGATACCCGACCGACAGCCTGCCCCGGTCGATCTGCCCCGCGTCGGGGATCATCTCCCCGGCGACGATCTTCAGCAGGCTCGACTTCCCCGCCCCGTTCGGCCCGACCAGCCCCACGCGGTCCCGCGTGTTGATCGCCCAGTCCAGGCCGGAGAAGATCACCCGACCGCCATAATTCACTGTGACATCGTTCAATCGTATCATCGATCATTTCCTTCTTGTAAAAAGCAAAAACGGCTGCGGGGTGCGCCCACAGCCGTTCAATCAGCAAAGTTACTTATAGTCTTACACTACAAACAGGCGCACCTATCCCATCGATGAGCCACGTCACCCGAAATAACGCACCGTGCGATGATTGTGCAGCCGTTTGCGTAGAACATGCCACCAGTATACCCGATGCAGATGATGGTGGTCAAAATTCTGCTTACATCTTCGATCAAAAAGAGCCGACCATGACATGTCGGCTCGTTCTCTGTTCATAGTGATCTCCCCCAATACTGGGGGAGATGTCGCGCAGCGACAGTGGGGGTTACTCCTCCGGCCAGATCACTTGAACCGGTCTTAATCGTTCTGTGGAGATTGTACCGCCAGACCAGCCTTCCCGGTCTCCCCATGTCCACAGTGTTCCGTCCGCCTCAAGTGCCATGCTATAACTATAAGAGGCCGCAATTGCGATGATATTGCTCAGGCCTTCAATTTCAAAAGGCTCCGAACGATTGTGCGTTGTTCCGTCGCCTAGCTGCCCCCAGCCATTTCCTCCCCATGCCATCACAGTCCCATCCTGAGTAAGGGCTAAGGTCTGTACATATCCAGTTGCAATGGAGATGACATTATCAAGGCCTTGCATCTGGTTAGGTTTTTCGATATCCAGTACTATTATAGGTTCGAATGAGTTGTAACTGTAATAATAATTCCCCCAGACCCAGACAGTACCATCTTCCGCAAGAGCCGTGCTGAATGTCGCACCAGCTGAAATTTGCTTGATGGGAGGCAGTCCGGTGACCTCCACCGGGGCAAGATAAACCTCCTGACCGGGTACACCGACTTTGCCATAATCATTGTCTCCCCAGGCCCAGACTGTTCCGTCATGTTTGAGCACCAGGATGTGATCGTAGCCAATACTGATTGACTTTACATTGCACAGATCAGGTACCTGGTATGGCTCAGGCGAAAAAACGATTCCCTCCATGTATCTTGCCCGTGTAATCCCCATTTCCTGTGCACTCTGAACCGAGGACTCCCTTGGCAATATCTCTCCCCAGAGCCAGACGCTGCCATCGCTGCGAACAACACCACTTGTCCACCAATTGATATCAACATATGCTACATCTGCTAATCCGTTCACTTGCTGGGGGCTTGAGACACTTGCACTGACAAAGTCCTCACCAAGCCCACCTTGCCCATATTCCATGTAGCCCCAACTCCAGACAGTTCCATCATTCTTGAGGACCATCTGGTGACTCACACCACCGGCAACGCTTACCACATCTGCAACCGAAGTGATTGGTTGAGGCGAAGTAATCATTTCTCCAGACTGCGTACCATTGTCAAGTAACGTCCCACGGCCATTGAAACCCCAGATGTATACTTGCCCGTCTTTCAGGATCATCATTGCCTCATCCCCTGCGGCTATGGGATTGTATATACTGGTACTGGCGGTTGGCGGATCACACACTGTTGGCGGACGGGGTTCAATCGAAACCTCTGCTAGCGGGTTCTCGCTGCCGGTAGGTTCATCGGGTGTCGTAGTTGGCAGTGACGTTGGCGTTACTGTTGGCTGTAATTCCTCAGTTTGGGGGGCATCAGAACACGCTGTACACAGATAGACCATGAACAACACGATGCTCCATCGCTTCAGTCTTGGCCTATATTGATCATCCACAGTGTTTTGCTCCCTCTTTGCCCCATGTTTACCCAAGCCAGGATACTTTTGTTGATATCTCTTTTCTCAATTCTACTCCCAACTGTCGATTTGTATAGATAGGCAGATTCGCCCTCCACTTCGATCAAAATGAGCCGACCATGACAGGTCGACTCGTCCTTTTTATACATCGCAATCCGCGCCAGCCCTGATCGCCCCCTGTGGGGGAGATGGACAACCGAAGGTTGTTCAGAGGGGGTGTTTCACCACGCTCAAAATCAATTGATACTTGATCTCCCCCAATACTGGGGGAGAAGGACGACGCAGTCGTCCAGTGGGGGTTTAATTCACTCCCCCAACCCTCTCGTCAACCGCGTGATTCGATACGGCAGCCGCTCTAAATCTGCGACCAGGTCGGGCAACGCAATCCGGTCGATCTGGTCTTTGGCGAGGCAGGCCATCACCAGCCCGGCGATATCGGGGGGAATGTCCGCACGGAATTCGTTGGGCGGCGTCACCGGGTCGTTCAGAATGGCGCTGATCAGTGCCCGCTGCGAGTACCCGGCAAATGGATAGTGTCCGGTGAGGATGCGATACATCGTCACCCCCAGCGAGTAGACGTCCATCTTGCCCGCGTCCAGCGGCGGATCGTCGGGTTCGGGCGGTGTGAGCCGCTCCGGGGCCATGATCAGCAGTGTGCCGCCCGTCGCCTGCATCCCGCGTACGTTCTGCGCCGACACCCCAAAATCGACCAGCACGACATGCAGCAGCGCGCCCTTTTCCACCGGGTAGCGGAACAGGATATTCTCGACCTTCGTATCGAGGTGCGCGTAGCCCATCTTGTGCATATAGAGCAGTCCGCGCGCCACCTGGTAGGCAATCGAGACGGCCACGTCGATG
>JAFGOY010000038.1 GCA_016926255.1 Anaerolineae bacterium | reverse complement strand
GCGCAAAAGCTGCTCATTATCGCCGCCGTTTTGCTCGTTCGCCCGCTTGAGGGCTTCCGCCACCTTATCTGCGGCTGTAGTACTAGGGCTACTCTGGTTGGAGGACTGGTCTATTATCGCGCGATAAATATGCAAAAAGTAGGTATTGTCGAAAACATGCGCTGTTTTGATTATCAGGACTGGTAGCCTCTCTTTCGGGCTAAGTCGATTGGAGGATTGGTTATTGTCCCGGGACAAATGTGCAAATAACAGTAAAAGCTTTACATCTTCGCCGTTTCAGTATAGCTATCCTCTGCGGACTGCGCTTGTCAGGTAGCTGGCGAATCCCCCGGGAGACTTGTGCAAAAAGTAGACAATGTCGAAATATCGTACTGCTCTGTCCTCGGGTGCATGACAAATCATTGCCGGTTGAGGCTGCGCTGGGAAATGGCATGGTGTATACGGAAATCTCAATGCCCCCAAAAAGCGTAAACAGTCACCTTTTCTGTGGAAACGTACGCTGCAATACGCCATAGCAGTCGTAGTCACCATTAGAAATCCGCCACGAGCTGGTTGAAACGTGCGACCGCATTTGACAACCTGTAAATGGCTGTGGTAGGCTATGAACAATATATAATTTTGAAAAATTTTATCCATCGTTGTAAATCCACTCACTGAGCGGGGCTTTGCTGTGCCGATAAATCATCGGCACTTTTTGTGTTTATAACCGATATTTTTCTTTGGCGGGGACAATCCCAACTGCGGGGATGAGTCCCCGTTTTGTGTTTTTTGCATAGTGCGAGTGCGTGTATGAGCTCCCCTTGCGCCTGTCCCGGTCACGACGGGCGCGGGGCTGGACGCGGAGATGACCGGTTGTTGTCGTCATTTACCAGTTCATGTCACGAGGAGCCTAGAATGTTTAGCATTCCGGTACATCTATATGTACAGATCGAAAAACTAATCGCGTACGCTGCTCCGTTGCGTGACCTCCCCCAGCAGGAGGCCGCCCGTAGGGAGTTGATTCAGGCTGTTACAGCCGATGATCCACATGCAGTTGTCGCCGCTCTGCGCAGCGTGAACCAATCGCGCCGCTTCGATATAGCCGGTCGCGAGATTCCCTATTCGCGCTGCTGCGTCCGCCGGCGTGCATACCGTCTGGCACTGGACTTGCAGCGCTGGCTGGATGATCAGGCTGCAGAGCCGATGCGCATGCTCGAGATTGTGTAATCCAGATCGTCCGTCCGCAGGGGCGGCACGATCGGGTGCTGCCCCTGCCTAGCAGGAGCAAAAACATGACTGCACTTATCGACCTGATCTCAGATCAAGCGTTGCCAGACAGACAAGAACTATCAACCAGTGAAGCGCGGCTCGTTAACCAGATTGTTGACCATTTTCCAGATGAACCTGAGGCACAGCTATTCATCCACCAAGCCATGCTGGCCCTGAGCCTGCATGGCGACCTCACCGGCCTGGCCTATAGCCGTGCATCTTATTCTGTTCCACTACTGTGCCGTTTCCTTCACAGCGAAGTACTGTATTCAATCCAGATCAATCCTGGTTGCTCAGAAGAGATTCTGATCGGTCAGAATGCATTTCAGATTATCAATCAACTCACAAACACATTGCGCCATCTCGCCTCCCGGTCTGAGTGGACCTGCCTGGGAAAAGCACCCGGGCCAGGCAGCCGCCTGATCCACCTGCAATACCGGCTGCTCGACTCTTCTCTCTATTCACTGATTGCCGCCCGCCTGCACCATGGGGCGCGGGCGAAAGCCAGCCAGCTCAGCGAGGCCGGGGCGGAGGGGCGTGAATTCAACAGTGTGTTGGGTGGTGCCATCACCCCGGTTATCCGCGTCGTCACAGAACTACCTGTCAGGCAGGCGAGGTCACTGCTCGAAGCAGGCGATGAGGAGGGATTTGACAGGCTCGTGGAAGAAACCATCTACGCGTTCCGCCGGCCGGGTGGCAGAAGCTATGCTCCCTTGACACTCCGTACATATCTGAACCGGTGGCGGGCTCTGTGGACGATCCGGGCTTCGGAAACAGCTTTCCGACCGCGCGGCCCCATACAGCGGAACCGCTTCTGGAGAGACCTGCGATCACACCTGGCTGCCGATGAACTCTCCCGGCAGCACCCGGCACGTAAATCATTCTTCGACCTGATCACCAGACAGTCTGACTCTGAAGGGGACCAATCCGGCGGCGAAGAGAATACTCGTCGCACATCAACCGCCCGTCCGTGGGCAGATGCACCGGGCCGGATCGTCCTGCAGACCACTCCATCGCGCCACCAACCCGGTGTGCTGACCGCTCACGAACTGCACCTGGTCGACGCGTGGCTGCTTGACTACCAGCTGTTGGAATCCTCCCTCAATGGTGCGGCAGTCCGAGGGGTGTTCGATGTATTGCTGCACCTCGGTTGGACGGTCGAACGGCTGCTGAGCATCCGGATTGGCCCGGCGCTCGACAGCAGGTTCTATCATGGTTCGCCGGTCTATGTGCCGCGTGAACACCGGCTCTACTTCGTCCCCGATCGTCATATAGGCCTGCCCGACCGGCTGCTGCCCGACCAGCCAGATGGGGATTTTGAGCGGGTCTGGACCCGGCACAACGCGTGTTACGAGCCGATTGATCTGATTCACTACATCGATCTGCCCGGTCGTGTCGCCACACATTTCTGCCGGTATGCGCAGCGGCGCCGGCAGGTGGTCGAGCAGCGAGAACTTCATCGAGACTTCACGCCCGATACCGGCCCGTTGTGGCTCCGGGAAGGAGGGGCTGGAAAACTTGAAACACTATCCCGCGAACACGTAGAGCCTCTGTTTGAGCAGTTATCTTCTCGGCTGCAGACGATCATTCCTGGCCATCCCGGTGTTGACGAGACAATCTTCCGACGGACCTGGCGCGCTTACTATGCCGGGGAAGGTCTGCGGGCACCGGAGATGTTCTATATCGCCGGGCAGGCCCAGGCTGGTGATGAGATGCCGCTGCGCTATACCTGTCTGACCGTTCCGGCGATGATGGCCCGCCTGACAAATATCCATCAACATGTTTGCGCGCAATTCAAGCCCCACCAACAGCCCGGCCAACTACCTCAACCAACCGCTCCACCGGTACATCTGGCGGGGAGGGCGGGCAGCTGGCATACGCTGCGGACCGACCTTGTCCACCGGTTGGTGAGCGGCTTCAAAATAGCAAAGACCGATCCTGGGCGACTTTTCCCGCTGCTTCCCCCAGACCGGGCCGCTCGCAATGTTTTTTCAGCCTATGCCGCTTTCCAGTTAGGCCTGCTGGCCGGACTGCGTCCATTTGAGGTAGAGCGACTCCAGGTGCGTCACTTCGACCCGGCCGATGGCGGCTGGCTGTCGGTTCACGGGAAGGGCAGACCACAGGGCCCGGCCTACCGGCAGATCCCACTACCCGCTCATCTAAAAGGTGAGCTGGCAAAGCTTGCCCCCAATGCACGTGGCACGGCTCCGCTGATTGGTTTCATCGACAGTCAGGGGAAACTCAAACCGCCCGGCACGGGCACGCTCGACTGGCTGCTGCAGGACGTTCTGATACTGTCCTCTGGCGAGACTCTTCCCAACCTAGCCTTCTACGGGCTGCGCCACCGCTGCCGGACCGACCTGTTTGAGGCTGGCTGCCCGCGCCGGGTGATCGATCTGGTGCTGGGCCACGCCGGGCGCGGTGTTGAGCCCGGCAGCCTCTATGGCAGCGAACCGCTGGACGGGATTGGCGATGTCTACCGGCAGTGCGCAGATCGCCTGGCTGAGCGATATGGAGTAGCAGAATCATGACCGGACGCAGAGATTATGTATATCCCCGTTGTGCCGACCCGTTGGCCCGTGACGTTGTTGTCTACCAGAGGGTATCAGAGGGGAATTTCAAACAGTTGATCGATATCTTTCGGCGCGATCTGGAATCCGGCAGCATTGACATCGGCGACGAGTTTGACGAATATCAGGTTGCGTGGTGCCGGCTCGTCTTTGCCCTGACAGTGGTCAGTGGCGCAGCCGGTGAGGGCGATTTCACGGCTGTTGCCCAGCTCCGGCTTGGTGACCTGTTTACATGCACCGAAGGCTACATGCGACTGCCCCGCCGGGGTGGGTGGACGCCGCTGGCCATCCCTGACGAGGTGCATCTGTGTGCGCTGTCGCTGGCTGCCCACCTGGGAAGGATCACAGGCGGTGCCCGCCGCCGGGCTTTCCGGGTTTCTACTGACTGGTATGTGCTCCCCAACCTCGGCAACCGGCTGGCTCCTCCGGACCGGGAAGCGCTGAAGGGGGCGCGGTCGCTTTTCCGGCGCTGGCTCAACCTGTTGAGCCGGGCGGCGGGGGTGTCGATCAATCACAGACAGCTGCGCCAGCTGGCGCGCTGTCGACTGCCCAACATCTATCCCCCCTGCGTGGCCGGATCGATGCTGGCCCATCACCATTTCCATCCGGCGCCCTCCTCGCAGCAGGATGTGCTCGATGCCTTCCGGCAGCCGCTGGATGGGGAGCGCATCGAGCAGTTGACTGCCGGATATCAATCCTATGAACAATCTGAAGTGAATGATTCGACCGGAAGCGCGCCGCGCCGCCGGGTGCTGTCGAAGGAGCTGGAGGAACTGCCTGATCTCGTCGCTCCCTACTGCCAGGCTGACAGGGACGAACGCGCCGACCGGCGGGCTGAGGTCAAAGAAGCCCTGGCTGCGTACCGGAGGGCGCAGTTTGAATTCCTTGGCGTTGCCGGGGCAGTCGATCCGGTCGCGGCGCTGGCCGGTTTGCAGTTAACTGCACGCGCGGTTGACCACCTCAATGGGCTGGTGATCGCCGGGTGGCTGCGCTGGCTGCTGGGTCGACGGCTTGCACCCAACTCCGTCAGGAGTTATCTGTATGACATCCTCGCCCTAGTGCGTGATGCTCCGGGGAAGCTCATCTACGCGCTCGATGAGCAGGCCTTCTTCACGCTGCTCAGGAGACGCCGGTTATCACCGGCCAGCCGGGAGCGGGCGGTCGCAGCGTTCAACGGGCTGCGCGAGGTTGCTCGGCGGGAGTTCGTCCGGTCGCTGCCCCATGTCAATTCGCTGTGGGTATCCGGGCGGCCCACCACCCGCCTGCAGCCGCTGCTCACCCCTGCCGATATAGAGCGGCTGATCGCCGCGCTTCGCGCAATGGAGGCTGACGAATGCTTTACCGTTGCCGTGCTGCTTGGCTATTATTTCGGGCTGCGCGTCAGCGAGATGGCTGCGCTCAGGCTGGGCCAGCTGGTAACCGAGCCATCCCCAACGATATACGTCTGGAAGTCGAAGCGGGATTCTTCGAGACGTGTGGTAGTTGAGCAGTTGCCACACTGGGAATCGGAGGTTCTGGGCGGCTATCGATCCCGGCGGGCCAGGGAGGTGTCGGATGACCTGCAGGCTCGGCTGCTGGCCGATGCACAGGGGCAGCCAGTCAGTGCCGATACTATCATCCGCAAGCTTGGGCAGGCGATGGCCCTGGCCGGGATAGACATCATGGTTGGCGGAAAGGCATCGGTGACCCATGCGCTGCGCCATGCGGCAGCCAATCGCTGGTTGGCCTGCGGCCTGCCGCTGACCGATGTGACCCATCTGCTGGGGCATCGGTCGGTTGATACGACCATCCAAAACTACCTGCACACTTTCCATTTCATGCAGCGTGAGCATCATACCACGCATCAAATGCACAACGAACCATTGAGTTTCACAACGAAAGGCGTGACTTTGCTATTGGGGGTGACATCGCGTCAGGTGCGCAACCTCGCCCGCCAGCATGATATCCCGGCGGGTGGGGAGTGGCCAGAAGAGGCAGTGCTCCTTGAACTATCTGATATAAGGGTTAAAGATGATACAGAATCCAGATTGACATCGAACAACCTCGATCGGTTACCTGCAGAACTGTCGTGGGTAATGGGCGGCCCGCAACAGGTACATACTGCATCCCGGGTTTAGTCGGTGTAGAATTGGATCAACTACCCGCTGATGTCAGGAGTGTTTCATGCCAGACTACGACAATTTCCAGATGCCCACAATGGGAGATGGCAAAAATAATGAAGAACCACCCGATCTGGATGGTATTCCAAATCCGGGTCTTGTTCCATCCTTCCCGGAACTGATCGATATGCTCAATGCGTCACTGGGCTGGAACTACTCCGATCTCGCAAGGGCAATGGGGTACTACGATGGTTCTGTTGTGTCTCGCTGGATATCAGGCGAGCGAACACCTACACCCAACACGCTGCAGAAGCTGGCGTCCACCTATCGCAATGCCGGGTATGACACGATAACGGTTGAGCACTTCAGATATGCACTACGTCTTGAAGAAGACAGCGACAGTATGATCTTTGGTCTGCCTGCTCATCTTGTTAGGTTGATGCGTGATGTGGCGGGGCAGGGCGATTATGCTGTCGACTTCTTCTACCGGCGCTGGTCTCAGGACTTCAACGAAACGATGAATTTTATCCGCCGGTGGCACAAAGAGACTTGACTCTCACCCGGCAAGACCCGGCAAGTGATTTCCCCGATTGATCAAGGGCCTTATGATCTAGGCGAGATTTGGCTTGCCGCAAAAATGGCGATTTTGCCGCCTAAACGGCAAGTGCTTGCCGCTTGAATAGGCAAAAGCGGCAAATTTGCCACTCGGTTCCGATTTTGTTAAATAATCAGTACTAATAATTCCGCAATTCTATTATCGGTTTGTGATACCATCAAATTACTCTGGGAGGCCTCATTGTTCTGGGAAGAAATTTCGCATACCGCCGATCTGTCGCTTCATGTCTGGGGGGAAGACCTGCGGGCTTTGTTTGAGAATGCCGCGCGCGGGGTGCTCGATTTGATGGGTGGAAAGCCTGATGAGCATCTCCCTATGATCGAGAAGAGCTATGACCTGTGTGCCCCGGACTGGGAGACGCTCCTGGTCGATTGGCTGACCGAGCTGCTCTATCTGGCTGAGGATGAGGGGGTGCTGGTAAGCACGGTAACGGTAACAGAGGTCGGGGACCTGTGTTTGCGTGCCTCGGTGAGTGGGTGGCCGGGGGGTCGATACGATAAACTCATTAAGGCGGTGACTTATCACGACCTGGCCATCGTTCCCACGGAACGTGGATATGAAGTGGTGATTGTTTTTGACGTATAAGCATTTTTATCTTCGGGGAGGTTGATCATGCGTAAGCAGGATTTTCAACGTATCGAAGATTATGTGTGGGAAATCCCGGCATCGTTTCGCGATGATATGCAGGTGCCAGCCCGTCTGTATGCCAGCGACCGGCTGTTGGAAGCGGCCCTGGGCGATGAGTCTGTTGACCAGTTAGTCAACACTGCCACTCTGCCGGGTCTGGTCAAATATTCGCTGGCTATGCCCGATATCCATCAGGGTTATGGTTTTCCTATCGGCGGCGTGATAGCTTCTCGGACGGGTGATGGTGTCATATCGCCGGGCGGGGTAGGTTACGATATCAACTGCGGTGTTCGAGTCCTGTCAAGTGGCATCGAGGCCGAAGATATCGTCCCATTTTTATCTGAGTTGGCATCGACCCTATACCGCAACTGCCCAAGCGGCGTGGGAAAAGGTGGAAACGTCAAGCTGAACGACAAGCAGTTCAAAAGTCTGCTTCATGAGGGATCGAGTTGGGCACTTAAGGCAGGCTATGCGCTGCCGGAGGATGTCCGCCGCACCGAGGAGCAGGGCTGCCTCAAAGCAGCAGATGCGGGTAAGGTGAGTAGCCGTGCCCTGAGCCGGGGAATCGGGCAGGTGGGGACGCTCGGCGCAGGGAACCATTTCATTGAAGTAGATATCGTTGACGAAGTGTTCGATGCCAATGCAGCCGATGCAATGGGGCTGGTGAGGGGGCGGGTGGCGGTTCAGGTTCATACCGGGTCGCGTGGATTTGGTCACCAGGTATGCACGGATTATGTACGGCAGTTTCAGGAGGCTGTCCGCCGATACGGGATCAGTTTGCCCGACCGCCAGTTGATTTGCGCACCATTCCACTCAGAGGAGGGGCAGTCCTATTACGGGGCGATGTGTGCCGCTGCGAACTATGCTTTTGTCAACCGGCAGGTCTTAACGCATCACATCCGGCGCAGTTTCGAGCAGGTTCTGTCCGGTAAACTCGATGACTGGCATCTGCGCCTGGTGTACGATATTGCCCACAATATGGCAAAAGTGGAAAAGCACAATGTCGACGGCAAAACTGTCGAAGTTGTCGTGCATCGCAAAGGGGCGACTCGGGCCTTTGGTCCCGGCTATGAAGGGCTCCCGCCTGAGTATAAAGATATCGGGCAGCCGGTGCTTGTGCCCGGCTCGATGGGAACATCGAGCTGGGTCTTGACGGGCACCGAGGACAGTATGAATCAAACCTTTGGTAGTTCCTGTCATGGTGCGGGCCGCGTGATGAGCCGCAAAAAGGCAAAAAGTACCATCCGGGGCGATCAACTCCGCGCGGAGTTGGAAGAGAGCGGAATCAGCGTTCAGGCCGGAAGTTTGCCGGGATTGGCCGAAGAAGCGCCGCGGGCATATAAAGATGTGGACGAGGTGGTCAAGGTTGTGACCGGGGCCGGAATCGCCAAGAAGGTCGCCCGGCTGATTCCGCTGGCGGTGATCAAAGGTTGATCGAATAGCCGGAAGGTTGGCTTGACAGCGTATCATTGTAGTGCGATAACATCATCAGGATTATTTGATCGATCAGGGAGTGGCACATGGCGAATCCATATGATGGTAAGGTGTATCTCTGGCATTGGGAAGGTGACGCGGTCGGAGAAGCCACAGTCAATGATGTGGTTAACACACTAAAGAACTATGGGTCGGTAGTCGATGGCCTGTTCATTAAAACGAGCAATGGCACCGAGTGGCAGGGAAAATACGATAGTAAAACCGCTCTGGCAATCAATAGTGCCTCCGATGTGGCAAAGTGGGTCAATGCTTTTGCTTCTCACAACCTGGAGATTCATATCTGGTGCGTGGTGCTGGGCAAGAAAATCGACGGTGAGATCGAGAAGGTTGTCAAGGCAGCGCAGGTGCCCGGTGTCAAATCGGTGATACTGGACATCGAACCCTACGACGGGTTCTGGGAAGGCAGCAGCAGCGATGTCGTCCGGCTGATGACCGGCATCCGGTCGGCATTGGGGAGTGGTTTTCATATTGGCATCAGCGTTGATCCGCGCCAGCGCTGGTACAGTACGATTCATCCCGATGCCTGGCGTCCATACGTCGACAGTGTCCACCCTATGTGCTACTGGGGCGAAATGGTTCGCACGCCTGAAGACGTGCTGACCGAGGCGTATGTTGTCTGGGGACCGTATGGTCTGCCGATTTACCCTGTTTTGCAGGCGTACGGCGTGTCCTCTGACAGTATCCGGGAGGCGCAGGACATCGCTCGCAGCGTTCGCGGCGCATCGGGACTCTCTTACTGGCGCTTCGGCTCGATTGGTCCGGTCGAGTTTGCCGCCATCAACGACGAGTTCGTCGATGAAGAAATTGGGCCGGACAAAGTCTGGCGGCGTTATGACTGGGAGAAGATCATCGCTCCCTACGATTCCGGTTATATGGACGGCACCCACATTAATCAGCCATCTACTCAGGTCTTTTCTGAACTGACCAGTGTGCGCGGCCACCCGATCAAATATAAGAAGACCCGCGCCGACCGTGATACCGTCTGGGCGATCTGGCGGCCCAACTTACCGGCGGCAGGCACCTATGAAGTCTCCGTCTTTGTGCCGGGCACCCATGCTACTTCGACGCAGGCACGCTATCACATTCACGGTATATCGGGGGTGGGTACTGAACTGCTTGTCAAACTTAATAAATCGCGATACTCCGATCAATGGGTGCCGCTGGTTGTCTATCAATTTGAAGACAGCGCTGACGGTGCGCAGGTCAACCTGACCGACCTGACCGGTGAAAGCGGCAAGGAAATCGCATTTTCGGCGGTGCGCTGGCGCAGGGTGATCGAACAGGCCAAGCCTAATGAGCGAGGTGGGTTCGATGCTCCGGTTGGAACTGCCGAGGAGCGGATGAGTGATAAGCTGTGGCCCGGCACCTGGTTCGATGCGGTAGGTTTTGGTACCTACTATGGCGACACGATCAAGTCATACCATACCGGGGCTGACTTGAATAACAATAAGCCGGTCTGGGATACCGATGCGAATGCGCCGGTCTATTCGCCCGCCGATGGTACGGTGACGTTCTCCGCCGTACTCGCCGGTACCTGGGGGCACGTGATCGTGATTCGCTATGATCCCCTGCCGGATGGCACGGTGGTTTGGAGCCGGATGGCCCATGTCAACAATCCCCTGGTGCGAGAGGGTGATCGGGTTGAGCGTGGCCAGCAGATCGGCTCGGTGGGTGATGCTTTTGGGCAGTTGGCCTACCACCTTCACTATGACATCGCCAAAACCGATATTCTGGAACAGCAGCCCTGGCACTGGCCGGGCCTGAATCTTGATGCCGTATACCAGCACTACACCGATCCGAAAGCGTTTACCGAGGCGCACCGGCCAAAACGCAGTTAGATTCTCTTGTGTGGTGTATGATCAGCCACATCGGTGTTTGATCCGGTGTGGCTTCCTTTTTGATTGGATAGAGAAGGTAAGTTTGTATGATAACTCGAATGAAGCGGCTGGCTGTGACGGTGTTCGTTGCCATGATAGTGACAGGCTGCCAGTCGCTCTTCTCATCTTCGCTGCCGCCAACTTCATCGCCGCCGCCGCTGCTGACCGTCACACCGCCGGTACCGGCGACGATCCCCCTACCGCCCGGTGTCGAGCCGACCGCGACTCCTCCGCCTGTGCCGACTCCTCTCCCCACGCCCACCGAAAGCGAGTCGCTGCCGGAGATCGTGCTTGATGTCGAGTTGTTCTACACCGAACGCTGGATGAGCATTTCCCAGTCAGTCCAGATCGAAAATCAGACGGCGGACATCTGGAACGAGATCGTTTTCAGTGTTCCAGTTCACTATCTTTCGGATGTATTTTATTTAGACAGCGTGTTGGTCACCCAGGGCATCGATCGCCAGGAAGGGTTCCCAACATTCGAAGATGGCGATACCATGCTGCATGTTCCTCTACTCCGGTCGCTGCAGCCCGGCGGTAAGGCCGTGATCAACTTGCAATACCGCGTCGTATTCCCGCCCATCGCCAGCACCGACTGGCCGCCGCTGGCATCGACCGGCTGGACGCTGAACCTGGTTCAGGCCGGGGAGTGGTACCCGGCGCTGGTTCCCTATGTCGAGGGAGAGGGCTGGCACACGTGGCGCTATCACCCGGTTGGCGATCCGACCATCTACCCGCTGACGAATATCTCGCTCAACGTTCGCGCCGAAGAAGGGATAACCGTCGCCAGTGGTGGGCCGCAGGGTACGGTCGAGGATGGCCTGTGGCGTTTTCGCGTGGAGCGCGCCAGGGGGGTGGCTTTCCTCGCCTCCGATCAATACGAGGTGGCCGAAGGAGAAGTCAACGGCATCCCGATCTACAGCTATTATCTCCCCGATCATGCTGAAGCCGGGAGTGCTGCCGTTGGTATCGCAGCAGAGGCGATTACATTGTTCGAAGGATTGTACGGCCCGTACCCTTATGACAGCCTGACAATTGCCGAAAACGGGTATTTCGGGGGAATGGAATACTCCGCGCTGGTTTCGATAACCGATTATGCTTATTACACTTTCTACGGTTTGGATGCCTCGGTGCTCCACGTGCTGACCGCTCACGAAACCGGGCACCAGTGGTGGTATGGCGCGGTGGGCAACGATCAGGTCAACGAACCCTGGCTCGACGAATCGATGGCTTTCTACGGAGAACTGCTCTACTACGAACGCTACCATCCAGAGTATGTAAGTTGGTGGTGGGAATCGCGAGTGACTCAGTACGATCCTTACGGCCCGGTCGATGCGACGATCTACAGTTATTCCGACAGCGCCAGCTTTATCTTCTCGATGTATGGTCAGGCTGCGTTGTTCATGGCCGATCTCCGCAAGACGATGGGAGACGAGGCGTTTTTCGCCTTTATCAAAGACTACTACCAGACCTACCAGTGGCAAACGGTAACTGCCGACGATTTCTTCGCAGTAGCCCGCCGCCATACCGATCAGGACCTCTCCCCGCTGCTGACCGGCTACTTCGCAGATCCGGAACACTGAAAATGACGAAGGAGAAGACCCGGCGCCGACCATCCGCTCGCCGCCTGATAGTCGGTGGGGCAGTGCTGGCTGTGCTGACTGGCGTGGCCGTCGGCGGGTATTTCTGGCTGTTCGCTGACCTTCCCGATGTCGAAGACCTCGATTCGAGCCTGCTCGTCCCTTCGATTCGCATCGTCGACCGGAACGACCGGCTGCTCTACGAGGTAATCGGCGATGAGGTGGGGCGGCACAGTGTTATATCCCTGGATGATGTGCCCCAAGCCTGCATCGATGCCACCGTCGCTACCGAGGACGCGCATTTTTACACCAACCCCGGTGTCGATGCGCGGGGCGTGGCGCGCGCAGTGTGGACATATCTTCAAGGTGGCGAGGTCGTCTCCGGTGGCAGCACGATCACCCAGCAGGTGGCACGTAACCTGCTTCTCGAACCTGACGAACGCGGCGAACGGACGCTGCGCCGCAAGCTGCGCGAGATCATCCTGGCTTATCGCCTGTACCGCCGGTACGGGAAAGATCATATCCTTGCCCTGTATCTCAACCAGACCTACTACGGGAACCTCACCTACGGAATCGATGCAGCTGCGCGATCCTACTTCGACAAGCCGGTGTCAGAACTCGACCTCGCCGAGTGCGCCCTGCTGGCCGGGCTGCCGCAGGCACCCACGATCTACGATCCGCTCACCGATCCGGAACCCGCACAGGAGCGCCAGTCGGTGGTGCTGGGGTTGATGGTCGAGCACGGTTTCTTGACCGAAGAGCAGGCAGACATCGCCCGCCGGGAGATGCTGGCTTTTGCCGCCGAGCGCTACCCAATCGAAGCGCCCCATTTCGTCCCGCTGGTTTATGAAGAACTGCAGGAAACGATCCCGGCGGAGCAGTTGCGCCAGGGTGGATTGATCGTGCGCACATCGCTCGACCTGGATTGGCAGAACACTGCTTCGGAGATCGTCAACCGACAGATCGATCTTCTCAACGAACCAGGAGACGATGCGATTCCGCACAATGCCCACGACGCCGCGCTGGTTGCGATGGATCCGCATACCGGCCAGGTGCTGGCGATGCTGGGCAGCCCTGACTATTTTGACGAGTCGATCAGTGGAGCGATCAATATGGCCGCTGCCCCACGCCAGCCGGGTTCGACGATGAAGCCGTTCACGTATGCGTTGGCTTTCGACCCTTCCCGATCCGATCCCTGGACGGCGGCGACGATGATCCTCGACGTGCAGACGTCGTTCGTTACCCATGAAGGGTTGGCCTATTCGCCAGTCAACTATGATCACCTTGAACATGGGCCGGTACTGGCGCGGGAAGCGCTGGCTTCGAGCTACAATATTCCCGCCGTGATCGCGCTGAATTCGGTGGGAGTGAATGAGCTTATCCGCTTCATGCCCGAACTGGGAATCTCTACATTATCCAACTCCGATGAATACGACCTTTCGATTACGTTAGGCGGCGGCGAAGTTCGCCTCGTGGAGCTGACGGCGGCATACGCCGCTTTCGCCAACGGGGGGACGCAGGTGCGGCCTGTGCTTATCCTTGATGTGACCGACTCCGACGGGCAGGTGATCTTTGAGCAGGGTTCAGGGCTAGGCGAGCGGGTGATCGACGAGCGGGTGGCATGGTTGATCACCGATATCCTGAGTGACAATCTCGCCCGTGCTCCGTCTTTCACCACGCACAGCATCTTACAGATTGGCCGCCCGGCAGCGGTAAAGACAGGCACCACCACCAATTTTCGCGACAACTGGACGGTCGGCTATACGCCCAATCTTGTTGTTGGTGTCTGGGTTGGCAATGCCGATAACTCGTCGATGGTCAATGTCAGTGGCATCAGTGGAGCAGGCCCGATCTGGCATCACTTCATGCGGGCTGTGCTGCGTGGCCAACCCGAACTGACTTTCGATCAGCCGCCGGGGTTGGTAAAGGCGGAGGTCTGCACGCTGTCTGGCCTTTTACCCGGCGAGAACTGCCCATACACGCGCCAGGAATGGTTTATCGCCGGGACGGTTCCGACCGAAACCGATCCAATCTACCGCCGCGTGGAGATCGACATCGCGACCGGACTTCTGGCCGACGAAACGACTCTGCCGGAAAACCACGAAACGCTCATCGTGTTGGATTTACCACCCGAAGCCCATAACTGGGCACGGCGGGAAGGATTGACTTTGCTTGCCGATCTACAGTCCGGCGGGGTGGGAGAAACCGGCTCTGTTGATACGACGCCCGCTCTGAGGATCATGTCACCGGATGCCTTGACAATCTATCGCCTCGATCCCGGTTTACCGCCGGAGGCACAGGCGATCCCGGTCGTCGCTGCCGGGTCAGTTGGTCTCCATGACGTGACGATTTACATTGACGACGAACCGCTGATAACCTTCGTCGCTCCACCATTCGAAACCTGGTGGCCGCTAGAGGTGGGTCAGCACTCGGTTCGCGCAGACGGGGTGACATCAGATGGGCAGCCCATTTCGAGTGAAGTGGTCTGGTTTTCGGTCAACGAACCGTGATCGCATCAACCTGATGCCTGACTATCAGACGGAACGGGGCAGATCAATTCCTTGATTGTTTAACAGCTTCGACGATGATCTCGATCTGCGAGTCGGACAGTTCAGGGTACATCGGCAGGCTCAAAATGGATTTGGCCGCCGCTTCTGCGTGAGGGAAGTCGCCTTCTTTGTGGCCAAGATCGGTATAGGCCGGTTGAAGGTGCAGCGGGATCGGGTAGTGGATGCCGACCCCAATTCCCGCCTTGCGCAGGCGTTCGAAAAGACGGTCACGCTGCTCGACACGGATCACGTACAGGTGCCAGGAGGAGACAGCCCAGTCCGGGACGGTCGGCGTTTCGACGCTATCGCCGAGAAGTTCTGTATACATCGCCGCGATCTTCGCCCGCTTCTCGTTCCATGTGTCGAGATGCTTCAACTTGACCTTCAACACCGCACCCTGGATGCCGTCCATCCGGTTGTTGAATCCCACCCTGTCGTGCTCGTATTTTGCTGCGCGCCCGTGATTTCGTAACAGCCGGATTTCCTGTGCGACGTCGGGGTCGTTGGTGGTGACCGCTCCCGCATCGCCGTATGCGCCCAGGTTTTTCCCCGGATAAAAGCTGAAACAGGCGGCATTGCCCAGCGTTCCGACACGGTGGCCTTTGTACAATGCTCCATGCGCCTGTGCCGCATCTTCGATGACTCGTATATTGTGCCTCTGTGCAATTTCCAGCAGTGGGTCCATGTCGGCAGGCTGGCCGTATAGATGCACCGGCAGCAGGGCTTTTGTCTTTGATGTTACTGCGTCTTCAACCAGCGCCGGGTCGATGTTATATGTCACCGGGTCGATGTCAACGAAAACGGGGACAGCACCGCACATCGTGATTGCCTCTGCCGTTGCGATGAATGTGTGCGGCGTGGTGATGACTTTGTCGCCTGGGCCCACACCCACCGCCCGCAGCGCCAGACACAGCGCATCCGTTCCCGAATTCAAGCCAATGGCGAATGCAGCCTGGCAGTAATCGGCAAATGCTGCTTCGAATTCGCCAACCGCATGCCCAAGAATGAAATCGGTGGTGTCGATCACCTGTTGGATGGCGGCGTCGATCTCGGGTTTAATCGTCCGGTACTGAGCCTGGAGGTCAACCAGCGGAATCTGTGTCAAGCCTGTACTCCTCGATATCGTTCATCATCTTCAAAATACGCGAGGGATTCCCGGCGACAACCGCGCGTGGCGGGACATCTTTTACCACGACTGCCCCCGCGCCGACCAGCGCGTTTTCTCCAATAACCACTCCCGGCAGCAGCACCGCCCCCGCGCCGATCTTCGCGCCACGATGGATGACCGGGCCTTGCAGCCGCTCCTTCACTCCCTCGGATAGGGGATAGCGGGCATTGGTAAAAACCACACATGGCCCAATCCAGCAGCCTTCTTTCAGAACCGAGTATTCCGGGATGAAACAGTTCGAGTGGATACGTACGTTATCCTCTATGGTCACATGATGCTCGATAATACTGTGGCTGCCGATACTGACATCGTCCCCAATGGTATTCGACTCGCGGATCAGGACGCCGTGCCCGGTTCGAAAGTTTTCCCCGATCTGGTTGCCGGCATAGATCACCGAGTGCGAGCGCAAGATCGCATTAGCCCCGATGGATGTTTTTAGCTCACCGGGGGTATGGCCCTGCGGGGGATTTCCAAGTATCACATAGTCACCGATCTCGACGGCTGTTCCCAGTTCAACACGCGGATAAACACGAAAAGTGTCGTCCATAATCAACTTCTGACCTCGCTGTTCAGTGAAACAGGCTGCCCGGTTCGGGCAGATTCATATATCGCCAGCACGATCTCCAGTGACCGGATCGCCTCGGAACCGTTAGTTTGAGGAGCACGGTTGTTTCGCACCGCGTCGATCATATCGGCGATGACCTCTCGGTGACTCGAACCATAGACACTTGGCGGGTCGAGCTGCTCCTGCGTCAGGATTTCGCGCTCGTGTTCTAACTGACCGTCGATCTTCCAGATCACACGGCGATTGAGGGCTGTCCCACCCACCTTGACCGAGCCATGCTCGCCAAAGATCGCTATTGATCCTTCAAGATTTTGTGGGTAAGTCACGGTCGAGCCTTCGACCGTGCCCAGCGCCCCGTTTTTGAACTTTAGCACGGCGACTCCCGTGTCTTCGGCTTCCATCCGGTGGGCCAGGGTGGCCGTATAAGCGAACACACTCTCCACGTCGCCTATCAACCACTGCAAAGCGTCAATATGGTGAATGGATTGGTTCATCAGTGCGCCGCCGTCCATTGCCAGTGTCCCGTGCCAATGATCTTCGTAGTATTCCTGCGGACGGAACCAGCGAACCGTAGCATTACCCAACAGCAGTCTGCCTAATAGCCCAGCCTGCACTGCTTCACAGGTTTTTTGCATCGGCGGATTATAGCGATTTTGCAGCACCACGCCGAGCAGCACACCGGCATCGTCTGCGGCCTTGATCAGTGCGTTTGCATCTTCCAATGAAAGCGCAATAGGCTTCTCTACCAGCACATGCTTACCAGCCTGCGCTGCCTTGATCCCCATCTCTGCGTGTAGCCCGCTGGGTGTACAGATAGTGATTACATCGAGATCGTCACGTTCGAGCATTTTTTCGTAATTGTAGTAGGCATCTGCTCCATACTCGTGGGCGAAGTGATCGGCCCGTGTATCGACGATATCCGCCACAGCGGACAATGCAGCCCCCGGTAAATCTCCCAGGAATTTGGCGTGTCGAGGCGCAACGCGCCCACAGCCCACCAGTCCAAATCGCAGTGCTTCCATTGAAGCCATCAGTCCTTTCGCAGTATCTCTTTGTACAGATCAACAAATTGACCGGCGATCTTGTCCCAGTTCAGATCGGAATCAACCGCCTGTTGCGCATTTTTACCTTTTTGCAATCGAACAGAATTATCATTTATAAATTGGGTCAGGGCCTGCGCCAGCGCGTTCGTGTCGTCGCGTGGTACCAGCAGACCCGCATCATACCGCTCAATCATGTATTCGGTATAGGCTGTTCGGCAGGCGATTACCGGACGCCCGATTGCCATCGCTTCAATCGCAGTGTTCGAAATATCCCCCGGCCATACCGCCACATCCCACGCGCTCATGTAATCCGCCAGTTCATCTGCAGCTACAAACGCCGTGATCGTGACCTGATCCAGCAGTCCCTGGGCAGCGATATCAGCTTCTAGCCTCGGCAGGTAATCATCCGCAATCTTGCCGATGAGGTGTACGTGTACCCGTGATCGAAAATTCTCAGGCAGCCGGGCCAGGGCTGCCAGCAGTTCGCCAATCCCCTTTTCAAGAGTGATTGTCCCGGCGTGTCCCAGCACTACAGTGTCTGCATTCCAGTGATTTGCCCGGCGGATTTCTGTACGAGCGTCGGCCTTGAACGAAAACCGCCGCCGATCTGCCCCCAGCCGGATAATCGAGACATGTTCCGGTGCAAACGGGCCAAACAGCCAGTCCACAAACTCGCGTTCCGGCTCACCGATTGCCACCACTGCGTCCGCTTCCCGCAGCATGATCCGGCCAAATGAACGGGCCACTCCCTGCTGAAACGCCGTTTTTAGCATCTTCTTCAGGCGCGACTCATCTGGATAGAATACGTTGAACTGCGCACTGTGATTATCGACAATCATGCGATAATTCAACTGCCTGCGCATCATCGCTGCCCGCACATGAGAAAACGATAGAATCTCATGGCAGTGGACAATATCGGGTGAAAAATCGGCAAGTGCCTGCCTCAGCCCCTTCAGCCAGGAATAGGCCCAGAAGGTTGGTAGTTCGAAGGCCACTGGCAGCCGCTGAACCTTTATCCCTTCCTCTTCGTGCAGTCCGGTTGGTGCTTCACGTGTCCCCACAATACTTCCGGGTTTACGGCCATATCGATTGGCCGTGATAACCAGCACATCATGCCCCATCTCTATGTGACGCTTTGCCAGGTATGTCTCTTGATAACCCATCCAGGGGTGAAAGTGGTCAACGAGGTGTACAATCTTCAAATCACGGTGCTCCTGAGATGGGGCTTTATTTACCGATGGAGCGCTAGCTCATAAGCCACCATCATCAGTGCCCCGAACGATCTTTACCTGAAATGCACCTGGCAATCGTAACTGAACTTACGCCTGGTTGCAATAGATCGATCTTAGCAGCACGTACCAAGTTCTCTATCAGGTACAGGTAAAAACAGTGTCACGAATCTGAAATTCAGCCCGAATCGAAATCATTATAGACAATATTTGAGAATTGTTATAGAATTGTTAAGGAAATGTTTGTGCGCTGACATTGACGGCTGATTTGGGTGGCCTATTCTCAACACTGTGTCTTGTTGTGGCCGAACGATCGAGAATACTCTGCTGCGATGCTTGGGGCGAGCCAGCAGCCAGAAAAGCCTCGATTTCCCTGATTTAGTCAATTTGGAAACCTTTGTCTAATCCTGGGTGAGGATTTGGATTAGTCGATGTCGTGATTCTTGGTAGTCGGAGAGATTGTTAAGACTTGGAAGATCGGGATTTCCCTGAACTCAGTTGTGGCCTGGTTTGTGGGGTGACATCTTTTCGCCGGCGAGCAGGGATATTTGTACCAGGTTGGGGCTCTTCATAAAGTTCATCGTGAGACTGGCTGTCCAGCAGCCTGCGGAGTTCGTTGTTACGCTGTGACAATTGCTGGCGCGTTCGATCAAGATCGGTCTCACGTTGCTGGTACTGCCGGATCAGGCGTTTCAGTTCGGCATCACGTTGTCTGGCAAGCTGTCTGGCTTTTTCAATCTCTGCTTCTTTAACAATTATAGATTGACGCAGCGTTTGCAAATCGCGGTCCAGTAATTGGATTTTCTGGGCCATGTGCGCAATTCGGGACGAGTATCGACTGTCGAGCCGTTGGAGCATTTCATATTCTTCTCCACTGGCGTCGATATTGGCGAGCATTTCATTTTGCTGCGATTCAAGGTTCTTTTCAAAACTGTGTAGTTTATTGCGTGTCTGGTCTATCTCGGCTCGTCGGTCGTCGATTGAGACCAGCAGCCGCTGGTGTTCTCTGTCAAGCTGTTCGAGTTGCTGGCGGGAGGCGTTTATCGTTTGGTTGATGGAGATCAGTCGCTCGTCGATAGAAGCGGCTTCAGCTTCGGCATTTCGCAGTTTTCGCAGCTTTTCGGTGTTTCCGGTTTGTTGGCCGGTCATCTGGGTCTCAAGTGGAAGTTCCCGGCGTTTACGAGAAGCTGGACGTAAGTACCAACCCAGGAGCAGGCCCAGGAAAAAGGCCGGAATGATTAACAAGTAAGGCCAGAGTGTTAGAATATTCACCAGAGCAAACCTGATAACTGGTACCTATCGCTTATTATTTATTAGAAAACAGTTGTGGTAGAGTTGTATTATAGTTAATTTCTTTCTTATACTACAATAATAGGTGTTGGTATATCTTTGGGCAAATGCTGAACGACAATTGAACGTAAGCGGGGAATAGTTTCCCGTGGGATTGTGAAAGAACAAGCTGAATGGTTTTCCCGCTGATCACTGCGACTCTTGTCGAAGCGGGTATCCGCCTGCTTAATATGCTGATTGATCGCTCGCTGGACTATGGCGAAGCGACCGATTCAGCTGTGTATATCATCCTTGAACACTGGCTGCAGGATGTTGTCGACCCTGACGCACTTCGGATGGCGATTGATCGCGCCCAGGATGAATTCAGCAAATATGCCGAAGCCCACGAGAAATGGCTTGAGTTGTTTGCCGAACTGCTCAAATACGCCGGATTAGAACGGCTGTCATTTGCCGAGAATCTGTGGCGGGCCTATCTCTTCCAATCCCAGGAAGCGGCTGATGTTCTCTGGGACCAGTATCCAGAAATCCAGAACATCGTTACCATCGAGACAGGGCGCTATCTGCCCCGCTCATGGAGCGAGTGGATCCTCCCGATGCAGACATTCCTGAGCATTGTCGTTCAATGTCTCATCGAAGAAAATGCCACTTTTCAAGATATCTTCACCTCGGACGACCTGCTGAATATGGTCGAGGATATGGCTGCCGAAGATGCGCGGCCAGTATATCCTCATGAGCCGGTAGTTCCAATCCCCATCGACCGGCGCTTTGACAGCGCCACCTTGTTGGCTTATCTGAATGCCTGCGCCGAACAGATCGGCCAGGTTGACGCACGGGGATATACGCGCAGCGTCCATACCACCGTCCCCTTTAGTGATGTTTACATCCCGCTGCGTCTGGTTGCTCTCTCCGACTACGACCAACCGGCCCACTATATTCGCTATCAGGTTGCTGGATATGACGACCCGGAATTTCACATCTTCCACGATCCACTTGGCTGCCGGGAACTGGAAGCTCACGAAGGTGAGCTGGTAAGTGAAGTCCTGGCAAAGCAGGATCGACTGCTGATCCTCGGTGAAAGTGGGGCCGGTAAAACGACATTGCTCCGGCATCTTGTTCTGGAATATGCTCGCTTGCTGCTGGAGGAAGAACCTTCCGAGTGGGGGCAGGACGACTTCAAACTTCCTCGCCCCTGCCCGATATACCTCGATCTGGCGGACTACATCGAGAACCGCAACGATGAAGAGACGATCGAAAGCTACCTGCTGCGGTCGGCGGCGGAATTGTCACAGCATGAAGAAGTAGCATCGCTGCTGCTGACATTGTTGGAAAGGGGCCAATGCCTGATCTTGCTGGATGGTCTCGATCAGGCAGCAACCGACGAACAGCGGCGGACGCTGGTCGCCAATATTGCTCAAGCGGCATCAGACTGGCATGGAAACGGGAATCGCATTGCTGTATCCAGCCGCTTGCAGGGCTATGGGGCCTCTCCACTCCCGCGCGAATTTGTCGGGTATCTGATTCGCCCGCTTGACCGCAGCCAGGTCGGTGCCTTTTTGCTGCGTTGGAAGCTCACCCTGGACATCCGGCAGCGGCCAACGATGGATCGAGACAGGGCGCTGCGCCGCGCTCAACCCGATATGCTTGCCCTCTCACGCCAGATTGTGACCAATCCTCGCCTGTCCGGGTTGGCAAATACGCCGCTGCTGCTGAGGATGCTGGTAGGCGTCTTCAAGCCAGGTATGGTGATCTCGCCCCAGCGGGTGGCAATCTACCACCAGGTAGCCGAGGCATTGATCCGGGAGTGGCGTCTACCGCAGGTTCCCGATCAACAGCCAGCCGTTCTGGAACACGAAGTGATCCCCCTGCTTGGCGAACTGGCCTACTGGCTTCAGTCCTCGCGCCCGACCGGTATACTCACCGAGATGGAACTGCGCGATATCCTGGGACGGATCTGGAGCAGGCTGCACGACGACCTGATGCCAATGGAAGTCGACCGGGCAATAGGGAGCTTCCTGGGGATACTGCGTGTCCGTTCAGGTGTGTTCATCGAACTTGGCCCGGAGCGGTACGGCTTTATCTATCAGGGTCTGCAAGAATACTTTGCGGCCCGGTATCTCGTTGCCAGCTACCGCCGGGCGGCAAAGCGCATCCGCGAGAATTTGCATGATCCACGCTGGGACGAGGTGATCATGCTGGCAATCGGGTTTGTTTCTATGAACTCGCCCGACGATGCTTCTGAACTCGTCGAAACAGCGGTGATGGCTCACGGGGAACAGGCCGGGCAGTTCGGCCATGCCTCCAGTCCTTTTGAAGCACTGCTCAAGCGCGATCTTTTCTTCGCTGCGCGGCTGCTTGGCAGCGGCGTGGAGATTCGCCCGGATATCGTCAAGTATGTCATCGAGAAGCTGACCGAACTGTGGATTTACGGCGAACGCGACAGCCTAGGACGCTTCAGTGCCATCTATGACATGGCCCGCCGCCATTTGATCAATCTCGAAGGGACTTCAGCTACCTGGCTTGCTGCCCAGAGTGTTTTCGAGAATCTCTCGGCCCCAAGCGAGTATTCCCAGGCTTTCGCGGTGGATTCCCTGACCTTCTGGCCTTCTCATCTTGACGAGGCACAAAAGGCGGTTGTGGCACTTGGTTACCAGCAGCCTCTTCTGGTTCGCCGTGCACTGGCAAATGCGCTGAGCCGGATGGGGGCGCTTTCCAAAGAGGCGTACGTTTACCTGCTGATGCTCACCGCCGATACTGACGAGAAGGTGGCAACCAGCAGCAAAGAAGCTCTGGCCCATATCCCGCCGGTTCCAACCGAAACCCTGAACATGTGGATCGAGTTCCTGCACAGTGACGATCCCGTCCGGCGGCGCGTCAGCTTGCGGCGGTTGAAGCAGATCGGCTCTTTGCCGCGAACGGTTATCAACGAACTGCTCCAACTGCTGAATGACCCGGAGCCGACGATCTGCCAGCGGGCGGTCGAGACTCTCGCCGGTATCTCCAATCTGCCGGATGATGCATTGACTGTCATCTGCCGGACGATTGCCGACGGCGATCCTTCCTTCCGGTCGATGGCGATCAGCGCCTTTGCACGTCCTATCGAACTACCGTCACTGGTGGTTTCGCAGTTGGTCCTTTGGTCAGATGATCCTGATGGCAGGGTGCGCACGGCTGCAATCAGGGCCCTTGGAGCCTGCACAAATAATACGTCCGACATCGTCGATGCCCTGATCGAACGTCTGGACGATCCCTCCGACAGCATCCGTGCGGCGGTTATCGACCCGATTGTCCGCAAGGGGAAAGATGATCCCCAGGCATTACACATGCTGTCACACATCGCCACTGATACCATTCCTCTGGTTCGGGGTGCAGTTGCCTCGGCGCTCAAGCATATTCCGGAGCCAAACACCGAACTCCGCGAGGTGCTCTATATCCTGCTCAGTGACCGCGAGGTATCGGTGCGTGAAGCGACACTTGATACCATCGCCAGTTTGCGGGACCCTGGACCGGAAATTGTCGACTACCTGAATTCACTGGTCGTTATGCCCGATCACACCGTTACGCGGGGGGCCGTTCGCGCCCTGGCTTCGCTCCGGAACCTGCCGGATGTGGCGCTTATTTCGCTTATCCAGTCTCTACAGACTTATGGGGATACTCTGGGGCAGGACATCGTCAACTGTCTGAAAGCCCACACACCACTCAGTTCGGAAGTGGTGAATTATGTGATGGACCTGGCAGTGATGAAAGATGTCGGGTCCGGGCAGTTGAAAGCATCGTCGGCGAAAGTGAGGGTTCTCGCTCTTGAAATCCTGGGGCACGCTCTGGAAGACGCTCCGGCGATCCAGCGCATCCTGCTCGATGCTGCCCACCAGGCAGAGAATGTCGAAGTGCGGGCGGCTGCTTTACGGAGTATGGCGAATGTTCGTGAGCTGTCGGCAACGATGGTCGACACACTGCGCAATGCGCTTCGTAGCGGGCCACTCGATGTCCGGTGTGCAGCCGGTATTGCACTCGGATTCATCGTGCGCCACATTCCTGATCCTCCCCTGACCGGCAAAGAACTGCTCGAAGTGGCGCGTGACCTGTCGGATGTGCTGTCACGGCTGCCACTCCGCGCGGCCTGGGACGAGGACAGCCGGAAACAGAACGAGATTCATCGCGCACTGGGTTGGATTGTTGCGCGTGCCCGGCCAACGGTGCCGCGACTGGGTGCGCGATCAGAAGATACGAGTCGCTATCTTGATCAATAGCGCGGCGATAGGCGCAGCGCGTACGAGTACCGAGGCAATGTTTCCCTGTGAACTGATCATGTCGACGGCGGCGTCAAGCACGTCGGCGACATATTGAAGTTTCTGGATGATTTTACTTTTAGGCGGCTTTTCTTCTTTCGTGACCAGTTCGGCAGTTTCTTTGAGGTTGGCGAGTGTTTTGCGGGCGACCTTTTCGGGTAGCTCACCGTTTTTGTAGGCTTGAATGATCAGATCGCGTAATCTGATCATCGTCTCGGCGAACTCGGTTTTCTCGCCAGACATTTTTCCATTAAATGTCAAGTCGCCGCCAACGATGTAATCGGCGGTGACCGAACCGCTGCCGACATTGCCGCCTACTCCAACATCACCGCCGACGATGTTCTGGTCTCCGCCAACACTACCCGGAGGATTCTGGAGTTTCTCTTTTGGGTTAGAAAGGTTAGAATCGGGTTTGTTATCCATTAAAATCTCCTTAGAATTTGTCTCATTGTATGGGTAAGTGGGTGTCCTGGCAATAGGAGTATCAGACAATGATATCGAATTTACCGGTAGTGCATAAGGCGTCTCTGTCTAAAGGGCCGGATTCTCATCCAAGGATCAACGCTGGTTCGCCGGCAAGAGCAGGGTCAGGTCGTTTGCAGTTGATTGAACAGATCCGCCGACTGGAAGGTATCCGGAGAGTCACCGTCGATCCCGATCAGAGGAAAGAGATCGACCAGATCATCGCCAGTCTGCGCGATGTCGCTACTGACTTGAATGGTACGGCGACTATCGAGGGTGACAGCAACGCCATTCAGGGAAGCGTGATGCCGGGGGCCAACGTCGGAGGGGGATCGGTGACTATCAACGGCGGGGCTGCCGGGGGGGATTTCAATAAGGCCGAGGTGCTGGTTAAGCACGCCGATCAGGTAATCTATGGCAATACCAGTCCCTCTGCCAATGGTTCGGCAGAAATCGACGGGCAGGAACAGGATTACCTGCTCTGGTTGAAAGAAATCGCGGGGAGGGTCCCGCTGGGGAAGCTCGATCTGCAAATGGCAATGCCTGATCAGGCTACCCCGGACATCAGCCTGAACGATATCTACGTGCCGCTCGACATTATGCGCACCCAGCAGGCACTCCAGAACGACAACGATCCTCAGGCACGCGTCCCCGTCCCTGCGCTGGAAGTTGTGAACCGGGTGCGGCGTCTGATCATTCTCGGCGATCCGGGTTCCGGGAAAACGAGTTTCCTCAACTATCTTACGCTGTGTTTGATCGGGGCGAGAGTACGGCCTGAACAGAGACATCTGAAAAATCTCGACGTTCCCCAGGAAGGTCGCCGCCGGGCCTCGAATTGGTCACACGGCCCGCTGCTGCCGATCCGCCTGGAACTCCGGGAATTTGTCCAGGATATTCCCAAAAAGACCCGGCGTGGAACGGCCAATCTGGTCTGGGGGCATATCAAAAAACAGTTAGAATCGCATAACCTGAACGATTTCGCTGCCGATGTGCGGCAGGCGCTCCGCGCGGGCGACTGTCTGGTGATGTTTGATGGCCTGGACGAGATCGCCGATCTCAAGCACCGTCAGATCGTCCGGGAGGCGGTCACCGATTTTGCCGAAACGTACTCGCGCAGCCGCTTCATCGTGACCTGCCGGGTGCTGTCGTATACCGATCCGGCATGGCAACTCACACGTTTCCAGGTCGTCATGCTTGCCCCACTGAGTGAAAGAAGCCGTCACCTGTTTATCGACCGGTGGTATAACACGTTGGGGCGTTTGGGCTATATTGACAGGGAAGGCGTTTTTGTCAGAGCTGCCGAACTCAAAGATGCGGCCAAAAACCTCGGCGACCTCGCCCAGAACCCGATGCTGCTGACCGTCATGTCAGTGGTTCATACCTACAAAGGAACCCTACCGAAGGAACGGGCTCGCCTTTACAATGACTGCATCCAACTGCTGTTGTGGGATTGGCAGCGAACGAAAGAAACTGCGCCGGGCGAATGGGTGAAGGGAATTGTCGAAGAGTTGGAAACGCGCGAAGAACGCCTGATCAATGGCCTGTGTGAAGTTGCGTTTCGGGCGCACAATACACAGGATGGCTCGACCAATGCGGTCAATATCCCGCAGAGTGATGTCCTTAAGGTGCTGCAAAAGTATCTTGATGGGGACTGGGGAAAAGCGCAGAAATTCTGTGACTATGTCGAGAAACGGGCCGGGTTGTTGATTGGAAAAGGGCGTGATAACAACGGTGACCCGATGTTTGCGTTTCCACATCGGGGTTTTCAGGAATTCCTGGCTGCCCGGTATCTGGTCGCCGACCGTGAATATTCCCGGCTGGTCGCGACTCTTGCTGATCAGGGGGATGTCTGGCGCGAGGTGCTGCTCCTCTCCGTCGGTCACCTTGTGTTCAATCAGCAGGACGTATTTCGTCCGCTCAACGCGATCAACCTGCTGTGTAAACCCCAGCCCCCGGAAGACGCGGCGGGGTGGCGGTCGATCTGGTGGGCAGCAGAGATGCTGTCCATCGTTGGCCGCACCATCGCCGAACAGGATGAGCATGTTGGCACACAGGTGGTATCGCGGCTGCTATCACAGCTAACGATGCTGGTCGAAGGTGGACACCTCACGCCAATCGAACGCGCCCAGGCTGCTGACGTGTTGGGCTGGCTGGGGGATTCGCGCTCCGGTGTTTGCTCGGTAGAACCGCAAATGATCTGGGTTGACGGCGGCCCCTTCGAAATGGGTGCCGACGACGAACGCCACACGGTCAATCTGAAGCCGTTTTATATTGCCTGTTATCCGATCACCAATGCACAGTTCCGGGCGTTCCTCGCCGATGATGGTTATGCCGACATCAGGTTTTGGACAAAAGCCGCGCAGGAATGGCGCGAGCGGGCAGCGCGGACAGGCGGTTATATCCATGACGCGGCACTGGGGATCGACAACCGCCCGGTGGTTGGTGTGACCTGGTATGAGGCTGTTGCCTATGCCAACTGGCTGCGTCACAAAACCGGGAAGCCGTATCGCCTTCTGACTGAGGCGGAATGGGAGCGCGCCGCTGCTGGTCTTGATCGCCGCAAGTTCCCTTTTGGAAACCGAGCCAGTGGCGACGACTGCACCAATACACGTGAGGCAGGGATCGGGCAGACAACCGCTGTCGGCATCTTCCCTCAGGACAAGACGCCGGAGGGTGTCTGCGATCTCGGTGGAAATGTGTGGGAGTGGACAAGTAGCCTAGCGCGTGATTATCCCTACAAACCAGACAAAGAGCGCGAGAATATCGGTGCTTCTGGACCGCGTATTTTGCGGGGAGGCGCATACGATAATCAACGGCGTCAGATTCACTGCACGCAGCGCCGACCGGTCGAGCCGCATGCTTATGTACCGCTGATCGGGTTCCGCCTCGGCCTTGATGGTGATTGATCAGGGCTGTCCGAAAACGCTGAACGGTGCCCAGTAGAAGGTTTCAAGGCCGGATCGGCTGGCCTGACGCTGCGCTTCGGCCAGGGCTTTTGCCGGTTCGCCGCAACTTTCCAGCCGGGTATAAAGCTCCGCCATTAGGTCGGCGGCGTGTTCGTCGGCAACCTGCCACAGGCTGGCAATCACCGATTGTGCCCCGGCGCTGAGGAAAGCCTGGGTAATCCCCACGATCTCGTCACCGTAATACCAGCGCCCCATACCCGTCTGGCAGGCTGACAGGGTCACAAGCTGCGCCTGGAGCTTCCAGTTGTAAATATCCTCGATGCCGAGAACGTCCTCGCTAAGCAGCAGGCCGGCGTAAGCCCCGGTTTCCGCGTCGTAATAAGCGTGAGTGGCAATATGCAGCAGCTTTGCCTGAGATAAGCTGCCCGTTTGCCCTGCCCGGAGAAGGTCCTGCCGCGAGAGTTTCGCATTGGGATAGCGGCTGATCGTTGGATTCTTGCGGTTGATCGCGGCAACTTCATATTCGACATGGGGAAGCGCCGGGAAATCTTCGGCAGCGAACTCCGATTGGGCCAGGATCAATCCCTGCCTGTCATTGCCCGGCTGGGCAGGGGATCGCTTCATCGTCTCAAGCAGCGTCGACAGCGAGTGTGTATACAGCACCTGTGTCTTTTCGATCAGGGGGCTGTCACCGTCGATCAGGGCTTGAAACGGCAGTCCATGAAGCTGGTGGGTTGGAACGATGATCAACGTGTGATCGGGATGAAGTCGCTGCCGCACCGCTTCCGGGAAAAGGCAGTTGTATAACTGCTGCCGGGTCAACTTGCCCTGCCCGGATGTTCCCGGTTGGAGCTGTGGATCGTCCAGGAAGGCAAACTGGCGGAACGATATATCCGGACTTGAACAGAGGCGCAGGGCCATCTGAACAGCCCGATCCAGTGGAATTTTGTACCAGGTCAACTCGCCAGGGGTGAGGACAAACAGGCGAATATGATCTTTGCCCCATGCATAGCGAAGTATCGTCCATTCATAGCCCAGTTTGGCGTTCAAGGCGGTGGTGAGCTGCTCAGGAAGGGTTCGTAAATCTCGTTCTTCTGCTGCCCGGTGACCCAGCCGGATACCGAGAAGCTGATTGCCATGTAGTTCGGCAATGACCAGTGCTTCCAGGCAGTTTTCCAGTTCGATGGCCTGTTCGAACGCCTCAAAATAGACCGGTTCCAGGGCGCGTACAAACTGCTCGATGTACTCTTCGAAATCCAGGCTGCGGCGGGCGAGGCGTATTTCGTCGAGCGCGCTGATATAAGCCGATAACGCGGCCTGGAAATCGAGCTTTTCCCGATCGATGCGTGCGTCCAGCAGGTAGAGGCGCCAGCGCAATCTCGCGGGATGATCTCCCGGATCGATCTGATCGATCTGATCGCGGGCCTCCTCTAACCGCCGTTGAGCGATCAATGCTTCGCACATACCCAGTCGTGAATTCCTGGAAGTGTCTAACAGGTTAAGGGTTTCGCACTGTTCCAGGCTGCTTCGGAATGCTTCCAGCGCCAGGGCCGGTTTATGCTCCTTTAGCAGAATGTCACCCCTGGCCTGATCGCATAATGCCAGGTCAAAAAGCATCCCGGCTGACATGGCCTCCCTTTCTACCTGATCGAGTTTGACGTGAGCCTGTTCGATATCGTCTCGTTCTGCCAGGAGCAGCGCGAGTTCTACCAGTGTCTTTCCGCCCTGTGCTGCTGCCCCTGTCTCTTCAATGGTTTCGATACTTAACTGGTAATGCTTGATGGCCGGTTCGATGTAGCCAAACGCGGCATAGGTTTTTCCCAGGTTGTGGTGGGTTGTGGCGATAAATTCGTACTGACTGTTTTCCTCGAAAAGGTCGAGCGACTGGTTGAGCAGTCTCAGCGACTGCCCGAAATGCCCCAATCGGCGGGCAACAACGCCCTGGTTCATGATGCAAATCCCGACGCTCGGCTGGTGGCCTACCTGTTCGTAGCATGCCTGTGCCTGGACATACCCGTCCTGGGCGGCGGCGTATTCTCCTTTGTTAAAGTTCCAGTTTGCCTCTGTTAGCGTGGCGCTGGCTTCCAGCAGTCTTACTTTCAGCGTGTGGGCAATGGCTTTTATTGTCTGGTTGGTCTGGTAGCTTTCTTCACTTTTACCCTGATGATATTGAATCGCGGCCAGGTCCATCAGGGCGAGTGCTTCGTAATACTGATGTCTAAGTGCCCTGGCTCTCGTGATGGCTTTATCCAGCCAGGCGACAGCCTGATCGACTTTTCTGTGGTGGTTGAAATAGATACCCCTGAGCATCCAGCAAAAGCCGAGCATCGCGAGCATGTCTGCTCGTGATAGATCGTCTTCGGCTTCGTCAAGTTGTTGGGACCCAACTTCGAGCGCTCCCCGGTCAAAAGACAGCCGGGCTTCGATAATCAACGCGATTCCCGCATCGCCCCATAAGCTGTGTGACTTAAAGAACGATTTCGCTGAATTCAAAAAGGCCTGTCGTTTTTTTAGATCATCCTGCTGCAAGTTGACGATAGCATTATCCAGGCGACAGCGCATGGCAGCAGTAGTTGATCCACCCGATTCGAGTTGGGCGGCAATATCGTTCAACCGCAGGTGGGTATCCTGCAAGCCGTTTAGACGGCGTTCGCACAAACACTGGTGCCACTCGACCATAAGCCTGGGGAATGTGCCGGTTAGTGTTGAATGAGCCGCGTCAAGATAATTCAGTGCTTTCCAATCGTGCCCCCACCAGTGCAGACTCATGCCCAATGCAGCTGAAGCCAGCCCGATTCTCTCTATATCATCGGATTGCGATAGATACTCAAAAGCTCCCAGGGCACTTTGAGAACCAAGCACCGGGTTCTGCCGGGCCAATTCGTGGCTGTATTTGATGAAGGTATCGGCATCTGCCCTGACCTGTCGATAGCCCTCGCCGAAGGCATTGGTAAGTTGTTGTTCGGTTATTAACTTGTGATCGATATCCGTCAGGCGCTGGTTGATCCGTTCGAGGGGCTTGATCATCGCTGCGGTGGTCAGTGACAATTACTAATGATGGTGTGGATTCGGGAGGGTCGTGTCAATTGTCAGGCTGACCTGGCTTACGCTGTCGTCGTATCTGACATTCGCAAATTGCAACTGCCCGCGATCGATTGTTGCGGAGTATGTCTGCTGGCCTACATGCAATAGTGCTTCGGTGATGATCGGCAGGGGTTCACCAGATAATTCGCCGACCACTGTGTAGCTTTCTGCCTCCTCGGAATCGTGCAGTGTGAGCATAACTGTGAGTTCCTGCTGGTTGTCGAAAGGAATACTGGTGAAGAGAATGAGCCGCCCACCCGGTTGGATGGGGGTGAATCCTCGCATTGTTACTTGAGGAGCAAAAGGGCTTCCCGGCAGCATATTCGCCGGAAATGCGATGTGGATTTTCCGCGCGATTGAGGTGCTGCTCTTTCTTGCCAGGACGATTGTGGTGGGATGAGCGGGTTGAAGAAAATCGAGGTTTTCACTCGTAATTTTGCTATCAACAGGAATATCAGAATGTGGTTCAAGTAAATCATCTAAGATAGATCGGCATTCATCGCATTTTAACAGGTGTTCTGCTATAGCCGGGTACATATATTCCGTGTCTTCCTCGGCCTTGATCAATTCCGCGTAACGTCCCAATAATTCACGAATTTCCCAGTGCTGAAAATTGTGGTCAACTGGTGAACTACCCATGAATACTTCCTCAGTCAATATATTCCCGTAAAGTTTTTACAGCCCTATAGCGTATCTGATAAATGGTGTTTCGATTTTTCCCCATGTGATCGGCAATATCCTGGGAAGTCTGTCCCGACAGTGTCCGCCAGATAACCTCATGCTGATCAGGACTCAGGTATTTCGAGGCAGCCTGCACCGACAAATAGAGGTCTATCTGCTCGTAATGATGCACTGCGTTTCTGTCCGGCAGGAGTTCCCCCAGCGTGCTGATCCCTTCCCCAAACCCAATCGGCTGATCCAGTGAACGGGCAGTGCTGTTCCACTTGAAATCTGACTTACGTCGTTCTGTGCTAACCTCAAGCGCCACAAACTGGGATACCCAGGACTCCAGGTCTGTGTCGTAAGTGTATCCATCCAGGCGGATCCAGAGAACGTCCATACAATGCTGCACAAGCTCTTTTGCAAGATGCTCGTAGCGGTGTCCATATAGTGATGCATAACATCGAAGGTTTGTATTAACCCGCCGTCTGACCAATACCTCGATCTCATTCCAGCTTTTTACATCGCCAGCCTTCAGTAGTTCGATCTTCGGGCCAACTTCCAGTGTATAGGAAATGATAACGTTGATATAGCTCGAAGGGACGCCGGTGACAGGATCGCAAACTTTGTCTTGATGTACACGCCCTTTAACCCGGTTCGCGGAAATCTGGCGGGCAATCCGTTCTGCAAATTCTTCGACCGGGGTTTCTGGCAGGGGATATTGATTGAAAGATATGCCCTGTTTGATACTCCGCAGGCACTGAGCATATAGTTCTTTGTCTGTTTCGCGTATCATGATACATTTCCCGACAGTTGCTGGTAGAGGATTGGATCATCTTGCCAGAAATATTCCCCATTTTATCACAGAATCGGGTACGATGGATGGTTTTTTCACTTGCTATATTTGTAAATATGGATGAGAATGCTGGCACAGACCAGACGGACTGTGGTAGCAGGAATGCTGCTTCGGTATTCTGAATAGCATAATTGTTTATTCTTAAGTAGGAGATAGAAATGCAATATCAATATCCGCTTCAAATGTCATTCAAAGTATTGGCTTTTGGCCCGCAGGTTTTTATCCGCAATGCCAGCGAGCAGGAAATCTTCTATGTCCACCAGAAAGCATTCAAGCTGAAAGAAGATGTCGCCGTGTATTCCGACTCTTCTAAATCCAATCAGGTTTACCGTATTCAAGCTGACCGCATTCTGGATATCTCAGCAGAATATACCCTGTCTGATACGGGGGGGGCGCCTGTTGGAAAAATCAAGCGCGAAGGAATGAAATCGGTATGGAAAGCCAGCTACATGATCATGGATGGCTCAGGGCAGATGACCCATCATCTTAAGGAAGATAATCCCTGGATCAAGGTGCTCGATTCTGTAATTGGTTCTATCCCGCTGGTAGGAATCGCGTCGGCTTTCCTGTTCCACCCAAGCTACACGATCTATCAAGCTGGCTCCGAAACGCCGGTGTTGCGCGTTAAAAAGCAGGCAGCCTTCTTCGAAGGAAAATTCTCGATTGAGTCGCTGTCCGAAATCGCCGATCCGGTCGCCGAGAATCGTCTTCTGCTTGGCGTCATGATGGTCGCTCTGTTGGAACGCGCTCGCGGATAAGTTCTGGTTGAATAAATTCTGCTAGTTTCGTTATGATCGGAGACGCTCAACAGACAGCATCTCCGATCATTTTTTATCAAAGGTGGCTGGTGTGACCGATCCTATCCGTTTGCTTCACTTTGCGGATGTTCATATAGGAATGGAAAACTACGGCAAAATCGACCCCGCAACCGGGATCAGCAGCAGGGTGATGGACTTTTTGCGGCGTCTCTCCGATATTGTGGCCTACGCCGAGGAAAACGACGCGGATTTGGCAATATTTTCCGGGGATGCGTTCAAGACCCGCCAGCCCAATCCGACTTATCAGCGCGAGTTTGCCCGCCGGATCAAACGGCTGGCCCGGCAGTGCCCGGTCGTGCTGCTGGTTGGCAATCACGATTTACCGGCTATGACTCAAAAGGCATCGACCATTGATATCTTCCAGACGCTCGAAGTGGAAAATGTCATCGTAGGTCATTCGGATAGCCTTCACTGGATCGAAACGAAGCGCGGCCCGGTTCAGGTGGCGACGGTGCCTTACCCGATGCGGCAGCGTTTGCTCGGTGAGGTGAATACACGTGGGCGCAGCCTGCATGACCTCGACTTTATGCTGCGCGAGCAGGTCGATCTGCTGATCCGCAATCTTTCCGACGATGTCGATATGTCGGTTCCGGCGGTGCTGGCAGGCCATTTCACCGTGCATGGCTCGAAGCTGGGTTCGGAGAGAGGGGTGATGCTGGGCCGTGATGTCGCCGTGCTTGCCAGCGCGCTGGCCGACCCGGTATGGGACTATGTCGCCCTGGGGCATATTCACTACCACCAGGATTTAAACGAAGGGAACTATCCGCCGGTCGTGTACAGCGGCAGCGTGGAACGCATCGACTTTGGCGAGGAGGGCGATCCAAAAGGATTTTGCTGGGTCAACCTTGTTCGTGAGGAAACGACCTACGAATTCGTCGAACTCCCTGCCCGGCAGTTCCTGACGATCCGGGTCGACGTCCGTGACGAACCCGATCCCACACAGGCGGTTGTTAAAGCCATCGCACGGTATGATGTCGACGAGGTTGTTGTCCGGGTGATCATTACGGCCACGCCGGAGAACGAAGCCCTGATCCGTGATCGGGATATTCAGGCTGTATTGGAAAACGCCGCGTTCGTCGCCGGGATCAAGCGTGAAGTCGATTACCCCGTCCGTCGCAGGTTGGGTGTCGAGAGTCCGGAGCGGTTGGAACCGTCCGAGTTGTTGGAGCGGTATCTAAAGACGAAAGAAACCTCGCCGGAGCGTATTGATGCGTTAAGAAATTACGCGGAAAATATCTTTTCCAACGAAGAGTGACCCGGTGTCAATGGGTTTCTCGTGCCCGGCAGCTTAAACAGCTTGGTTTATTGCACAGCATGAAGTTGGGATTTTCGCGCAGCATCTGCTCCGCCAATGCCAGCATTGGCTCGATTGGGATCAACTCACAGCGGGCCAACCCGATCTGGGCCACACTGGTAAACGGGTAAAGATGCTGCCAGATCATATTGAAGCCTTCCGCGCAGCCAGGAATGTTTGGCAGTTCCTCGATATCGTTCATCGTCAATGCCCAGCGGACGAATGATTTTCGCCCGGCGCGCTGTTCGGCCAGATGCAGCGAGAAGTTGTGCCGCTGATCGACCCCCATCAGCAGGACACCCCCGTCGTGTGCTTCCAACCAGGCAATCGGCCCCAGCGGATTCTGCCGGGTCTGAGAGCCAAGTACAGAGCGGGCATTTGGCCCCTGTGCAATAAACGAGAGGATCGGATGGATACTGCGCAGGGTGTCACCATCCTGGCGAAGTGTTTCGGCGGCAACGCCGCAATCAGGGTGGATTCGAAGGTCGGGTCGGTAGAATTCGGCCCTGGCGTTCATTTCGTCGCCGGTTCCATAGGCGATTGCATTATCCGGTGGGCCATCCTGGGGGATGATCTGGGTCTGATAGGTGAACGCGGGCATGACGACCGTTCCACTGGCCGCCAGAATCGCCGCTATGACGGTTTCCGCACCGCCCTCAATCGGTCCCAGCGCCTCAAGGTTGACATGGGCAATGATATCTGTGCTGCCGTCCAGACCCAGCACATTTTCCAACTCGGATTGGATTTCTCGCGTGGTCAATCCATCGGTCATAGATCATCTTCCCTGGTAAGTGAGCTATTTTGCCGGTGCCGTTTTCGTCAGGCGTGCTTCGCCTCTTCTTACAAATACCATAATAATGAGTGCAATGACAAACGTCGTCGATGTGACGATGAATAGAGCCTGATAATCACGGCCCATCCAGTCGATGATCGTGCCGGTGATAATCGGGCTGACTATCGCCGCGCCCTGGTTGGTCAGGTAGAAAAGCCCGGCAAAGAACCCTGATCGACTGTCGTCCGGTGCCGAGTCGAGGATCATTGGCAGGGTGTTGACTTCGATCAGCGCCCAGGCCAATCCGCCCGCTGCCAGCATGATTTCGTTGATGACCAGCCCCGGAACCAGCACGACGATCAGCACCGGTACGGTAAAAATACAAAGCCCGGCCAGAATAGATCGCCGTCGTCCAAAACGTTCGCCGATAAACCCTGCCGGGATCGCGAAAACCAGGAAAGCGATCAGCGCAATGGCGAACTGCCGCGCTGCCTGTCCCGCAGTGACCCCTAGTTTGGCGACGGCATAAGAAGAATAGAACGTCTCGAAAGCATTGTAACCTATTGAAAAGATGAACACTGCCACCAGCAGCTTGATCAGGCTGCTGCGATGAGGTTTGGGGAGATCAAAGGTGTTGGCGAACATTTCCCGGATCGATGGCTGTTTGGGTTCGGCCTCAACCGGTAAATCGTGTGTTTCGGTAACCGACCTGCGCAGGCCGAAGTACAGTGCGAAAGTGACGACGCACAGCAAAACAGCGACGATCACAAAAGGCAGCCAGGGCTGCACATCAAAGGATTGGGCGATCCATAACGAGGCGATGACGCTGGCAGTGCCGCCCATAAAGCTGATGATACCGTTGGCCTTGCTTCGCAAAGGTGAAGGCGTTAGATCGGGCAGCAATGCCCGTGAGGGTGCTCGAAAGAACTGCATCCCGACGAGCATAACGCCAACCGCCGCGATGAAGAGGACGAACGCTCCCATGTTCCCGGAAATGCTGCCTTGAAATGCCGGGCGGATCATCAGCGTTGTAAACGGGATCAGAGAAAAAGTGACGGCGACCACCGGGGTGCTGAATAGCAGAAACGGCAGCCGCCTACCCAGCCGCGTATGCGTATTGTCGCTCCACACGCCGATCAACGGGACGATCAGCACAGCGGCGACGTTGTCGAGGGTCATCACCAGGCCGGTGAACTTGGCATTAAGTCCAAAACCGGGGATCGATACCTTGTGCAGCGCATCGAAGATCGGGTCGCCGGATTGCAAGAAAAGCGGGATAAACAGGTTGTAAGGTGTCCAGACGAGCGAAATGAAGACCATCCCCAGGCCAATAAGTGCAGTTTGTTTCCAGTTGAGTTTCACCAGATCGTCTCCGACGTATGTTGAAGGTGAGTATGAAGGACGCGTATTGTGGGTGTGTGCGCAGATTTTCTCGATCACGATCGTTTCGATTGGTCAGGATGGCCTGGCCAAGTGTATGATAGCATAGATCGATTTACCTACGAAAAATAGCTGGAACTGGTACCTGTATGTGTGGAATCGCAGGCGAACTGCGTTATGTATCATCTCCCTCACCCGTCGACTGGCCTCGCATCAGCCAGATGATGGCCCGGCGCGGCCCCGATGACGCGGGGGTATGGTCGGATGGTGAATACTGCTCGCTTGTGTTCCGCCGCCTGTCGATCCTTGACCTGACCCCGACCGGCAATCAGCCGATGCTGGATGCGTCAGGACGATTTGCACTGGTCTTCAACGGGGAAGTCTACAACTTTCAGAGCCTTCGCCGCGAACTGGAAACGAAGGGTTATTCTTTCCGGTCGACTGGCGATGCCGAAGTCGTCCTTTACACGCTGATCACCTGGGGCGTCGAGGCGCTGGATCGCTTCAACGGGATGTTCGCCTTGGCTTTCTACGATACGGTCGAAAAGCGGCTGCTGCTGGCCCGCGACCATGCCGGGATCAAGCCGCTCTACTATCTCCATAGCGACAATGGGCTGATCTTCGCCTCGCAGTTCGATCAGCTTCTCGCCCACCCCTGGGGACGATCCTGCCGGGTCTCTGAAGCGGCGCTGGGGTTGTACCTGCGGATGGGCTATATCCCCGCGCCGTATACGCTGCTCGACGAGGCTCACATGCTCGAACCGGGCTGCTGGCTGAAAACGTCGCCCGGCGGGCCGACCACCACCGGGCGCTACTTCGATTTTCCTGCGAATGCAGAACCCCGGCTGCGCGGTGTGGAGGCCGTCGAAGCGGTTGATGCAGCGGTAACCAACGCCGTGCGCCGCCAGTTGATCAGCGATGTGCCGGTGGCGGCTTTCCTCTCCGGGGGGATCGACTCGCCGCTGGTGGCAGCCAAGATGGTGGCAGCCACCAGCGACGGGCCGATGCGGGCGTTCACCATCGGCACCGACGACCCGGCCACCGACGAATCGGAAGATGCCGCTGCCTATGCCCACGAGCTTGGCCTCGACCACGTCCTGGAGCGATTTTCCCCGGCCCAGGCTTTCGACCTGCTCGGCGACGTGATCGCCGCCTGTGGTGAACCCTTCGCCGACTACTCGATCTTCCCGACGATGCTCGTTTGCCGCCTTGCCAGCCGCGAGGTCAAGGTGATGCTCTCCGGCGACGGCGGCGACGAGTTGTTCTGGGGCTATCCGGGGCGCTTCGGCTCGGTGATCGAGAAAGCCGCCGATTTCCGACAGTCGTACTGGTGGCGAAGCACGCGCCGGGCGGCCAGCAAATACCTGCATCTCGGCGATGGCTACGCCAACCTGCGCTGGCCGACCATCGGGGCGTGGTACCGGGCCAAGCACAGCTATCTCTCCGAGGCAAACCTCAGACAGATGTTTCCCCGCCTTCCCGAATGGCCGGGCGATTTTCCGCTGTTCGATTACGACGGTTGGGAAGTCGATCAGACCGCCCTCTGGCTGCGCTACAACGAATTTGCCGGGCACCTGACCCGCGTCCTCCTGAAAGTCGACCGGGCCAGCATGTACCATTCGCTCGAAGTGCGCGTTCCGCTGCTCGACCGGGAGGTGATCGATACGGCGGCAAAGATCGACTGGCGCACCTGTCTGGACATCGAGCGCGGGATCGGGAAGATACCGCTGCGGGAAAGCCTCTCACGGCACGTCAAACACCAATCGACGAAGAAGCGCGGGTTTGCCGTGCCGATGGATCACTGGATGCGCGGGGCGCTGCGCCCGGTCGTCGAGGAGGTGCTGCTCAGTCGATTCGATCTGGCCGGGTTGCCGCTCGATCAGAAGGGGCTGCGGGCGTTTTACGACCGTCACCTGTCGGGGGGAGCGGATTATGGCTGGGGCCTGTGGGTTTTACTCAGTCTTGCGCTGTGGGAAGATCGTCACTATTGCCTGATCAGGGAGCGTTCTCAATAAGATGCACATCCTGCTGATCACCGGCCCCTTTCCCCGCCCGACGTTCATCTTCCGGATGGCGCTTGCGCTTGCCGAACGCGGCCACCGGGTGACCGTCGCTGCCCGCAACCGGGGTGATTGGAGCCGCTTTCGAGATGCGCTGCCTCTGCCGCCCGGCCTGAGTGTTCGCTACCTGCTGCCCGAATCGGGGCTGTCCGATCCCCGCCGCTTGCTGCGGCTACTGTCTGGATTGCTGCGATATGTGCCCCGTTCGCCGGTCAGAGCGTGGCGATTGTTCCGGGGCTGCGCTTCGTGGCGGGAGTTCGTGCGCTACCTGCCGTTTCTATCCTTCCCGAGTCCCGACGTCATCCAGTTCGAGTTCCTGGTCACGGCGACGCTCTACCCGAAGCTGGGCGATCTGATCGGCGTGCCGACGGTCGTCAGTTGCCGGGGAGCCGATCTCCATATGCTCGAACAGCGCCCGCCCGAAAAGAAAGCCGCCCGCATCGATGCACTGCGGTGGGCGACCGCCGTTCACTGTGTTGCGGATGAACTGGCCGGGGAGGTCAATCGCCTGGTTGGGCGCACAGATCGGGTGTTCGTCAACCGCCCGGCGGTGGCGGCGGAGGCCATCACGCCGAAAGACAATTACGGGGCAGCCATCCCGAAGATCATCAGCGTGGGGCGGCTGGAATGGAAGAAAGGCTATGATTATCTGCTGGCGGCGCTCGCTCGCTTGAAGCGATCCGGGGTGGCATTTCAGGCGGAGATCGTCGGCGGGGGGGCGCTGTTTGCCGAGCTACGCTTCTCGATAGACGATCTCGATCTGGCTTCCGAGGTTCAACTGGTGGGGCGGATCGCCCCATCGGAGGTGCTCGACAGGCTTCGCCGCGCCGACCTGTTCGTCCTTTCCAGCTACGAGGAAGGGATCGCCAACGCCGCGCTGGAAGCAATGGCGGCGGGTCTGCTGGTGGTGACGACCGCCGCGGGTGGTATGGCCGAAGCGATCCGCGACGGCGTTGACGGGTATGTCGTGCCGGTGCGTGACATTCCGGCGCTGGCCGACCGGATCGAGCGGCTGCTGATCGATCCGGCCCTGCGCGAGCGAATGGGAAGATCGGCCCGGCAGCGCTGCCTCGATGCGTTCACACTGGATCGACAGGTCGAGCAGTTCGAGCTTATCTACCGGCAGGCGGTGGAGGCCAATCAATGAACGAGCCGCTGAAGATCGGCGTGGTCGTGATGCGTTTCCCGGTGCCTTCGGAGACCTTCATTGTGACCAAAATCGTCGGTCTGATCGATGCCGGGTTCGATGTGCAGATATTTGCCAACGCGTCCAGTGACGATTGGAACAAATTCGACATCCTGCGAGATCGCCCCAACGTTCGCCGCCGGGTTCATATCGCACCACCCTTCCGCCCGCTGTCTAAGGTGCTGACGGTCGGCACGCTGCGGCTGTTGAGAACGGCGCTCACCCACCCCACCGATTTTTTACGCTTCGTTCGCCACAACTGGCAGCACCGTAGGGAAAACACACCTGGCTTTCTCAAGGGCATCTATACCCGGCTGCACTTCGTGGGGCAAAAACTCGACGTGCTGCACATCGAGTTCGATACGCAGGCGCTGACATTCGTCGATCTCAAGGCGTATTTGAAGTGCAAACTGCTGCTCAGTTCGCGTGGAAGCTTCCAGAAAACGAGCGTCCTCGATCAATTTCCCGATGCGCCGCAGGTGCTTTATCGCCATGCCGACGGCTACCACTTCATCTCGAATTATCTTCACGAGAACGCCCGGCGGCTCGGCCTGCCCGGATCGATTCCTACCTGGCTCGTTGAACCGGCCATTGACCTCGAATTGTTTAACCCTATCGAACGCCCACCCCGGCAGGCTGGCGATGTGTTCAGGATCGTATCGGTAGGGCGGCTCGCGTGGAAGAACGGTTTTGAATTTGCCATCGACGCGGTGGGGATGCTTCACCGGGCAGGCGTTCCGGTACATTATACGATTGTCGGCGATGGCGATTACCGGGAAGCAGCGGTTTTCGCAGCGCGGCAGTGGGGGCTGCTTGATGCCGGGATCGTCGAGTTCGTCGGTGTGGTACCCCGTGAATCGGTTCCGGGCTATTTGCAGGCCGCCGATGCGATGCTCCATATTTCGGTGGAGGAGGGGTTCTGCAACGCGGTGATCGAAGCGCAGGCGGTCGAACTCCCGGTGGTGGTCAGCGATGCGGGTGGGCTGCCCGAAAACGTAGCCAATGAGGTGACCGGCTATGTCGTCCCCCGGCGTGATCCAGCAGCAGCCGCCGAGAAGCTGCGCTATCTGGCCGAAAACCCGGCGCTGTGCCGGGAAATGGGCCGCGCCGGGCGCGAGCGGGCGGTGACTCTGTTCGATATCAACCGGCAGGTGGAAAAGTTTGGTGCGTTGTATCGTGAGTTGACGGCATTGGGGGAGAATGAGTGATGGATCGACAGGTTGACCTCATCTGGATGGGGGAGTCGGCTCCCCCGCCCTGGCCGCTGGGAGAGGTTCGCCGCGTTTCGTCGGAACCGGACGGCCTGTGTAATTTCATGGTCGGGGCGCTTGAATCGACGGCGGCGTCGGCGTGGCTGTTCTGGGATAGTGCGCTGGGTAATCCTGATCCGGGCACTATTGAAAAGGTGCTGTCGCTGCCGGGCGATGTGTGGCACGCCGGGCTGCTGCTCGGCATGGACAGAAAACCGGCGCTGTTCGATTTCGTCTCGCCGACCTGGATGCTCAACCGTGATCCCGATCCGTTGATCGAGGCAACTTCATGGCGGCTGTCGCTGCGGGCCTGCCTGCTCCCGGTCGAGGTCGTCCGGCAGATGGGCTTTCTGCGGGTGGGATTCGAGACACTCGAAGGCGCAGCGCTGGAGATGGGGCATCGCTACATCCGGCGCGGTGTACTGGTTCGCCATATCCCCTGGTTGATCGATTGGCCGCCTGTTGAAGAACCGATGTCGCTGCCAATTGAGGAACAATTGTGGTTTATCTATTATCGCGCCAGACGAATGTGGAGCCGCTGGGCGCTGATGCGGGCTATCCTGAGCGGAACCGTGAACCCATTCGACGCGGTCGGCGCGTGGCGCGAAGTCTGCCGATCCGTACGCTCCGCCGATCCCCCGCCCTATGTCGATCCGGCCCGCGAGATAATCACTACCGGAGATCAGCCTCCCCGCGTATCGATTATCATCCCGACCATCGACCGCTACCCGTATCTGCGCACGCTGCTCGATCAACTGCGCGGGCAGACGATCCAGCCGCAGGAGATCATCGTCATCGATCAGACGCCCAAAGATCGACGGGATATGACGCTCGAAGCCGACTTCGCCGATCTGCCCCTACGTCTGCTGACCCTGGAGCAGGCTGGGCAGTGTTCGTCACGAAATGCCGGGTTACAGTCTGCCAGCGGCGACTATATTCTGTTCATCGATGATGACGACGAGGTGCCGCTCGACCTGATCGAAGGTCACCTCGAAAATATGCGGCGATTCGATACGCCCGTCTCGTGTGGAACCGCTCACGAGGTCAGCGCGGGGCCACTGCCGGAGGATTTTACCTACATTCGCGCCAGCGACATCTTCCCGACCAACAACGCACTGATCCGGCGCGAGGTGCTGCGCGGCTCCGGGTTGTTCGACCTGGCCTACGAGCGCGGGGCACGGGCCGATGGCGACATCGGGATGCGGATTTACCTCTCCGGCCAGTTGATGGTTTACAACCCGGAGATTTCGGTGCTGCACCACCACGCACCACGCGGTGGGCTGCGAACCCACAAAGCGAGGGCGATCACCTATGGGAGCAGCCGGAACAGCCTCACCGCTCGCCACCTGCCCGCCGTCACCGAGATATACCTCGCCTATCGCTACTTCATGCCTCGGCAGGTGCGTGAGATGCTCTGGCTGCGAATTTTCGGCACGTTCAGCATCCGGGGCGGATGGGGGCGGAAGCTGCTCAAAGCGTTGATCAGCCTGTGCCTGCTGCCCGATACGCTGTGGCGAATCCACCTGCGGCACCGGAAGGCCCGACTGATGCTGCGGGACTATCCGCAGATTCCACGTCTTGAGGAGTAGTGATGCGATTGTTGTTCGCCGCCAGCGAGTTTCCACCCGGCCCCGGCGGGATCGGCACCCAGGCCGATCAGATCGCCCGGCAGCTTGCCGCGCTGGGCTGGAACGTTCACATGATCGCCCCGCAGGATTACGCCACCGGGGAGGACATCGCTGGGTTCAATGCGGAACTGCCGCATCGACTGCTGCGGATCGACGCCCATCCGGGGTCGGTCGAACGGTTCTTGCAGCGCATCAGGCTGATCATCCGAGAAAGCCGCCGCTGGCGTCCCGACATTGTGCTGGCGAGCGGTCAGCGAACGGTCTGGCTGGCCGCCCTGCTGACGCGCATCCGCAAACGACGGCTGGCGGTGATCGTACACGGCTCTGAACTCGGCTCGCCGGGAAGTCTTGCACGAATCCTTTCACGATGGGCGATCAATCGGGCGGATGGCGTGATCGCGGTCAGCGAGTTCACCCGGCGGCAGATGTTCGACGCGGGTATTCGACCGGCGTGGTGTAAGGTGATCCCCAACGGGGCCGATCCCGACCTGTTCAAGCCCTGCCCCACTGATAGGATCGAAGCACCCAACCTGCTGACCGTCGGGCACGTGTCGCCGCGTAAGGGGCAGGACGTGGTCGTCCGGGCGCTGCCCGCGATCCTCCGTCAGGTGCCCGATGCGCAGTACACGGTTGCCGGGCTTCCGACCGAGGCCGGGGCGCTGCTCGATCTGGCGGAGCAGCTAGGTGTTGCCGATCACGTCCATGCGCTGGGAAGGGTCGATAGCACCGACCTGGTCGATCTCTACAACCGCTGCGATGTGTTCGTACTGACCAGCCGGGCGACGTCGACGGGGGACATCGAGGGCTATGGGATCGCAGTCGTCGAGGCGGCGCTGTGCGGCAAGCCCTCGGTGGTGACTCTCGGAAGCGGGCTGGTCGAGGCGATTGTCGACAGAGAGACCGGGGTGGCCGTTCCACAGGACGATCCAGAAGCGGCGGCAGAGGCGATCCTGTCACTGCTGTTGGATCGGGAAAAGCGCCTTTCGATGGGCCGCGCGGCGCGGGAGCGGGCCATCGATGAGCAGACCTGGGCAAAGCGGGCACAGACGTACCACGCCTTCCTTTCTTCGATTGTAGGGGATCGCTGAATCAGCCAAGCAGTTCGAGATAAAGTTCCTCGTGGAGGGCGACTTCCTGCTCGATTGTGTAGTGCTTGCGAAAGCGGGCATGACCTGCCGCGCCCAGCCTGGCCCGATCGCCTGGCGCGGAGATCAGGGCGTTGATCGCCCCTGCTAGCTGCTTCACGTCTCCAGGGGGAACGAGCAGTCCGCTCTTTTTATGCTCGATGATGTCCTGCGAACCTGGTATCCGGGTGGCGATGCAGGCCACGCCGGAGGCCATCGCTTCGAGCAGGGCAACCGGGCAACCTTCGTTGAGTGAGGGCAATACAAACAGGTCGAGTTCGGCATGCAGCGCAGGGATGTCTTCGACCGGCCCTAGGAAATGCATCCGGTCGGCCAGGTTTAGATCGCTGCACAGGTGATGGAGATGTGCAGCATAGCCCTCATCAACAACCGGCCCGGCCAGCAGCAAGTGAGCGTTCGGAACGTTCACCAGTGTCCGGATCAGAGTCGACTGCTCTTTATTAGGGGTGAGATTAGCCACACAGCCGATCAGTAGGACATCGGCTCCAATTCTCAATCGATCACGAATTTGCAGCCGGGGTGGTACATCCGGGTGAAATTTTGCCCCATCCACCCCACGTGGGATCAGGCGCGTTTTTTGCCGGTTGCCCCCGGTAAAGAACTGTCCGATCATCGTTTCGTTCTGTACCACGATGCGTTTTGCCAGCGCGGATCGCACCTGCCAGGCACGCCCGCCCCAGCTCATGTTCTTCTTGGTGTAAATCCAGGCTCTGGCTCCGGCGGCGCGGGCGATCAGCGGTTCGGTGTAGTCATCGAGATAATGGTAAGAGTGCCACAGTTCGAATCCGTAGGGCCGGAACGCCTTTGCCGCCTGCCGGATCAGGCCCGGCAGCTGATGTAACGGCCTGGCCGGGACGGTGAAAGGGAATTCCAGCAGGGAGATTCCCTGTGCCCTGATCTCGTCTTCTAACTTTCCACCGGACTTCAATACGCAGATGGTCGGTGCGAACCTGTCCCGATCCAGCCTCTCGACGATGTTGAGCAGTGCCCTACCCGACCCGGCGGTGACGAAATTGGGGATGGTGAATAGGATATTGACCGGCTTTGTCATACGTCATGTGTCCTGTGCCACAACTGTAAGGCGATCAGCGTCCACAGGCCCCACTTGTGATTGTGGGTGCCATCCAGGTGCTCCGCCCAATACGTGGAAATGGCTTTCTGATCCCACAGCCCTGCCGGGTAGAGATCGCCTCCCAGCAGCATCTCATCGACGAACGGGCGAAGATCGCCGCGCAGCCACTCGCCGAGCGGCACGGCGAAGCCGCGCTTGGGCTGCGGAATCGATTCTGCTGGAACATAGCGGGCGAGGAGGTTTCGCAGCAGTGCCTTGCGGACTCCCCCGCGCATCGCGTCCAGCGGATCGACGCCCACACTGACCGCGATCACCTTCCGGTCGAGCAGCGGCACGCGGACTTCCAGGCTGTGGTGCATCGACGCCATATCGACCTTTTTCAGCCCGCGTTGGAGCTGTCCGTAGAATTCGACCCGGCGTGAATAGTTCGCCAGATGGCGTTCGCCCTGATAGCCGTCAAAGTCATACAAATCGAAGTCTCCGGGAAGGGAATCCAGTGCTGGGGCGAGGCGTTTCAGGGTGCGGGTCTTCAACCGGCTGTTGACATCGTAATAATAGTGGCCTGGGGATCGAAACACGATTACATCAGAGCGGCGCGGGCCAATACCGTATTTACCCGCCCCATAGAGTGCGATCCGCACCGGCAAGGGCCAGCGAAAATCACTGCCGTTCTTGAGCAGCGATACCGGCCTCTCGTATCCCCAGAAAAGCTCGTCGCCGCCGTCACCGCTCAAGGCGACGGTGATCTCAGGTCGTGACACCTCGCTGATCAGCAGGGTCGGGAAGATCGAAAAATCGGCAAAAGGCTCGGTCTGTGCCTTGGCGACCGTCGAAAGCATTGCCGCCGCATCCAGCCCGCCGGTATTGTGAACGCGGTGATCGACGTCCAGATAGCTGGCATAGGTCGACGCCGCCTCGACTTCGTCCTGCCACCAGCCGGGGCTGCCGATGGTAAACGCTTTCAGCGATGGGTCGGTTTGCTGGCGGGCGATGGCTGTGACCAGCGGCGAATCGATCCCCCCGGAGAGGAAAACCCCCAGCGGCACGTCGGCGATTCGGTGGCGGCGCACAGCATTCGAGAGCGCCGCTTGAAGCGCTTCCGGGGCCTCTTCCGCGTCGACAGTCGGCTCTGGATCGCGCGGCAGCGTATACCACGCCTGCTTTTGGATCGAACCGTCCGACTCGATCAGCAGGTAATGGCCCGGCTCAAGCTGGTAGGTGTTCTCGAACAGGCCGTAGGGCGGCGGAATGTGATGAAGTTCCAGGTAGAGCCGCAGCACATCTTCGCGCAGCGACCCCGGTTTTCCCCAAGGCGTTTGCATCAGGCAGTTGAACTGTGATGCAAAGGTGGCGCTTTTCGTGCGGGGGTGGAGCGCATAATAAAGCGGTTTGATCCCCGCGTGGTCGCGAGCAAGGAGCAGCCGCCGCGATTGGCGATCATAGCAGGCAAGAGCAAACATCCCGTTGAAGCGATCCAGCGCCTCTACACCCCAACGATTTATTGCCTCCAGAACGACTTCGCTGTCGGTTCGGGATCGAAAATTCAAACCGTGTGATTCGAGTTCGCAGCGCAGATCGGGGAAATTGTAGAGTTCGCCATTGAAAACCAGCACCGAGCGGCCATCGACAGAGATCATCGGCTGATTCCCGGCAGTCGTCAGGTCGAGGATCGACAGCCGCCTGAACCCCAATTGCAGGCGGCCTTCCGGGTCGGCCCAGCAACCCTCGTCGTCCGGGCCGCGCCGCACCATCAGCGCGGTCATCTTTCGCACCGATTGTACAGATTCCTCCCGGCCCGCCGACCGGTCAGGCGAAAAATAACCACAGATGCCACACATATCGCCTAACCTGACCTTGCGATGCGCCGCCGGGCGATTTTGACCAGCCAGCGCCAGCGGCGCAGCAGCGCGAACCCGACCTGTGTCCCGGATGCACGGTTGATCGCTACCGCGATCCGTGCATCGAGCGGCAGTTTCCACCTGTCGATCTCTCGCGTCCGATCGATGCAGTGCCGCGCCTCCCAATACCGCCGCAGAATAAGAAAAGTCATGATTTTGTTGGCGTACAGGCGCGCCATCTGCCGCCGGAAATCCGTGCATCGCTCCGATTGTTCGAGGGCGGCCCACATCAGGTCGTAGGATTTGAGGATTTCCTGCTGATAGGCAGCATCCTCTGCCAGATTATGGGATATGTTTTCAAGGTGAAGGCGTCGGGTGATCAAGGGGATGTCGGAGGGGGTCCTGGCAATGGGTTGGTCACATAGGCCAATCAGAAAATCGTGGAGGGTGTCTTCAGGGCCATAAAGGGGCTGCCAGTTCGATTGGGCGTCTGTCCGGGATCGCCGCCACAGGCAGCTTGAGGTCGTCCAGATCATGCGCTGCATAATGTGAGGAAGGATGCGGGTAAATTCCTGATCCGTTCGCCCTAAAGTCTCCTGGACATTGCCAGCCGCATCTATGGCGTTTGTCTGGGCGTAGGTCATAACCAGTTCGGGATATAGATCTAGAACGGCTACCTGTTCAGCTAGTTTATGGGGATGCAGGAGATCATCGGAATCGAGGTATTGAAGGTAGTCCCCCTGCGCCAGTTCTAACCCAACCCGCCGCGCGATTCCTGGCCCGGAGTTCCGAGCAAGACGGGCCAGTGTCCAGCGATTGGGATAATCGTGCAGCGTGCGTTCGACAACCGGTCGCAGGTCTTCCTGAGAGCCATCATCGACGAGGACGATCTCGTAGGCCGGGTACGTTTGCCGGGTAACCGATTCGAGAGTGTCGGCCAGTAGGTCAGATCGGTTGTAGCAGGGGATGATTATACTCACCAGCGGGAGATCGGACGGTGGTGATGTGTCGTTCCGGGTCACGATCTGGTAGCTGCTCTTCTCATCGAAAACCGTATCGCTCCACCCAATATCGTTCACATAACGGTTGCCTCTGTACCCGCGCCATTTTTTATTGAACCGTGCCCGATCCTTGTGCGTGCGTCGGGTGATCCAGGCCGGTTTTAGCTGATCGTGGCTGGCGTGGTAAACGTGTTCGATCCGCGCCCCCGGCACCACGACCGGAACCTTGCCCGGCACCGTCCAGCGAAAAGGCGGAATCCCCCGCCGATTGAACAGCAGAGTGTAAAGGAAATCTTTATCCTGATACCAGAGCTTGAAGCGCCGGTCGAAGTTTTCGGGGTAATCAGCTTTGCGGAAGACGAAGCACCAGCCGGTGAACCCGATTCGGAACCCCTGTGACTGTGGCTCAGGTGGAATCCGGGCGGCCTCCATAAAAAACGGGATGACCTCGTCTTCCGGCATGACAGTTTCGGGTGAAGTTATGCCGATCCAGTCTGTTTCACACAGCGGCTCGACCAACCGCTCAAGGCAGCCCGGCTCATAGACAAGATCGTTGTTCGATATGCAGACCAACGGCGCGGACGCGGCTTCAAGACCCTGCCGCCAGGCGATTGTCACGCCCCGGTTTCGCCGGTTGCGGATGATCCTGACATCGGGGAACTCTCGCTCGACCATTTCTGTCGTGCCGTCGATGCTCCCATTGTCGATCAGAATGATTTCGAGCGCCAGGCGGCAGCCGCGCAGCGATTCGAGGCACTGACGGGTCAATTCTACCCGGTTCCAGGCAGCGATTACAATACTGAGATCGGGGTGGCTCATCTGATCTCTGCCTTGAAGAAAGCAAGCAGCGCCTCCCGCGTGTTGTCCCATGTATAGTGGGAGGCGGTTTCGAAGGCATTCTCTCTCATCCTGGCGAGTTCGTCCTGGATAGAATCATAGTGATCGATCAGGTCGAGCAGCTTTTCGATCAGCGGGTAGATGTAATTGTTGGGGAAAACATAGGCGTTTTCGCCATCGCGCAGGTTGTCCTGACCGCCGAATGCCTCATAGCAGACCGGGATGCACCCGGCGGCCATCGCTTCGGGGACGCTGGTATTGAATGCTTCGCGGGTGTTCAGGCTGACGAAGAACATCGATTCTTGCAGCAGTGCCGCCGTTTCCCGGTGGCTGTATCCGCTCAACTCGACCAGTTCCCAGCCCGGCACCGATTCCAGGTGATGCTTCAGCACTTTGCTCAGAATATCATAATCATCCTGGCTTCCCGGCTTCGGGTAGATTACGATCTGCCTGCGGCGGAAGTCGTGATGCAGGTTCTCCGGTGCGATGAAGAAATACGGCGCGACGAACGGGGGTATGATCGCCGCCGGGAGACCATACTGCACTTTGATGATCTGCTGGATATGCGGCATGATCGTCATTGCCCGTTCGTATCCCAGTGTGTCGTAGCGCGAGAATGTATCCAGTTTGGTCAGCATCAGGTAGCTGTTCTGAACGAATACGAAGCGGCGGCAGCGAAGCTTCAACAGCCCACCCCGCCCGGCGGTGATCTCCGGCACGACGAGTATATCACGCCGCCGGGGATGGATTCCCTGATCGAGATAGCGAATCGGGACATCTAGGTCCAGCCAGTCGAGGCGAAACGGGGCCTTGTTGTGGACGATCACCGCATCGAAGCCCTCCGCCCGCAGCATGTCGACGTGATGGTACAATATCCCGATCCCCCAGCTGGGTTTATCGTAGTCGGGGGTGATATAGAATATCGTTGGCGATTTCTGCCCTGATAAACGCAGTGGCACGTCCTCCCCCTGTTAGGAATTGACGACTCGCAGCCCCAGTCGTTCTTCGTAGTATTTTAGAAGTTGCTGCTTGATATTCGGCCAATCGTATTGAGAAACGTGCTGCACGGCGGCGGCGGAAGCCTTCTCCCAGGCAGCACGATTGTCGATCAACTCGCGGCAGGCCTGAGCCATCGCCCTGGCATCACCCGGCGGGCAGAGTCTCACGCCCTCTTTCGAAACGTAGTCTTCCAGGTTTGGCATCCGTGTGGCGACGACCGGCAGCCCGGCGGCCATCGCCTCGTTGAGCGCGTTGCTCGATCCACCTTCGAGCAGGGGCAGGAGCATCACCGTCGCCCGCTGGTAGACCTGTAAAAGCTCCTCGTCGCTCAGAAACGGGTGAAAAACGACGAACGAGTCCCCTTCGAACTGATCTTGCACATCGCGGCAGCCGACCATCTCCAAACGCAGATTCGGATAATGGACATGAAGCTGCCCGATCACTTTGTGCAGCGTGTCGAAATCGCGGCGGTTCACGCCCACCTGAAGCAGCCGAGGGCCGTTCTCCCAGCGCAGGGATGGATCGCCCGGCGGCTTGAAGAACGAGCAGTCCACGCCCAGCGGCAGGTAAACCAGCCTGCGCTCATCGACGTATTGCTTCAGATATTCCATCTGGAACCGCCCTGAGGCGATCACCAGATCGAGGTGCTTCAGGTGCCGCTTGTGAGGCATCCGGTCTTCGAACTCTTCAACCGAGAAGAAAAAGGTGCCAACGATCTTCGCCCCGACCGCCCGCGCCGCCATCCACGCATAGTGATATTCGTGATCGGCGTACCAGAAATGCACCAGCCGGGGGCGATGGCGCAGCATCCGCCCCATCGCCGCTGCTTCCATCCCGACGCTGTAGCTGGTGTAGCCGTCCTGCCTGGCCTGCTTCGAGATCGCCTTCAACACACGGTACGGCGATTGAAGCTCGTCGCCGGTTGTGACCCTGATCGCATTCGGGAAGAAATCAAAAAAGTGCTCAAAGTCGGTGTTCTTGCCGCGTTTCGTCCAGCGCCTGGCAACCAGCAGAAGTTTCGAATCAGGAATCTCTTGGACTGTGGTTCTGGCTTGTTCCCGCACGCTGCTTTATCCCTACCCTGGCTTCACTTTGACTGGCTCTACGATTCAGGCGTTACGGGCGATTTCTGGCAACCAGTCCAAAATGGTCAACGATCCCGGTTAACGTACACTGCGTCAGCTTGAAGAATCACCCCATCGGAAGTCGTCTGATAGTCTCCTAACCAGCGTAGCACAAAGCCCTTTTCGTGCAAATAATTATGAACGTTCCAGAATAACGATTGTGTTTCATACTGCGGGTAAAAGCTGACTTCCAGCATGATCGTTTCGGTGTTTTGCAGGCTGTCCTCAGCGCCCCGCAGGACTTCAAGCTCGTAGCCCTGCACATCGAGAACCAGCAGATCGATCTGGCCGATGCCTGCTTCCCTGAGGATGTCATCGAGTCGGCGCTGCTCGACCCGAATGACGTGCGACAGGCTTACATCGCGCTGGTCGAACAGCAGGTCGTCATCGGTGCGTATGGGCAGCACCGAGCTGGCCTGATCGTGGTGGCTGACCTGTAATTCGACGGGTTTGTTTGTTGCCCCAGCAGCACACTGAAAAAGCCTGACCGCCGGATTTTCCCCCCACTTTTTCTGCAATTCGGCAAAGGCACCGGGGAGCGGCTCGATGCCAACGATCTTCTGCGGGCGAAAGCGCTGCATGGCGATCTCGATCAACTGGCCGCGATTCGCCCCGACGTCGACAATGACTCCCCCGATCTCTCCCGGAACATGGGTCAGCTTGATGAATGCGTCACGGCTCGACCGATGACTGGCGATTTTTACCGCCTCCCGGCGGCTGAAACCGGCCTCCCGCGCAATGATGTAGGCATCATCGATTCGCTTCAACTGCTTGATCGTTCTGCGGAACATATTAACTCCTGGGGCAGCGCTTATCAGGCATTGTGTGGCTGATGGTTCAAATTCCAGTTGTCGAGCATTAAGTGGTATAGATTGCCGTAGAGTTCGGCAACATGGTCGATGAGATAGTGCGCCAAAAATTGGGAACGGGCTTGATGTCCAAGCCGGGCACGAAGGGCACTATCATCCAGCAGTAGCCGGATGGCTGCTGCCAGGGCTGGCGGATCCGCCAGCGGAACCAGCAGGCCATTCTTCTCGTGTTCAACCAAGTCAGTTATACCCCGCACTCTGGTTGCCACAGTTGGTATGCCTTTTGCCATTGCTTCAAGAATGGCTACCGGTAAACCTTCCGATTGAGACGGCAATACATAAATGTCAATAGCATCAAGCCAGTACTCTGGATTGGTCTGAAACCCGACGAAATGAACGCGATTCTCAATATTGAGCGCAGCAGCCTGTGTTTCCAGATTCTGCCGATCGGTTCCGTCACCGACGAGCAAAACGTGGGTGTCCGGGATTTCTGGAATGGCAGTGAGCAGGTCGCCATACCGTTTTACGTCGAGCAAACGACCGATGCTGCCAACTACCGGGGTATTTGTTGGGATTCCCAGCTCGGTGTGGATATTGCTCCGGGCTTTTTGATCCTGCGCGCCTGTATCCGGCAGCCCATAGGGGATGCCAACTGGCAGGTTATAGAGGTACTCAGATGAAATGTCAGGAAAATACGGCCCGTAAGCTCGATATACGCCGGGGCCAAGACCTACCAGCATATCGCCCGGCTGTAACTGCCGTATAAACTTTTTTAGTGCCTTCAACTGCGGATAGATACTGGAAGGCGAATGCAGCGTCAAGGCCATTGGCGCACCGGCAGCATGTGCAGATCGAAGTTGTTCGGTCCACAATTCGCCATGCATGTGGCTGTGAACAATATCCGGGCGGCGCTGTTGTATAATCTTCTTCAGGCGTAAAGGAAATGAATAACCGGACAACGTGCGAAATGCCTTGCCGACTCGCCAGGACCACTCAGGATAATATTTCAACTCTTTCCAGCAGGTGTGAATTGTGATTTCCTGTTCTGTCAGTACGTCAGCGATTATCCCACGGTCAATCGTTAATACTATCTCGCTATGAATACCCTGTTGAGAGAGGCGGGGAACCAGGTGTCGAATAAAAGTCGCGACACCGCCGGGATTCAGGCTCGTCATGACATGCAGCACATCCAAATTTTTCCTCCTACCCTATGAGAGCAGCTTTGCAGCAGCACGTCGCAGCCAGTAGCGATACCAGGGCATTTCCGACTCGCGTACAATTTCAGCCAATCTCGTCGATTCAAACCCGTATTCAATCGCTTTCCGGGCGTGATGTCCCGCCTCTTTCCGCCGCTTCTGCGCCCGGTACGCGAGGGCGACGCGCTCGTGAGCATTGCCCAGGCAGCGGTGGCGGCGTTCCTCCGTCGAAAAGAAATCGGGGTGCCGCCTGATGATCGTCTCAGCGACCGCCACCTGACCCAGTTCGCGACGTGAACCGACGCTGTCGCCATGAGCGCGGCGCTCGTAGATCGTGCCGCCCGCCCTGACGCCCTTTGCACCGCTCTCATACACCCCCGCCCAGAAATCCCAATCCGCGCCGCCGGTGACCAGCTCCGGGGCAAACCCGCCGACCCGGTGAAAGAGATCGACGCGGATGGGTGACTGCCCATTGATGATCGGGCCATAAGCCAGCGCCTCGATATCGATCCCGCCAATCTGGTTCAGCTTGCACTGGCCATCGCCAAAATAGAGGCACTCGCCAAAGACGAAATCGGCATCCGGGTTGGCACCGATGGCACTGAGGATAATATCGACCGCCAGAGGTGGAAGCCGGTCGTCTGCATCGAGGTGGGCGTACCAGCCGGTCTGCGCGGCTTCGACGGCCATCCGGCGAGCCGGGTAAGGGCCAACATTCTCTTTGCAGACGATCCTGGTCAGCTTTGGGTGATCGATCTGTTCGAAAACTTTGCGTGTTTCCTCGTCAGCGCCGCCGTCGAGTACCAGCACGGCCTCCCAGCGCGGGTCGGTCTGGACGATGATCGACTGCCAGCATTCTTCGAGCCATGCGCCTTCACGGTAGGCGGTGATGCCAATGGTGATGAGTGACATAGAGGCCTTAAATATCCATTCGTTCCAACAAAAAATAATAGTGATAAGGATTTAACTCATTACGAAAATGCTCGACAGCGTGTAAGTCAAGAGAGCTTGCAACGCCCAGGATAGTGTCGTAGGTAATGCCATCATATCCAATTTCCCAGCAATGCTGAGGGTCAATAGAAATGGGTAATGGTCTTGGCTTCCACCGGGGAGGAAACTTGAAAAACTGATAAACCCTGCGCGCTATTTGCACCTTCAAGGGCAGTTGTTTTGTTTTATCCGGTAAGCTAAGGATTATCCACTGCTTACTGACGCGTTTCATTTCTTTCAAAGAGGTGGCAAATTGGTCAAAAGGAAGATGTTCTAAAACCTGAAAACACGTGATGGCGTCAAATATCCGATTTCTGAATGCCAGGGTGGGAAGTCTGGTAATAATATCCGGCTTCAAATCCATTACCAGGTCCGAGGTAACCACACTCTTATTAGATTTACGCAGCATCCAGGTTAAAATCCCGGCCCCCATACCGATCTCTAAGAAAGTCGCAGCATTGATCTCGGTGCATAAGTAATATTGCCAGCCGATAGACGACATTCGCCGTGGGGAGAGATACCAGCTATTCCAATAATGTGAAGATGTCACGGTCTTATGATCTGCCAGATTGGGCATAATCGCTTCTACCACTTTCCAGGAGTATCTAAAGCGATTCTCTTGAGTTTTCTAACACCGATGTCTGCCACTTTGGGCTATAACGGATCACGCCCTCCAGACCATACAGGGGGCGGAATTTTTCTGCACCAGAATAACGTGATTCCGTCACCATAAATGCTCCTGCATTTGTGATCAAATCGAGCCCGCGATTAAGTTTCATTGCATACAATTCAATATAATACTTCCCTTCAGAAAGAATTAAACCGTCAAATTGAGTGGTAATAGAAACGGTTTTTCCTTTTACGAAGTGAACCAACATATTAGCTTCCCCACTTGAAGCCGCAACTACGTTGACGCCGTAAGAGCTTCGCAAACGTATTACCACATCTACATTTTTTACATCTGTCTTAGAGATTCCCTGGACTACGACAGTAAAAGGTTCCCCCAAACGAATGTGAGAAGTCGGCTCACTATCAGCATTTTGAATTTGACAGTGAGAAAATCGAACGATCTCGCCATAATGTTTATGTCGCCGCTTGAGGTCATAGATATTGTTACTTTCTTTATGTGAATTTGATAGGCTTAGTTGCTCAAGATAAAGCTTTGTGACATTTTTTGTATCGTCGTCGGCTATCATATGGCCATGAGAAAGCAAGATGGATCGACCGCAGAGATTTTCGATCATGCCAATATTGTGACTGACAAATAATACAGTTCGACCGGTCTGCGATACCTGATCCATTTTATTAAGGCACTTCTCTTGAAATTCTATGTCTCCAACGGCCAGTACTTCATCAACCAGCAAGATTTCTGGCTCCAGATGTGCAGCGATAGCAAAGCCCAGGCGTACATTCATGCCACTTGAGTAATACTTGACCGGCGTATCAATGAATTTCTCGACACCGGCGAAGTCTACAATTTCGTCGAACTTGCGGTCAATCTCGATTTTGGTCATACCAAGAATAGTGCCATTCATGTAGACGTTCTCGCGCCCGGTGAGATCGGGATGAAACCCTGTCCCAACCTCAAGAAGTGAACCGACCCGCCCATAGATATCTGCGTATCCTTCTGTAGGCTCGGTGATACGAGATAAGATTTTTAAGAGGGTGCTTTTCCCCGCGCCATTATGCCCGATAATCCCAATGACCTCGCCATGATGTAATTCAAAGTAAATGTTTCGCAAGGCCCAAATGACTTCATCCTCGGATGGACCCCGTAAGGTGCTTAGTAGATAGTTGAATGGGGAGCGGACTGTTTGTAAGAAGGCTTGAGCGCGATTGTCAGCTTTCTTTTCTCGCACGCCAATCCGGTAGCGTTTACCCAAATCTTCAACTTTAATCGCTAGTTGACTCATAATTTCTATTGCAAATCCACAATCGTCTTTTCAGTGCGACGGAAAATATACAACCCCGATATCAGCAGGGGGATCACAACAGCCAGAGGAACCAGCATCAACAGAGATGGCGCTTCACCCTTATCGAGCAGCGCCCAGCGAAATCCCTGAATGACCCAGTACATTGGATTGAGTTTGTACAGCCATAATAATTGAGGAGCTTTTTCCGCTACCAACTCAACTGAGTAGGCTACGGGTGTCGCCCACATCCAGAGACGAGCCCCATAGTTGACACCATAAGAAACGTCGCGAAAGCGGACGCTCACCCCAGCTAACCATAGTCCGACAGCCAATGAAGTCAATGAGGCAATTATTAGAAACAGAGGAATTGTCAGTATCTTGAGGGTGGGGAAATAACCAAAATAAAGCATCATCCCGAGAAGAACAATGAACGATATGCTGAAATCTGCCAGGTTAATGAATACCTGTGAGATGGGCATGATCAGACGTGGAAAATAGACTTTAGAAATCATGTTCATTTGATAACGCAGGCTGCCTGCTGCACTTGAAAGTGAATTGGCGAACAGCGTCCAGGGCAGCAGCGCCGTATAGGTGAATATCGGATATGGCAGACCTTCCGAGGGCAGATCGGCCAGACCGCCAAAAACCAGACTGAAGATTACCATATCGGCCAGCGGTTTGATGATGATCCATAGGGGGCCAAGGGCCATCTGCCGGTAACGGCCCTTGATTTCTCGCCAGATGAGAAACCGCAGCAGATCGCGATATTCCCATAGTTCCTGAAGCCCCAGTGATTTCCAGCCAGTGGTACGTTCAACGCGAATGGTTGGATTCTGGCGTGTGGAGGATACAGTCGGTGGCTTTGGTTGTCCGCTGGCTTTGCTTGTTAAATTCACCTACACCTTCTTCTCTCGCATCTCACAGGGCTGATTGTTGAACGATGACCTTCATTATGAGGGTGTTTCACTTCTTTTGCCAGCGTCTATCGGTAGTCAAGAGGGAGCATCATTGTACCTGAGAAGTAGGATCGTAAGTTAAGACCAGTTCTTGCAGCAGGCTCCGGATGCGGTTGATATTGCCACTCTGAGCTGCTTCGAGCAGTCTTTCCAATCGCGGTTCGAAATTCGTTTCCAGGTCATGGTTGCTGTTCCGGATGATGAAAATCTTTTCGTGTTTGGTCGGTGCCGCGCCTTCCTGCGCAGTCAGCAGTTCTTCGGTTATTTTTTCGCCTGGCCGGGGGCCAACCAGTTCGATGTCAATATCAGTATATGGCTTCAGACCGGAAAGCCGGATCAGGTCCATTGCCAGATCGATGATCCGGGCAGGTTCCCCCATATCGAGCATATAGACTGCCCCATTTTCGCTCAGGGCGGCGGCCTGTAGAACAAGCTGGGTCGCTTCAGGAATACTCATGAAATAGCGAGTCATCTTAGGATGGGTCAGCGTGATAGGCCCGCCGCGCCGTATCTGTTCCTTGAAGATCGGTACGACGCTGCCCTGGCTTCCCAGCACGTTGCCAAATCGCACCGACATGAAGGCCTGGTTGACAGCGGCCTTTTTAGCTGCATCCCTTACAAGCAGTTCCGCGACTCGTTTGGTCGCTCCCATGATCGACGTGGGACGGATCGCTTTATCGGTTGAGATGTTCACAAAACGCTCGACATTGTATTGGAGCGCCACGTCGAGCAGGTTACGTGTCCCGCCAATGTTGTTGAGTATCGCTTCGTCGGGGTTCGATTCCATAACCGGAACATGCTTGTGAGCGGCTGTATGGAAGACAACCTGAGGCCGGTACCGGTCAAAGATGCGTTCCAGTTTTTCTTTCCACCGGATATCTGCGACCAGTAGTTCGATATTGAGATCGGGATAGACTCGTTTTAATTCACGTTCAAATATGTAGAGGCCGTTTTCGTTGCGGTCGAGGAGAATGATCTGCCGGGTGCCAAAGCGTGTGATCTGGCGCACAAGCTCCGAACCGATTGATCCGCTGCCGCCGGTTACCAGAACGATGCGACCTTTAAGATACTGTTCGATCTCGTCTAGATTAAGCTTAACTGGCGCACGCCGTAACAGGTCTTCGACATCTACCTCGCGGATTTGCGAGAGTGCGAGTTTCCCGCTGAGGATATCGAACATACTCGGCATAATCCGGTGTCTGACCTCAGCCTGGCGGGCAAGGTTTACTACCCGGCGGATTGCCTCACCGGATGCCGAAGGCATCGCGATCAGGACTTCTTCTATTTCCAATCGCTTGACGACAGCCGGGAGATCGTCGATTTTCCCTACGACTGGCGCACCGACCAGACTCGTTTGCTGTTTACCATCGTCGTCGTCGAGATAGCCGACCGGGGTCATATTGGCGTCAGGATGGCGCAGCATTTCACGTACGAGCAGCGTCCCAGCTTCTCCTGCGCCAACAACCAGCACTCGGGTTCCCGGCTCCTGTGACTGGCGGCGCAAATCCTGTTCGTATAACAGGCGTGTGCCCAACCGGATGCTCCCCAGCGCAAGCAGGGCTAATGCGCCATCGATGAGTGGAATGCTGCGGGGGATCGGGGCATGGGGGTTGATAATGAATGCCGCCGCCAGCAGGATCAGTGTTCCTGTTGCCGTTGCCCGGATGAGGTGATACAGGTCTCTCGTGCCGGTCTTGTGCCATGACTGCCGGTGCAGTGCGAAAGAGTAGATGAGCGCTGCCTTAACGACCAGGCTGAACGAGGTATATATCACCGCTGATAGGCGCAGGTCAATGAGATGCTTCATATCGAGGCGGAGAAAGAAGGCCAGTGGAGCCGTCAGCGTCCAGAGTACCAGGTCCAGTATAAATTTGATAGGCTGGTACCTGCGTATGCCCAACGCTGCGACAAGCTTGGAAACTCGATCCATCTGTGATTCCTGAATATAGGCCGATGTTTAGACGTGGTTGTAGTTAGTAGTTATCTTTTGGTTTTAAATACGTAAGCAGTTGGTAAGAATAAGCCTTTTGCTTATAGTATCACGAACTGCCGGGGTGACAAATGGTAGCTGTTGGCTATCATGGTTGGTCCCATGCAGTGCCCAGGTTTTGATGCAGTTTATCGAGAATGTTTTCCAGAGAATCGGGCAGTGGAGATTGAAATTCGAGACGCTCCCCAGTACCGGGTGAATCGATATGCAGTTCGGCGGCGTGTAGAAAAAGTCGTTTCATTTTTATCCGCTGCTTGCGAAAGCCGTATACCGCATCTCCTACTATCGGGTGACCCAGCCAGGCCAGATGCACCCGTATTTGATGAGTCCGCCCGGTGTGGAGAACCAGTGAAAGCAGAGCATTTGTCCCCAGGTCTTCGATTAAATCATAGCGTGTTTTGGCTGGTCGGCCATCCCGGGTGACGGTCATCCGTTTGCGCTGTCTTGGGTCACGTCCAATCGGCGCTTCGATCAGGCCGTTGCTGTTTCCGGGGACGCCTTCGACCAGCGCCAGATAGCGTTTGTAGACCGTTCGCGCCTTGAACTGCGCTTGCAGAGCTTCGAGTGCGGCTGTACTTTTTGCCATCACCAGCAGCCCTGACGTGTCTTTGTCCAGCCGGTGTACGATCCCGACCCGATCCTCGCCGCCAACTTCCCGCATCTCCGGCCAGCGGGCCAGTGCTGCATTGACGAGTGTCCCGCTGCGGTTGCCAAACGCCGGGTGAACGACCATCCCCGCCGGCTTATCGATCACGACCAGTTCGCCGTCTTCGTATATGACGTTGAGTGGAATATCTTCAGGTTCGATGATGGCCGAGGGCGGATCAGGAAGGTTGATTTCGATGCTGTCGCCTTGTTCCAGCCGGTAAGCCGGTTTGGAGGCAGCACCATTTACCAGAATCTGCCCAGCTTTGATCAGTCGCTGGATTTCACTGCGGCTCAGATCGGGCACCGCTTCGACAATGCAGTGATCCAGACGCTGTCCGGGCGTTTTGGCCTGGATGGATAAAACCTGTTCAATCGGTTGTTCTGACATATCGGCGAAAGATGCCTATCAACCTGTTTGAGATTCTTCGTGGCTGGCGCAGGTCATACAATAGCGAGCGTGGGGGATTGCCCGCAGGCGGGCCAGATCGATTGGTTTACCACACTGGCGGCAAATGCCGTAAGTTCCCTCTTCCATTCTGGTCAGAGCGCGTTCGATCTGGTACAGCAGGCGTTCGGAATTACGGCGAAACGAAAGATCGGCGGCCTGGTCGTAAGCCAGCGAAGCATCATCGGCCTGGTGAGTGCCGTAGCCCATTCCCGATTCGGCTTGAGATCGTTCTTCGGCTAGGTCGGCCAGCAGCTGGCTTCGCTGTTGTTCAAGTTCGATTTTGAGTTTGTCATATGCTGCGACCATTACACTTTTCCCCCCTGTCTGTAACGAGCTCTTGATTCTACCGGGCTATATGATGGCTGCAAAAAAAACAGTGCAGCACCTGCCGATGCCGCACTGTCATCGTCTATGCTTTCTTCACCCCTACCTGGAGTGTTTCTCCATCGAATGTATACTCGCCCTTCTGATCGGCAGTGACCGGCTCACCCGGATCGAGTTTTAGGGCCAGCGTCTCGTTTTTGATCAGGTCTTCGAACTGCTCGACGGCCTGCCCCAGTTTCTCGCTGGCCTTGTAGAGAACGACGATCCGGTCGTCAACATTGTAGTCCGCGTCGCGGCGCAGTGTTTGCACGCGGCGGATGAACTCGCGGGCCAGCCCTTCGGCCAGCAGATCGTCATCGAGGACGATGTTCAGGGCGGCGAGGTATGCGCCTTCCTTTGCCACCGCGAAGCCTTCCGCCGGGCTGAGTTGCACCTCGATCTCTTCCGGGGTCATTTCGATATCACGGCCATCGAATGAGACGGTGATCGCCTGACCTTCCAGCAGGGCTTCGGCGTAGCGCCGTGATTCGCCTTCACGCAGCAGCTTTTGAATCGCGGGAAAATCTTTTCCAAAGCGCGGGCCAAGCACCTTTGGCAGTGGGTTCAACTTATAGGTGACCACGTCCCCCGGTTCGTCAAGGATGCCCACTGCTTTGACATTCAACTCGTCGGCGATCAGTGCATCGTAATAGCGCACAGTTTCCGCCTGTGCCGCTGGCAGTGAAAAGACCACTTCGGAAAGCGGTTGCCGTACTTTGATCTGGGCGTTGTTGCGGGCAGCGTGCCCCAGGCTGACCAGGCGCATCACGGTTTGCATTTCGTCCATCAACGGCTGATCGACCAACCTCTCTTCGAATTCAGGCCACGAGGCCAGATGCACGCTTTCCGGTGCGTCTTTGTCGACCGTCGTTACCAGGTTGCGGTAGATCGCTTCTGAGACGAATGGCATGGTTGGGGCGAGTAGTTTGCTGACCGTCACCAGGCATTCGTAGAGCGTCAGGTAAGCCGACTGTTTGTCGGTGTCGCTTTCACTCTTCCAGAAGCGCCTCCGGGATCGACGCAGGTACCAGTTGCTCAACGAGTCGATAAAGTCGACGATAGGGCGGGTCGCTCCAGGCACATCGTAGTTTTCGAATGCCTCGGTCACATTGCGTACCAGGCTGTGCAGTTCGGAGAGTGCCCAGCGATCCAGTGCGCTCCGATCTTCGTAAGGCACATCAACTGTAGTCGGGTTGAACTCGTCGAGCGCGGCATAAGTCACAAAGAAGCTGTACGTGTTCCATAAGGTCAGCCAGAACGATCGGTAAGCCTGCCCCACAAGTTCAAGCGAAAATCGTCTGGGTTCTCCTGGTGGCCCGGCGGTATACATGTACCAGCGGAAGCAGTCGGCGCCATAGGCATTCAATACATCCCAGGGCGCGACGACGTTCCCCTTGGTCTTTGACATCTTCTGGCCTTCACCGTCGAGAATATGCCCCAGGCAGATCACATTCTTGAAGCATACGCTGTCAAAAAGCAGCGTGCTGATCGCGTGGAGCGAATAGAACCACCCGCGTGTCTGGTCGACCGCCTCGCAGATGAAATCCGCCGGGAACTGCTCTTTGAACATCTCCTGGTTGTAATAGGGATATCCCCACTGAGCGACCGGCATCGCGCCGGAGTCGAACCACACGTCGATCAGTTCCGGCACACGCTTCATTGTGCCGCCCTCACACTCGGAACATTCCCAGGTGATTTCATCCACATATGGGCGGTGCGGATCAAGTTCAGATTGATCTTCGCCGGTCAATTCGGTCAGTTCGTCCAGTCCGCCGATGCAGTGCTGGTGACCGCATTGATCGCATTCCCAGACCGGCAGCGGCGTTCCCCAGAAGCGTTCACGCCCCAGTGCCCAGTCGATATTGCCGTCGAGCCAGTCGCCGAAACGCCCATCCCGGATATGCTCCGGCACCCAGTTGATGGTCTTGTTGAGGTTGACCAGGTTCTCGCGGCGTTCGGTCGTACGGATGAACCAGGTCGGTCGGGCGTAATAGAGCAGCGCCGTATCGCAGCGCCAGCAGAACGGGTAGGTGTGGTAATACGTCCCGTGACGGAACATCAACCCGCGCCCAACCAGTTCTTCGATGATCTGCGGGTCAGCATCCTTGACCCAGACACCGGCCCAGGGTTCAACTTCGTCGACAAAGCCGCCGTCCGGCTTGACGGTCATCAGCACCGGCAGATCGAATTTGATGCCCATTTCCATGTCGTCCGCGCCGAAGGCGGGAGCCATGTGAACGATCCCCGTACCTTCTTCCGTGCTGACGAAATCGCCGGGAACGACATAGCAGTATTTCTTGTCGACCGGTAGGAACGTGTAGAGCGGCTCGTACTGCCAGTCGATCAGGTCTTTGCCCTGGAACTGTTCAATGACTTTGTATTCACCAACACGCTCGTCGAGCGCGTACTTCAGCAGCGCCTCGGCCAAGATAAGGTGTTCCGTTTTACCCTTGCCGTTCTTCCCTTCGACTTTGACGTACTTCACGTCTTTGCCGACTGCCAGGGCAACATTGCCGGGCAGCGTCCAGGGCGTCGTCGTCCAGACCAGGAAGTAAGTCGGGACATCGAACCCCGGCTCGGCGATCCTGAACCGGACGAAGATTGACGGGTCGGGGGTGTCGTCCTTATAGCCCTGGTTGACCTCGTGGCTGGATAAGGGCGTGCCGCAGCGCGGGCAGTAGGGAACGACCTTGTAGCCCTGATACAATAGATTCTGATCCCAGTACTGCCGCAGAATCCACCATACCGACTGAACATAATCCTGGGTAAAGGTGACATATGCTTTGTCTAGATCGACCCAGAAGGCGATCCGCTCGGTCAGTTCTTCCCATTCCTTGATGTAGCGAAAGACGCTCTCTTTGCATTTTTGATTGAACCGGTCGATACCGTATTCCTCGACCTGCCACTTGTGTTCGATGCCAAGTTCTTTTTCGACCTCGATCTCGACCGGCAGGCCGTGCGTGTCCCAACCGCCCTTCCGCAGCACGTAATAGCCCCGCATTGTCTTGTAGCGGGGAAACATGTCCTTGAATGCCCGTGCCAGCACGTGATGCGAACCGGGGCGGCCATTGGCCGTCGGTGGCCCTTCGAAGAAAACGTAGCGCGGACCTTCCGCGCGTTCGCTCATCGTCCGCTGGAAAATGTCGTGCTCCCGCCAGAAGGCGAGTTGTTCTTCTTCTACGGTTTGAACATCAACCTTGGGTGATACCGGGTTAAACATTGTCGCTCCTATCAGAGTGTGTCAGATTTCGGGCTCGTGTTAAGCTGCCAGTGTCATAGTGATTCTGTACACACCGAATAGATAAAGGCGTAGAACCAGTCCACGCCAGGTAATCACCCCCATTGGATAGCTTCATTAAGTTCGATCAGTCCTTTCTGGTCTAAAGCTGTGCTTGCAACGACGACAGGGTTCTCTGGGCTTCTCTAAGTTCCTGCTTCAACTGTTGGCTGAGTTCACCCAGCAAATCATATCCCTCTTCGTCTGCCTGTCTGGTATAAACATGCATTTTAGCGATTTCGCCATGCCGCAGTTCAAAGACCTGCCCTTCCAACTGAACCGTGACCCACTCAAGGAGTAGTGCTTGGTTGTGCAGGTGTTTGAGGGTCTGCTCGCTGATCACCGCCGGTAAATTCGACCGGTCACGGAATGCATCGGCCACCGCCTGTAACGTCTTGATGTCGCGCCTGGCATAGGCTTCATTGACCTTCTCCAATATCTGATTCCTGCGAATACGTTCAGAGGGCTTTGTCGCGAGTTCGGGATGGATCTTCGCGACGATTTCCCTGAACAGGTTTTTGACTTCTGGTGATGCAGGTTCGAGATTTTTCTCCGCCAGTTTCGAGTCAGGACGGACATGTTTTTTGCCCATCCAGACCCTTTCATACTGTTCCTGTACCGATACCCAGTCTTCTGTTGCAACCAATCGACTGAGCGGCGTATCGGCCTGGCCGCCGCTACGGGCTTTTTCATCTCCCAGCAGTGCTCTGGCGTCGGCGATATCACGTTGTACTGCGGCTAACTGTTCATGGTAAGGGAGAACCTGCTGCTGGTATAACACCAGGAAAGGCTCCATCAGGTATGTCAATTCGGCCAACTCTCCGGCAGTATCTCCTAAGCGTTGTTCCAATTCGCCGACATATTTGCTCAGGCTGGCCATTTGCCGTTGAAGGTCTTCTGACGTCATCTTCGGCATCTCCTCTCACCTTTCAGCACAACTTACAGCCATCACAAACTCGGGCTGATTTCATTACCTGATTGAAACGCTACCAGTATAAACTCATAGCCTTTTAGGGGATATGTCCAACGCAGCGGGATCCCCTTCTTGTTATACCAGACGACTGCTTCTACGCCATCGCTTAGTGTAATTGCAAAACTATCTGCCTGATTAAACACACCGGCTGGGGTTACACAGGGTTCCTCCCGGCGCGGTGTAATATTAAAGCGCAACGCGCGGCCTTTCAACACCTCGTCGTCGGCTTCCCACAAATCCGGGCTGAAAACGGGAACCGCTCGCGGTTCACCCTCCGCGTCGTCCGGGTAGCCTCGCCAGACATAATCGTGGGCAATCATCGAGTGGTAGTCGATCACGTAATTCTCGGCGATCTCAAGCGTTTCGATCCGGCGTCCGTAACCTTCAGACTGCCGGGCAATACGAATGCTGGCCTTATCAAATGTGTACTGAGCAGCCGCGTTGACCGTTTCGGTGCGGTAGCGAATCCGGAGCCAGTGGGGGCGACCATCAGGATAGCGACGGAAATGTGTGATCAGATTCTCGCCCCTGGTCGACGTGCCATCCAGATCGGCCCGGACGATCTCCGTGCCATCTGCTAACCGGGTGATCTGCCACGTCTCGACATCTCCGGTAGGCAGGTCGTCTTTCAAATAGCGATATTTGCCCCGGAAAAGCAGGGTTTCAGTTGGGTGAACAGGATGTAAGACGCGCACTACGATTCCACCTCCACGTAGATGCGTTTATTTATTTTACCCTTGCTTTTGTAATCGGTCACTTTCAGGCTGCCGACCTCTGATGTATTGCGGACGTGCGTCCCGCCGTCTGCCTGTAAATCCAGTCCCACAATCTCGATGGTGCGCACCTCGCTGATCCCCTCCGACAGCAGGTTGATTTTTGTTCTGATCAGGTCTGGAATCTGGAATGCTTCTTCACGGGGCAGGATTTTCACCCGTACATCCCTGCTGTTCGAGACTTCCTCGTTGATCTTCCGTTCAATCTCGGCAACCAATTCCTGACGCATGGTTTCGAATTCGAAGTCCATCCGCCCCTTCAACGGCTCCATGTTGCCACCGGTCACCGAAGCGCCGTAATCACGCCAGATCACGCCGCACAGAATATGCATCGCGGTGTGGGTACGCATCAGTTGATAACGCAAATCCCAGTCGATTTCGCCCTGTACGGCCTGGCCGACCTCCGGCAGAGCCTCCCCGGTCACCAGATGTACCAGTTCCCCGCTGATCCACTTTGCACGTTTGATCGGATAGTCTGTATTGTCGACGATCAACCGCCCCTGATCGGCAGGCTGACCGCCCCCACCGGGATAGAACGCCGTTCGGTCAAGGATGACGCCGTTATTCTCGATATCGACTCCGGTGACCACCGCGTCGAATATTTTTAGGTAGCTGTCCGTCTGGTATAGAAGCTCGGTCATGGGTTTGCCCGCCTGTCAGTTCTTTCGAATAAAAAAGCGCACCCGCCTATCAAGAGACGAGAGCGCAAGTGCAACCCGCGTTACCACTCTTCTTCCGGAATACAATACATTGACTGCATACCGGCCCTCAATCAGCCACATAGTGTGACCTTGCCCTGGTAACGGGTGGCTGGCCCGGCGTAGCTTACTGGAATGCTTCGTTCAGCTCGCAGCTCCGGAGTGATTTTTAGTGGGAACTGTCCCCCCGGCTCTCACCATTTCCGGGTTCGCTGTGCACCGTTCGCCCACCTACTTGTCTCCATCACAGCCTGTAAGAGAATATTGTCTGATGATAATACTACCATACACGTTTACGTTCAACTACAGCCAGCCTCGATTTCACCCATGCAGGTATGGCTCGACCGCCTCGTTAATTGACTCGACAACCCGCGATGTCATTTCTGACAAAGCCTTCTTTTTGCTGGATTCGGTGGCGATGCCTACTCCCTCGACCATTACCGGCAGCCCGGCCTGTCTCAATGCTTCTCCCGCCCGCTGGGTGGCGCGGATGCCGCCCGTCGAGTCCTCGAAAACGACGATCCGTGTCGAACCCTCTGCCAGCCGGGATAGTGGTTCTGTGAGTTCGCCCATTTCATAAAAAGCCAGGGCCGATACCATCGCCGGGGCCTCCTGCCCGCTGATCGCCGCGCCGATGGCAGCCAGTGCTTGCACCGGTGACGGTTTGATGTATTCGCCGTAATGCTGACCGTTCTGTTTTGCCAGCCAGCCCAATCTGCCCCCAGCAATCAATGGGATGTCGTCTGCCATATCGAGTAGTTCCGCAGCCAGGTCAGCTTCCGGTGAGTATCCTATCAAATCTTCGTTACTGTGAGATAGATCGCGGGGTGGGAGGCTGGGCCGGGCGGTGTAGATTGCTGCGCCGTTCGATGGTTCTTTGACCCATTCCATCAACCGCCCGGTCATCTCCGGTGTGAGGAGCGGCTTATCGAACCTTTTGAGCATGCTTTCTATTTCGAAGTCTGCCGGTACGTTGTAAGTCTGTTCGAATAGGTCGTTACCCAGAACATAATGCTGGAAGATGCGCGTGGTCGGCGTATTGATCGAGTATGTGTCGGCGAGCAGTTTGTCAAGCAGATGCCAGGATTGTGTATTGGCCTGTTCTCGGAATATTTCAAGCACAGCCGGAGCTGGTTGTATGCTGTCGCCCGTTTTCTTCCTGACCTGCCGGGCGAGGTGCTCAAAATCGGGCCGGTCGATTGATATATCTGCTTCCCGGAGTACATTAAGTGTATCGTCGAAAGTGCTGCGGGGTAGTACGGGTTTTGCCGCCAACACTGCGATCAAGATCGCGCCAACGCACAGCGGGGCCGAGTCCCACTCGTTGGTGATTCCGCATGCCTCAAAGGTGGCGATCTCGTCGTTGGTTAGAGTCTGGGAGGGGAGTCCCATTGCCCCGGCGAAATGATCGATGGTTGCTCTGAGGGCTTCCTTATATCCGTTGGGATAAACCAGTACGCCGTCGATGTCGAACAGTAAGAGCGTTCTTGCTGTCAAAAGGCTATTTCCTTTGAGGTTTCTTTTTCGTGTGGTCTTCAGGTGAGAAGATATACAGGCCCACCGCGATAATCGATAGAAGCTCTGCGCACTTGCTGATCATCGCTGCCATGCTGAAACCCGTGAACCCGTCAAGCACAAAGTACAGGACAAAGGAGACGAGCGTATATATTCCCAGCGCATAATATACGAAGATTTGTCTCTGTATCTTTTTGAGTTCGCCTAGGGCGATGGCTGTCAGCAGCGCAAAATACCCCATCCCATCGAGGATCAACAGCAGGCTGCGTTCTGTTTCGGCGGCTGCCTGAGCCTGAACGCCAACTGCGAGATGAACGACAGCTATTGTGATGATCAACCCAAAGATCGCCCAGCGCAGTGCAACCCGGTTCTGGTACAGTTTGCTCACGGATCGTCTCACTTTCGTTTATGCCATATGCAGCAGTGCCCGGTAGATCATTTCAGCGCCAAATCCCACTGCCTCGACCGGGATGCGCTCATCGGCAGCGTGAATGCCGCGCGTAAACTCGAAATCAGGGTCGAGCTGCATCGGCGTGAACCCATAAGTCTGGATGCCCAACCGGGCAAACAGGCGGCCATCGGTGACACCCGGCATCAGCATCGGGATCGGGATTCCGTCCGGGTCGGCCTCCTTGAGGACAGCGGCCAGCGTATCAAAGAAGCCCATATCGACTGTTCCCGGACCGGGGGAGTAATCGGTTATTTCAATATCGACCTGGTTACCTACAAGTTGATGAACTTCCCGGATCATATCTTCCGGCGAGAAACCCGGCAGCAGCCGCCCGTCCAAATCGACCGTAATCTCGCCCGGTATGACGTTGACTTTGTCGCTGGCCTTCAATCCAGTCGGACTGACGGTGTTATGCAGCAGCGCATTGAACAACTGCCCCTGCGTTCCCAGTAAGTCGAGAACGCGGTCGGTCAATGCCGGGTTGAGCAGTTGGTGAAGGATCGGCCCCGTCGGGAAGCCTAAACCGTCGGACAGACCGTCGATCATCATGCGGGCAGGTTCGGTGATATGCACCGGCAGGCGGCGGCGGTTAAACTTGTCAAGCATATCAGCCAGCTTTGCCATCGCCCCATCTCTGATCGGCATCGAACCGTGGCCGCCCTGCCCGGTGATCCGCGCCTGCATCCAGCAGGACTGCTTTTCGGCGACCATGATCGGGTAGAATTTCTTGCCACCGATGTAGAGCGTAAAACCGCCGAATTCGCCGATAGCATAGTGCACCCCCTCAAATAAGTGGGCATGCTGATCGACCAGATATCCGGCTCCATATGTGCCGAGGTTTTCCTCGTCGCAAACAACCGCCAGGATAATATCGCCCGCCGGTGTGACGCCTTCGGCCTTGAGGCGAAGCAGGGCAGAGATCATCATCGCCACCCCGCTTTTCATATCAAGCGCACCCCGTCCCCAGATATACCCGTCGACTATTTCGGCGGCAAAGGGTGGGTGAGTCCAGTCCTGGTTTTCGGTCGTCACTACGTCGGCGTGGCCGTAGAGAAGAAAAGGAGGAACGGTTCCTGCGCCCTTCAGCCGGGCGACGAGGTTGGGCCGGTTATCGTCGAGCGCCAGAATCGTCGTTTCGATCCCGGCCCCGGCCAGTAGCCGGTCGATATAGGCGATGCATGCAGCCTCATTGCCGGGGGGATTGGTGGTATCAAAGCGGATCAATGCCTGGAGCAGTTCAGCGGGTTGTGATGCGATGGGTGTCTTTGTATTCATGTGATTTTTACCTGTATGGGTATTGGACAATGCTTGCAGATTGTATTAGGGTAGTGCTTATTCATTATACCCTTGCATCTCAAACCCGGCAGCGGTATAACTTACCGGCGTTCCACGTGGGGATGCTCTTCGTGTGGTTATTTATGAATGCGACTGTAAAGAATCTGGTGATGATGGAACAAAAAGTAGAAACAAAAAGCGCAATCTCTGAATCGGCTGCGCATACTGACGAAATAAAACATCCACTAAAATTCCTCGACCGCTTCCAGCCACCGGAGGAGGCCGTTTTGATCGGAACAGCCCTCCTGATAGGACTGCTTACCGGTCTGGGCGCGGTGGCATTCAGATACCTGATCCAGGGCGTCGGCTGGATTGGCTATGGCTGGCTGCCCGGATTGTTTGCGCGTTGGGGAATGGGAAAGTGGTATGTCGTGCTGGTTCCTTCCCTCGGTGGGTTGATCGTGGGACTGCTGGTTTATTATTTCGCCCGCGAAGCCAAAGGGCACGGTGTACCAGAAGTCATGGAAGCGGTGGCGCTTCGGGGTGGTCGGATTCGCCCCCGTGTGGCAATTATCAAATCGTTGGCTTCATCAATATCAATTGGCAGTGGTGGCTCGGTGGGACGCGAGGGGCCGATTGTCCAGATCGGCGCTGCGCTCGGTTCATCGATTGGGCAACTGCTGCATCTTTCCGATGAGCGCATTCGCAATCTCGTTGCCTGTGGCGCTGCGGGGGGCATCGCGGCGACGTTCAACGCACCGATTGCGGGCGTGATTTTTGCCCTCGAAGTGATCCTCGGCGAGTTCAGCGTCGCCTACTTCAGCACGGTCGTGATCTCGGCGGTCTCGGCCAGTGTGATCGGCCAGGCCGTATTCGGCGATATGCCCGCCTTTGAGGTGCCGATGGAATACAGCCTCCAAAGCGTCTGGGAGTATGCCTTATACCCTGTTTTAGGCGTGCTGGCTGGTCTGATCGGGGTCGTTTTCGTCCGGCTGCTCTACTGGTCGGAAGATCGATTTGACGATTGGAAGCACATACCAGAGTGGATCAAACCGGCAGTCGGCGGTGCGCTGTTGGGCGGGCTGGCTCTGTCCTACCCGATCTTGCTCGGCATCAACTGGGATACAACCCCGCAGATATTCAATGTTGGCTACGAAGTGATCGAGAGCGCACTGGCGAACCAACTTCCATTGAAGGTAGTTCTCGCCCTCATCCTGTTGAAACTGATTGCAACCAGTCTTACCCTCGGTTCGGGCGGCTCCGGTGGTATATTCGCACCGTCATTATTCATGGGTGCGATGCTCGGAGCGTCCTTTGGCCTGCTGATGCAAAAACTGTTCCCGGGCATAACCGCCCCTGCGGGGGCCTATGCTCTGGTCGGGATGGCAGCGGTCTTCTCCGCCAGCGCCCACGCGCCGATCACGGCTGTACTGATCCTGTTTGAGCTGACTGGCGACTACCGGATCATCTTGCCACTGATGCTCACTGTCGTGATCTCTACACTTCTGGCAGGACGTCTCTTGAAAGGAGAGTCGATCTACACGCTCAAACTGACCCGGCGCGGAGTTCGTCTTCAGCGTGGGCGGGATGTGGATGTCATGCAGAGCGTCACTGTGAGCGAGATCATGACCCGCGACACGCCTTCGGTTTTGATGAGCACAACCATCGTCGAACTTTCCGAAATATTCAGCCATAGGCGGCATCATGGGTTTGCCGTCGTCGATGATGCCGGGAAACTATTGGGCGTCGTGACACTTGACGATCTCGACCGCGCCGTTGCGAAGAAACTGCCGAGGCAGACGACTGCCGTCGAAATTGCCACACCGCGAGAGCGCCTATTGGTCGCCTACCCGGACGAGTCGATGGGAGCGGTGCTGTCTCGCATGGGGATTCGTGGATTGGGCAGGCTGCCGGTTGTATCGCGGGAAGACCCGGGCGAACTGCTGGGCGTGATTCGACGTCGGGATGTGATCCAGGCCTATCATATTGCGCTAACCCGCCGCGCCGAGTTACAGCATCGCGCTGCCCGGTTGAAGCTTCGCAATCTAAACGACACAGAGTTTATAGAACTGCTGCTGACCGGTGAAAGCCCCATTATTGGGAAAATGCTGACCGAGATCGCCTCCTGTCTCCCGGAGGAGTGTGTTTTAGTTTCAATCCGGCGTGGCGATTCAGTCATCATTCCTCACGGCGATACTGTTTTTCAGCACAATGACCAGGTGACGGCGTTTGTTCACAGCCGTGATGCTCAGGCGCTTAAACACTGTGTATATGGGCAGGAAACTATTTCCGCCTGACGCTGTTCCCTCTCCTGCCTCATTGCGCAAGGCTGCGCTTCAGGCAGGATGTCGGCTTGCCAAACCAACCAAAAAAGGCGACACTGCAACTGGAGATTCTCCCTCGCCCATACATTGTGCTTGAGCCTTCGGAGGTTTGCATGAGCCAGGCCGTCACGAAGTTGTTGTTTGTCACCGATACGCCGGAGACCATCGATCAGGTTGATATAAAACTGACCTCTGCCCCGGATATCGAGATTGTTGGACGGGCAACTCCCTACGACAAGATTATGGCGCTGTTTTCTCTCCACCAGCCTGATGTTGTCGTCATGGATTATGATCTGCTCGATCTCGACACTGCCGAACTGACCCGCTCAATCCTCCACGAAGATATGTCCACCCAGGTGATTATGCTTTCGGTCGTCAATGATGCCGGGGATATCCGCAAGGCGATGCGAGCTGGCGCGCGTGATTACCTGGTAAAGCCGCTGCAGCCCGGTGAACTGGTCGAAACGATCCGCTGGTTGATCGGTGAGCGCCGCGAATATGCCCGTATGCAGGCGTTTGTCAAGCAGCTTCGCAAGGCGTATGAAGCCCTGTTCACCGACGATAAACCTGTGCCCGATAATGTTGTCGCCTTTTTAGAGACGCAGGTTGAAGACAGCCCAGAAGATCGGCTCGCCATGGAAACGCTCGCGGTTGCCTACGCCCGCAATCGTGATTGGAAGAAACTGCTTCCACTGGCAAACAACCTGGCAAAAACGCAGTTGACGTAATGTCGATGGGGATGATAATTCCCGTTCGCTATACTTAAAGCATCGTTCACAAAGCATAGTTGAAGAAGGAAATCTCATGAGCGATCTTCCCGTCTACAAACCGGATGATACCCTCGATGAACAGGCCCGCATGGAAGGCTTGATTGAATTTCTGAGCGCCTACATTGAACAGTATCACGGGGGATGGGTCCGACTGATCGAATTCGATGGGCAGACCCTCAAAGTCGAATTAGGCGGCGCTTGTGATGGCTGCCCGCTCTCGACGCATACGCTGCGCGGCTGGATCGCGGGGACCGTTCGCCAGTTCTTCCCCGATGTCAAGAGTGTGATCGCCGCCGACGGTTAGCTGATCCGATCTGATTTAGGTTTCTGCATCCGGGTATTAACAGCCACCACCGGCCTTTCGGGTGGCATAATTTGCGGCGGCGGGCCATATCGAAAGTGCCCGCCTTTTGGCTCACCTGTCATCCAGTAGTCAACCAGCAGACCGGATTCCTCTTCTATGCTCAGCTGCGTCGTATCGAGTTGGAGCAGCCGCTCGTCGTTGACGATCTCGTATTCACGGCGCAGGCGGCTCATCATTCGCCGCCGCAGCGTTGCATCGCGGTAGCGCTGCTCGCTGGCGATATGCATTCGCCGCAGGGCTTCTCCCAGGTCGCAGGTCAGCACAATGACCTTTCCTGTCTGGTTGAGGATGCCATAAGTCCGCGCTTCGAGCAGCGCCGCCCCCGGCACGACGATCACCGCCCGCCGCTTGAGTGCGGCATGTCGGCAGAACTCGTATTCCAGCGCACGCAGCCGGGAATCCCCGTATAACTCCCGAATCTTCCCGATGCTCATCAGTTCTTGAAGTTCAATTTCCTCGTCTACGTCAACCAGATCAAGTGACAGGCTGCGGGCGATATACTGGCCGACCGCCGATTTCCCAACACCCAGGAAACCGGTCAGGATCAGATTCTCGTAAGGTAGATCGAGATGGGTGATCGTACTGAGATCGAGCATAGGAATTTGCATCCTTAGCTTGACCGTGTTTCGATGCGATGGTAAGTGACCTGGCCGCGCCTGCCCTCCCTGATCGAGACGATCTCCAGGTCACCAGGGTCGCCCAGGGTTGTAACGTGCTGCTGGATTTTTGCGCCGAGCGGCTGTCCCAGAAGCCCGGCCATCATCAGCGCCAGGATCAGCAGCGGAATGCGCTGGAGCTTCCCGAAGCGCTGGCGCTCCGATCCCACCAGGGCGAGCAGCGCCGCCGCCGCGCCCAGAATCGCCACCGACACCAGATTGGTGCCGCAGTTAGGGTGAATCGCCAGGCGGTGATCGCCGTTCTTCATGCGAGTCAATGCCTGGTTGACACTCTCCTCAACCAGCGGGGTGGATGCATTGCCATAGAGCCAGAATCCCCCGGAGTCTGACCGGCCAACGACGCGCAGGGTGGGCATACGGCGGGAGAGGATGTGGATCGTCGCGTGTTCCAATCCATGATTGCGCCGGATTTGCCGCAAAAGTGGGACATCTAAAAGAGCCTGAATACCAGTTGATGTTCTTTGCATGATCTACCTATGCCTGCTCTGTGATGAGTCTAATTCTCGTTTTGTGTGAAGGTTAATTCAACCCGCCCGGCGGCGACACTGTCCCCGTCTTTCAAGGCGGCGGGCATTCCGGGTTCGAGCGCTTGACGGTTGAGGAATGTGCCGTTCATACTGCCCAGGTCCTCGATGTAGAAATGCTCGTCTTCGCAGAAGATGCGGCAGTGACGGCGGGAGACGGTTCGCGCGGCATCCGGGTCGATTTTTACCAGGTCGATATCGGGGACAGCCGAATGGCGCGGGTGGCTCCGCCCGATGATCGTTTCGGTTGTTGATAGTTTGAATATTCTACCGTCTTCGGTGACTAACGCCCCACACTGGCGTGGTTCCGGTACGATTTCCGACTCTTGCAGCATGCGCATCGTCATCGTCGAGGTGGAAGGCGGGCGTTCGGGGAGGTTGGGGGCCTGCGGCCCACCGATGATCGAGTCGATGCAGTCGATCACCTCCTCTGCCGAACTGATGCGCTGGTCGACCCGGTGCGCCAGCATATAGTTGACCAAATCTTCGACCGGTTGTGTAACCCCCGTAATCGGGTCGAGATCTCCGGATATGATCTTGGAAGCGACGGTTCCCATCTCGCGTGCTTTCACTGGCAGAGTCGCCGTAAGCATCTCGTACAGCACGACACCCAGCGCATAGAGATCGGCGCGGTGATCGACAGCATGCGATTCGAGAATTTGCTCCGGCGGTGCGTAATAGAGCGTCCCCGCAAAGTGGGAAGCCTGGGTAAGCGTCTCGTGCCCCTGCGCTCTGGCAATCCCAAAATCGATCAGTTTGGCCTGGTTGTCGGGCGTGATCATGATATTTTGCGATTTGATGTCCCGGTGGACGATCCCACTCTTGTGGATGTCCGACAACCCTACCGAAAGCTGCCGGGCAATCGCCAGTGCATCCGGCTCGTCCAGCGGCCCGCTCGTATCGATAATGTCGGCCAGTGTATGACCCTCGACAAACTCGGCGATGATATAGCTGAGTTTCTGCCCGACTTTCGGATCGAATTCGTTGAGGGACCAATCGTAGAGCTTGATGATATAGGGATTGTCGATCTCTTTCAGAAGATCGATTTCTCTCTTGAAGCGGCCAATGTAGTTTTCGTCGGTCAGGTGAGCGTGGACGAGCTTGACGACGACCATCTGCCCGGTTGTTGAATCACGGCCCAGGTACACTGTCGCGGCTCCCCCAACGCCCAGCCTGTCATAGACCCGGTAGCGCTCTTTTAACGTATGCCCAATTAACACAACTGGCTCTCCCTGGTTTTCGCCTCGATTGGTTAGCTTGCCCGCACGCTATAAGTTTATCACATGATCCCACTTGTATCAGATTATAACCCACGGCCAGCAACAAGTTATGTCAAACTCTGACTTGATAACCATAAAACAACTCCGTAGACTCAGATCATAACTGGCTTCGACTATGAGAGAAAGAGACAGAATGGATAAGGGAATTGTCAGGCAAATTGTAAATACTATCGCCACCATCGCAGTGATTGTGGTCAATACGCTCGCCAATGCCCTGCCGATCAACGGGCAGACAACGGGCGATATTTCCAACCGCTACACGATCTATTTCGTCCCGGCGGGCTACGTCTTCTCGATCTGGGGGCTGATCTACCTGCTGCTGATCGCGTTCACCGTCTACCAAGCGCTCCCTGCCCAGCGTGAAAAACCGTTTCAGGATCAGATCGGCTATCTCTATGCGCTTGGCTGTGCGGCCAATGTCGCCTGGATTTTCCTCTGGCATTACGAGGTTCTTCCGATGACGCTGACCGCAATGGCCGTGCTGCTCCTCTCGCTGATCGCGATCTATTTGCGGCTCGACATCGGGCGGGCGGAGGTCGGCCCGGCTCGTCGCTGGCTGGTTCACCTGCCGTTCAGCGTCTACCTGGGCTGGATCACCGTTGCCACCGTCGCCAACGTTTCGACCGTTCTCTATGCCGCGAACTGGGGAGGGTGGGGGATCGCGCCGCAGGTGTGGGCGGCGATCATGCTGGTTGTGGCGAGTGTGTTGGGATTATTGATGGCGATCATCCGCGCCGATGCAGCCTATCTGCTTGTGCTGGTGTGGGCCTTTGTCGGCATTGCCTTAAAACACAGCGCCACGCCGATGGTCGCCACCGGTAGCTGGGTATCTGCCGGTATTGCTACCGTCCTTGCGATCCTTTCGGTGCTGCCCGGCGGCCCGTTGCCGATCTATCGTAAAGCGTCCTGAATCGCCTGAGTCATCACTTCCGTTCCGACGGCCTCCTCACCTGCCCCGGCGATGTCGGGCGTTCTCAACCCCGAATCCAATACCTGATTGATCGCCTCCTCAATTGCGTCGGCGGCATTGAGGCGCTGCCAGCGGTGGCGGGCCAGCAGTGCGCCGCTCAAAATCGCCCCGATCGGGTTGGCGATTCCCTGCCCGGCGATGTCGGGGGCCGCGCCGTGTGTCGGCTCGGCGATGGCGTACTGCTCGCCCAGGCTCAGCGAGGGAGCCATCCCCAGCCCGCCGCCTAACCCCGCACCCAGGTCGGAGAGGATATCGCCGTAGAGGTTCGGGCAGAGCAGCAGATCGTAGCGACCCGGATCGCGCACCAGGTGATAGGCCACCGCGTCGACGATCCCCTCGTCGTTTTCCACGTCGGGATATTCCCCGGCGACCTCCAGGCAGGTTGAGCGCCACAGGCCATCGCCCACCCGGATGACGTTCGCCTTATGGATAATCGTCACCCGCCGCTTGTCGGGCCGGGCCAGTTCGAAAGCCACCCGTGCGATCCGACTCGACCCCGCCCTGGTGATCACCCGCTCGCTGATCGCCGTATCGCCTTCCAGCCGTTCCTTCCCTCCGTAAAGCCCTTCGGTATTTTCCCGCACCACGATCAGATTCAACGCCGGGTGCGCGGTAGAGATCGGCCAGCCGATCAGCGGGCGGATGTTGGCAAAGACATCGAGCGCACGACGCAGCGCCACAATCGGACTGCGGTAGCCCTCGACAGGGTAGGTCGGCGAGGCGACCGCCCCGAACAGCACCGATCCGCAGCGGCGGGCCGCGTCGAGTGTTTCGGCTGGCAGCGCCGTGCCCATCTGCTGGAAGGTTTCCCAGCCCGCCTCCGCTTCGACGATCTCCAGGTTGTCGATTACGCCCCGAAGAACGGCAACCGCCGCCGGGATTACTTCTTTGCCCACCCCGTCGCCGGGGATCACGCACAGTCGGTGTAAATCACTCATTGGCTGCTCGCTTCAAATGGGAGATCAATCCACCGTCGGCCAGGATCGCCTGCACCGATGGCGGGAAAGGTTCGAAAGTATACATACCCGCCGGGCATTCGATTGTCCCGGCAGCGAGATCGATCATTACTGTGTCGCCCGGCTGGATCGCTGCGACGGCTTCCGGGCAGGCGATTGCCGGTAAACCCTGGTTGATCGCGTTCCGGTAGAAAATCCGGGCAAACGATGTGGCGATGATCGCTCCTACGCCCGACCATTTCAGGCAAGTGGCGGCCTGCTCGCGTGAGCTACCACAGCCCCAGTTCCGCCCGCCAACCACTATGTCGTCCGGTTGGACGCTGCCAGCGAACGTCGGGTCGAGGTCTTCGAGCGCGTGCGCGGCGATCTCTTCTGGTTCGCGCAGTGTATACGTGTATTTGCCGGGGAAGATCACGTCGGTATTGACGTTGTCCCCGTATTTCCAGGCTTTTCCCTTGATCAGCATCATCGGTTTCCTTACAAATCTGCCGGGTGGGTAATCAATCCGGCTACCGCGCTCGCCGCGACGACCGCCGGGCTTGCCAGGTAGATTTCCGATTCGGGCGTTCCCATCCGGCCCTTGAAATTCCGGTTGGCGGTGCTGATCGTCACCTCGCCCGGCGCTGGCACACCCATGTGATTCCCCATACACGGGCCACAGCCCGGCGTACCGAGCACCGCCCCGGCGGAGAGCAGCGTTTCGATATAGCCCGCTTGCAGCGCGTCCTGCAAGACCTGCGCCGAAGCCGGGATCACCAGCAGGCGCGTCCCCGGCGCGACCTGCCGCCCTTCGATCACCAGCGCGGCAAGGGCGATATCTTCCAACCGCCCGTTGGTGCAGGTGCCCAGAAACGCCTGATCAACGGGCGTCCCCCGGACTTCGGAGAGCGGCACCACGTTGTCGACGGTGTGCGGTTTTGCGATCTGCGGCTCTATCGAGGCAAGGTCGAAGGTGTGTTCGGCCATGTACGCCGCGTCGGGATCGGGCATCGTTTCATCCAGATCGATGGGGGTGTTGACCCGCCCGTCGAGCCAGTTCAGGGTCATGTCATCCGGCCTGACCCAGGCATTCTTGACGCCCATTTCGGCCATCATATTGGGCAGCACGAATCGACTCTCCATCGAGAGCGTTTCGACCCCCGATCCGTGAAACTCGACCGAGGCGTAGGTGCCGCCGTCGGCGCTCAACGTCCCGATGATATGCAACGCGAGGTCTTTGGCCGAAACCCACTCGCCGAGTTGACCGGTGAGCGTGATCTTGATACTCTCCGGCACCCGCAGCCACAGCGTCCCCGTTGCCCACAGCGCGGCGACCTCGCTGCGGCCAATCCCCGCACCGAAGGCACCCAGCGCCCCCGCGTGCGGTGTGTGGCTGTCGGCACCGAGGATCAGGCTGCCGGGCCGGGCTAACCCTTCCTCACACAACACTTGGTGGCAGATTCCCCGCCCGACTTCGAAGAAGTGATCTATCCCCTGCTCGGCGACGAAGCGTCGGATTTCGGCGTGATTCTGCGCGTGGCGTGTCGACGGGGCCGGGACGGCATGGTCGAGGAAGATCGCCAGCCGGTCAGGGTATTTGACTTTCGGCACACCCAGTTCGCCGAATATCTGCCTGATCGCCGCCGTGTTGTCGTGGCTCAATATGATATCCGGTGCAGCGTCGATCACCTGCCCTGGCCGGACTGTTCCCAACCCGGCTTTTTTCGCCAGGACTTTCTCAGCGAACGTGCGTCCCATTCTTATGCTCCGCTTCAAGCCACTGGTTGCTGTTCGTGGTTCCGGTCATTCGCTGCACGACCGCATCCCGGTAAGGCTCAGGGATGGCGAGGCGTTCCAGGCCGAACTCGTTCTCCGCAATTTCGCACAAAACCTCGGCGGGCGATTCGTCCTCGCCGATGCCGTACACACGTTCTTTGAATGTGTGGGCAATCTTCTTGGCCGTTGCTTCGTCGATCTGGTAGTACTTAATCTCCTTGAGGAAGTAGTAGATCACGTTCCAGCCGCTCAACGGCCCAAGCAAAATCTCCGATTCGCTCACTCCGAACTGATCGAGCGGGAACGGCTCGTAGGTTTCGGCGTCATTCAATACTGCTTTCTGATGTACCCCCGCCATATGGGTGCGGTTCGTCAGACTGACCGGCTCCTTCGACTGCACCAGTTTCTTGAGCTTTGAAGCGAGCAGCACATTGATCGGGTATGAACCGCGCAGATTGTAGCCCTCTAACCGGTCGTAGTCGTGATCGATGAACAGGTTGTAGAGCAGCGCGGTCATCGACGTAATCCCCGACCGTTCGCCGATCCCCAGCAGCGTGGTATTGATATAGCGCATCCCGTGCTTGACCGCTTCCAGCGCGTTGATCAGCGCAAAGCCCCGGTCGTCGTGGAAGTGGCCTTCCAGGTCGAGGTTGGGATAGCGCTTCCGCAGGTTCTCCACGCGCTGAACCACCCCGGAGGGCGTGGCAACGCCTACCGTGTCGGGTGTTCCAACCCGGCTCACCAGCGGGGCAATTGCGTCGTAGACCCGGCACAGGTCATCGAAGGGGGTGCGGAAAGCATCCTCGCCGCTGAAACGTAGGATCAGGTGCGGGTAGTCGCGTTTGACCTGCTCGATCAGTGACTGCGCGCGCCGGGCGATTTCGTCAAGGTCTTTGCCGTGACTGCTGGTGCGCGATTTGGGCGACGTTCCAAAGTAGAAATTCAACCCGTCAAAGCCCGCGTCAATCGCCGATTGAACGTCATCCGGATGGCAGCGTACATGCGCCAGCAGGAACGTGTAACCCTTTTGCGTGATCAGGTTGTCGCGCACCGCTTTGCAGGCAGCAAAGTCGTCGGCTTCGCGCTGGCTGACGATAGGCGCGAAAAATTCGATGAACTTGACCCCATAGATGATCAGCGCCCGGACGATCTCCCGCTTGTCCTCCTGGCTGAAGAAATACTTGTAGTGGTCATGGAGCAGCGAGGTCTGCGATCCCTCGCGCAGCGTCGTGTCGATGATCTCCAGCAGGCGCGGCGTATAATTTTCGAAATTAAACATCTCATTAGGTGTCATGATAAGCTCTCAGTACTTTCAAATACCTGCTTTAGCATCGCTTTCAGAACTTCAATCGCTTTCAAATAGTCGGTCAGGTTGATCCGCTCTCCGGGGGTGTGGTCTAGCGATGAATCGCCGGGGCCGTAGGCAACGATTGGGCAGTTCCATACCGGCCCGACCACGTTCATATCCGAGGTGCCGGTCTTGACGACGAAGCGCGGGCGTTCCCCCTGGGCGCGGATCGCCGTGAGGAAGGCGCGTACCAGCGCATTGTTCTTGTCGCCCCGGTAGACAACTTCGCTGCCCGAAAAAGTGACCTCGACCGCCGTCTCTTTCGATACGGGTTCGATCCATTCTTCGAACTGCTGCTTCAGATCATCCGGGGACAAGTCCGGCGGCAGCCGGAATCCTATAGAAAGGTCGACAATTCCATACGCGCCGTCATCCTGCGAGCAGATATGTCGCAGCGACGGGTCGAGCCGGTCGAAGGCTTTCTCACGTACGGTATTGATCGTCTCGCAACGGCGACGTATGTTTTCCCACAGGCCGACGGCCTGCTCTGCCGGGAGCGCGGCCTGCCCCGCCGTATGGGCGAAGGGCGCCCGCAGCAGGACGTCGCAGAGCAGCCGCCCCTTGTAGCCCAGCGTGATGCGGTTCCAATCGCTCGGCTCGCCGATCACGCACATCGTTGGGCGGGGGGCATTCGCCAGGATGTGGCGCGCACCTTTGCTGGTCGCCGCTTCCTCCTCGACCGCCCCGGCGACGGTGACTTTCCATCCCTGCGGCACGTCGACCGCTACCGCTGCCGCCGCGAACGCGCACAGCGGTCCCTTCGCATCGACCGTCCCGCGCCCGGCGAGCCAGTCGCCATCTCTCACCACAAGCGGACTGCCGGGGAAAGTGTCGATATGCCCCAGCAGCAGGATTTCGTTGGGGCCATTCCCACGCGATCCAACCGCGCTGCCTGCTTCATCGACCCGCGCCTCGAAGCCATGCGTCGACATCCACTCGACCAGACAGGCCGACGCCTCCGCCTCCTCACCCGACAGGCTGGGGATCGAAACCAGACGCTCAAGCAGATCGACCGCCTCGTCCGGTGTGAGCGTTTCAGCCGGGATAGGCATCGAGCGACTCCCGGATCACCTGCACGACCGTTTCCAGGTCGTCTTCGCCGATCACCAGCGGGGGAAGCAGCCGCACCACGTTCGGCCCGGCGGGGAGGGCCAGCACGCCCCGATCCATCATCTCTTTGAGCACCGGCGTCGATTTCTGCTTCAGTTCGATCCCGATCATCAGGCCCAGCCCGCGCACCTCGCGGATCAGCGGGGAGTCGATCCCCTGTAGATTATCGAGCAGCGTCTCCCCGATTCTTGCGGCCCGTTCGGGTAGCGATTCTTCGCCGAGGACGCGCAGCACGGCCCGGCTGGCGGCGCAGGCCAGTGCGTTCCCACCAAAGGTCGATCCGTGTATGCCCGGCTTCAACTGCCCCAGCGTTTCCCGCCAGACCACCGCCCCCATCGGGATGCCGCCGCCTATCGCTTTGCCCAGGCACAGCACATCGGGAACGAGATCGAAATACTCGCAGGCAAACCATCGACCGGTGCGACCAAACCCGCTCTGCACCTCGTCGACGATCAGCAGCGCGCCGCGCTCGCTGCACAACCGGCGCAGCCCGGCGAGATATTCCGCGCTGCCAGGACGGACACCGCCTTCTCCCTGCACCGCTTCGACCAGCACCGCTGCCGTGTTATCGCCGACAGCTTCGTCCATCGCCTCTAATTTATCATACGGCACATGGCTGACATCAGGCAGCAGCGGCATGAACGGCTCGCGGTATTTCTTGTCCCAGGTCAGGCTCAATGCGCCGAGCGTTCGCCCGTGAAAGCCACGCATCGCCGCCACGATCCCCGTCCGCCCGGTGAAGTAGCGGGCTATTTTCAGCGCCCCTTCGACCGCTTCCGTGCCGGAATTGCATAAAAATACCCGGTCGAGGTTTCCGGGTGTACGGGCGGTCAGTTCGTTGATCAGCACCGCGCGTTGATCGTTGTAGAACGTTTCGCTGCATGTGACTAATATTCCGGCCTGCGCTTGGATCGCTTCGGTGATCGCCGGGTGGCAGTGTCCGACGTTCGCCACACCGTGGCCCGCGTTGCAGTCGATGTATTCGCGCCCGTCGGCATCCCACACCCGCGCACCTTCGCCGCGCACCAGCGCGATCTCGCGCTTGGGGTAGGCCCCGGAGGTATGGGCATCTTCCGCCGCAATGATGTCGGCCATCAGTTCCATTTGCATGATTTGCTCTCTCCTAGTCTACCGCTTCGCCGATCACCGTCCCCACACCGGCCAGCGCTTTCTGAATCGGCTGCTCGATGCGGGCATCGCCGAAGATGACGCGGCGAACGCCGCCCTGTAAGGCTTCTCCGGCACCCATTACCTTTTTCTTCATTCGATCCTGTGCCACCGCCATGAACGAGTCGAGCTTCTCGCCGGGAATGTGATGGATCAGGCTGGCTTCATCGGGATAGTCGTCCAGCAGCCCCGGCACGTTCGAGAGCATGATCAGCGCCTCGGCGTGGAGGGCAATCGCCGTCGCCGCCGCTGCCCGATCCCCGTCGACGTTGATCGCCTCGCCCTCGTCGGAGATTGCCGGGGGAGTCAGCACCGGGGTGTAACCGGCATCAAGCAGCGTTTGCAGCAGGCCAGTGTTGACCTTCTCGACCTTGCCGGTGTAATCGTCGCGCAGCACGCGGCGCTTACCGTTCTCATCGACAATCTTGATCGCATCTTTGCGCGGCCCTTCCCACAGCCGCCCGTCGATCCCGCTCAGGCCAACCGCATTGACACCACGCTGCTGCAAGCGTTCGACAATTCCTTTGTTCATCTGGCCGCAGTAGACCATCTCGAAGATTTCCAGCGTGCGCCGGTCGGTGCGGCGGCTGGAAAACCCGCTCACCGAGGTGACGAACTGCGGTGGGTGGCCCAGCGCGGCGGCGACTTCATTGGTCAGCGCCGACCCGCCATGGACGATCACCAGCGGCTGACCCACCTTCACCAGTTCGGCCACGTCGTCGGCGACGAGATCGTAGTCGATGCCCTTTGCCCCACCTATCTTGACAACAATCATCAGTCTTCCTCTCCTCTGGCAGTTCATCTATCCGAAATGAACACAGTGATTTTCCAGATAGATGATTAGATAGGGTGCAGGCCGGGGAACCCCAGCCCGGCGGTTTCGTCCCAGCCCATCATCACGTTCATGCACTGGACGGCGCTGCCTGCCGCGCCCTTCATCAGGTTGTCGATGGCCGAAATGACAACCACCCGTCCGCTGTCCTCGTCCAGTTCGAAGCCGATATCGCACAGGTTCGACCCGGCCAGCAGCTTCGGCTCCGGGTAGCGGTGGAGGCCGGTCTTGCTCTTCACCAGCCGGATGAAGGGTTCGTCCTTGTAGGCGGTGCGATACAGCTTCCACAGTTCCTTCTCTTCGACCGCTTCGTCGAGCAGGCAGTGGCAGGTTGCCAGGACGCCGCGCACCAGTTCGACCGCCGTCACCGAGAAGTACAGGTCGAAGCCGTCGCCCAATGCCTGGATCACCTCCGCCTGGTGGCGGTGGCCGGTCGGTTTGAACGAGCGAACCGATCCGCTGCGTTCCGGGTGATGCGAACTGTCGGTGCTGCGCGCGCCCGCTTCGGACGACCCCACCTTGAGATCGACCACCACCTGCCGGAGCAGCCCGGCATCGGCCAGCGGCATCAGCGCGAGGTTGGTCGCCGTTGCGTTGCAGCCGACCCCGCTGGCGTATCGAACTCCCTTGAGTTCGTCGCGGTTGCGCTCCGGCAGCCCGTAGACGAACTTATCGAGCCACTCCGGGGCGGGGTGATCGTGCCCATACCAGCGCGCATACTGGGTCGGATCGCGCAGCCGGAAATCCGCCGAACAGTCGACAATTCGCTCGGCCATTCCTGCATACTTCTCGATCTCGGTCGAGGCTTTGCCGTGCGGCATCGCCAGGAACAGCACGTCGACCGCTTCGAGTTGGTCGGGGTGGATAAAGTTCAGCGAGGTAAAGCCGCGCAGGTTCGGATGCACAGTATGGACGAATCGCCCGACTTGGCTGGCCGATGTAATCTGTGTGACCTCGACGTGTGGGTGGAACAGCAGCAGCCGCAGCAGTTCCCCGCCGACGTACCCGCTGCCGCCCACAATGCCGACCCTGGTTGGTGATGATTCCGTCATCTGGTTGATCTCTCCTCGCTGTTCAGCCGCCCTGGGCGACGCGCATCACGTAATCGACAACACGACCGGGGATGTCTACGCCGGTCGTGTCGATGCTGTTTCGGAATTCCATGGTGTGGTTCACCTCGTTGACGAGCAGTTGGCCGCCAGGGGCCTCCAGCAGGTCGACGGCTACCACACCGCCGCCGACGGCCTGGGCCGCTGCCAGTGAAAGCGAATCGATCTCAGGGGTGACCGGGCAGTTACTCGCCTGCCCGCCGCGCGCGGTATTGGTGATCCAGTGTTCCGAGTGGCGGTAGATCGCGCCGATAGTTTCGCCGCCAACCACAAAGGCTCGGATATCGCGCTCCGGCTTTTCGATGTATTCCTGGATATAGAAGATATGGTGCTGGTAGCTGCCCAGAACCTGCTTGTGTTCGAGGATCGTCTCGGCGGCTTCTCGGTCGTTGACCTTGCTCAGCAGCCGTCCCCACGACCCGGTCGCCGGTTTGAGGATCGCAGGGTAACCAAACGCCTCGATTGCTTCCAGCGCCGATTCGGGCGTCAGGGCGATCTTGACTCGTGGGGTGGCGACTCCCTCTCGCACCAGTGCGGAGGACGTGGCTAATTTGTCACCGCAGGTCTGCACGACCGCCGCCGTGTTGACGGTCTGGATTCCCCAATCGTTCAACACCTGCAAAACGGCCAGCGCCTGTGACTGCGATACGCACCGGTCGACGACGACATCGTACTGCTGCCATTCGTCAGGTTCGTGAAGGCTCAGATTGATCCCTCGCACATCGAGCACGTCGACCTCGATTCCTTTGGCTTCGAAGGATTGGAGCAGCAGTTTTTCCTCAACGCGAACGCGCGAGAGCAGTACGGCAATACGTGGTTGGCTCATCATGATTTATCCCGCCAGCGGGTTATTCTCCCCAGTCCTCTTCTTCTTCAGGGGCCAGTTCGAGCGTGGGCGGATTGAGGTCCATCACTTCGAGTTCTGCGCCGCATTCCGGACACTGGATGATCTCGCCGACCACCGTGTCGCCTGCCATTTCAACACCGGCTGCACATTCAGGGCATTCTGCTTCAAAAGACATGATTGTGTTCCTTTCGGCAATGATTTTTTTCTACAGTTAAAACAAAAACGCCGATACTCCGTTATGGTCTGGAGCACCGGCGTGGTTTACCCTTTGCGGGCCAACGCGATTATCCAGACCTGGGGTCCGGCTTCTTGCTGGCTTTCTTCTTGCTGTCAAAGAGGTGATTCTTTAACATAATACTTCCCGATTTTGTTTGTGCGCGGCAGGTATTATAACGAATACTGATAATGGGTCAAGAGAAAATCCCGATTTTCTTTGAGATTGGTGTTGATCCAACGTATTTGTTAAATATGAATCGACTCACCAACGATCCCGTGTGCCGCTTCCATAAGCACTTCGCTGAGTGTCGGGTGCGCGTGGACATTCCGCGCGATCTCCTCTGCCGTCAGTTCTGCGTTGTGGGCCAAGGTGTATTCGGGCAGCAGTTCGGTTACCTCTGGCCCGACCATACTTGCCCCCAGGATTTCACCGTACTGCGCATCGGTGACCAATTTAACAAACCCGGCTGTGTCTCCCATTCCCAGCGCTTTACCGTTTGGCTGGAAGGGGAAGCTTGAGACTTTGACGTCATACCCGGCTTCTCTTGCCTCGTCCTCTGTATAGCCGAAACTGGCGACCTGCGGCTGTGAGTAAATGCAGCTTGGCATCATCTTGTAATCCAACGTGACGGTTTCATGCCCGGCGATCACCTCGGCGGCGACGATCCCCATTGCGCTGCCGACATGGGCGAGCATCAGCTTGCCTGTCACGTCGCCAATCGCGTAGACGTTGGGAACGCTGGTGCGCATCTGCTCGTCCACTTCGATGAAGCGCCCGCGCTCGGTCAGTGTAACGCCGATATTTTCAAGCCCGTATCCTTCGACGTTCGGCGCGAAGCCAATCGCCACCAGCACCTGTTCGGCGTCCAACACCTGTTCACCGTCAGGCCCGGAGACTTTTATCCTGGCTTTCGTCTCCAGTTCTTCAATGCCTTCTACGCGGGTATCGGTCAGGATTTTGATGCCCAATTTCTTGTAAGCCTTGGCTAATTCGGCGCTGACTTCCGGGTCTTCAAGTGGGGCCAGGCGATCCAGCATCTCGACAATTGTGACATCTGCCCCATAGTTGGCCCAGACATAGCCAAATTCCAACCCAATTGGTCCCGCACCGACGATCACCACCTGGTTGGGAACGGTATCACTCAGGATTGCCGGGAGATAGGAGATCACCCGTCCGCCCTCTTTGTCGATCTCCACGCCGGGGATCGCTCGTGGGTGTGCGCCGGTAGCGATGATCAGGTTCTTGTAGGTTAATGTTTCTTCGCCGCCATCGCCAAGTGCAACCGTCAGCGTGCTGGCGTCCTTGATCGTCCCGTAGCCTTCGTAGGTATCGATCCCGTTCTTCTTCATCAGGAATCCGACACCCTTGGTCAGGCGATTGCTAACCCTGCGGCTGCGTTTGAAGGCGGCTTCGTAATCCAGTTCCAGGTTATCGAACGAAAAGCCGAATTCCTTGCCCCGGTGTTGTAAGGTATGGGCGACTTCTGCATTCTTCAGCAGCGACTTGGTCGGCACACAGCCCACGTTAAGGCATACGCCGCCCCAGTATTCTTTCTCGACGATGGCAACCGAAAGCCCCAACTGAGAGGCGCGAATCGCGGCGACATATCCGCCTGGGCCAGCGCCCAGCACGACAACATCATATTCTTTACTCATGAGTGCTCCTTTTTACGAGGTCGTACCAAACCGTAGTCAATATACGGCAAAAATGGTGAAAGAAAGTCCCCTGTATTGTATTGTGATAGGAGTGTGCTTTCCAGTGAGGTCTATCACAAAAGCAGGTCACGAAGTTGTGATGTATGTTCAAGAATCAGGTGTGTGCCAGTACGTTCGAGTTCGGCGCGTTCGCCATATCCACATAACACCGAAACCGTCCAGGACCCGGCGCGAAGCCCGGCTTTTGCGTCGACCGTCGTATCGCCGACCATCAGGCAGCGTTTCGGGTCGATACCCAGCTTGTTAGCGGCATAGCGCACCGGCTGCGGGTGCGGCTTGATCCGCCAGGTGCTATCGCGCCCGGCGATCACTTCGAAATATTCCCTCACGCCCAATGACACCAGAAATTTTTCCGATTCCTTCACTTCACGTGTGCTGACGACACCCAGCCGGTACCGGTCTGCCAGTTGCTTGATTAGGTCTACCACACCGTCGACGGGTGGCATCATATCCCCCTGATCGGTTCCACCTTGCAGCCTGATCATCAACCGTACCACCGGCGTATCGAGTCCGACCGCGTCCAGCACGGTAAACACTGCGTTCATCGGCGTTTCTAAGGCCATCACCAGCTTGCGGGCATTCTTGCGCCTGGCATTTGGCGAACGGTAGATTCGGGCGATCCGGCGTGCCCACTTTGCGACGTCCACGTTGTCGGTGTCGACCAGCGTGCCGTCCATATCAAACAGCACTGCTTCGATATCATCGGGTGAAAAGGGGGCGTCGGTTATCATAATAACTCCTGTTATGCGTCTGGTTGACAATAACCCCCGCGATTATAGCATGATCTCGGCTGTGGTATAGTTATGGGCATGGCCCATACTGCGAAACTCACTTTCTATCGATGTCTTGCATTTTGCGCAGTGCTCTTTGTGCTGACAGCCTGTATCGGTTCTGCACCGGCTCCCCCGATCCCAATCCCCACTCGGACAGCGATCCCGGCATCAGCCTTTTCGACCTCTACCCCGGTACCGACCCCCGTAGTGGGCGAGACAGCAATTCCCGAATCTTCCCCTGAGATTCAATCGGTTGATCTTGAAGAACCCTTCACCACGCAGGAGGTGCTCGGTAGGTCGACTGGTGGACACCCTATCGAAGCGTACCATTTCGGTAGTGGCCCAATATCGGTCGCGCTGATCGGCGGGATTCACGGCGGCTACGAATGGAATACCGTGCTGCTGGCCTACGAAATGATCGACTATTTCTCCGAACACCCCGACGAAATTCCCGCATCGATCACCCTCACTATCATTCCAGAGGCCAACCCCGATGGCATAGTCCTCGTGACCGGCCACACAGGGCGATTTGATCCCGGTGAGTTAGCAGAGAATACCTTCCCAGGGCGCTTTAACGCCAATGAGGTTGATATTAATCGTAACTGGAATTGCAACTGGGAACCGGTCGCTTTCATCTTCGAGATTGAGATCAATGCTGGATCGGCGCCATTTTCGGAAGCCGAAACCCGCGTGCTGAGGAATTTTATTCTGAAGAATGATGTCACAACAGTTGTCTTCTGGCACAGCCAGATGTCTGCGGTATTCCCCGGCGATTGTGATGCACCGCATGAGCCATCCCGGGCGGTAGCCCGTCTGTATGCTGATGCCGCCGGTTACGATTACTTAGATTCATTCGATCAATACCCGGTATCCGGTGATGCCGCCAACTGGCTTGCCTCACAGGATATCGCCGCGATTGAAGTCGAACTGGCGGAGCGCAACGAGGTCGAGTTCGAGCAGAACCTTGACGGTGTGAGGGCTGTTCTGGCGGCCCTCTCTGAAGACGCATCCGGCGCGGCTCGATAGTCGCCGCGATGTTATAATGTCTCTATGACCGAGCTATCGAATTTCCAACCCGACTCGTCGTCAGCCCTGGCCATCGCGCAGGAAGGCGACCTGCTGGATCAGGCCGTCGCTACTTACGTCGCTGGACTCGCCCCCAATACCCAGCGGGCTTATGCCAGTCGCCTCGATGCATTCATGGAGTGGCGCGCCGGGCAGCCCTCAGCTCCGCTGGTCGTCCACCTCAAACAGTACGTTGCCTTTTTGCAAACGGAGCGCGGCCTGTCGGCCCGGTCGGTGCAGGCGCACATCAACACGATCAAGGGGATGATGCGAACCGCCGCCGCTTTAGAACCCCGGCTGGCTGCCGGGCTGCCGCAGTTGGAACTGGTGAAACCGCCGCGCGTGCGCGGTCAGGTGCAGGGACGCCGCCTTACCGCTGATCAGGCCCGCCGCCTGCTTGATGCGCCCGGTACCAAGACGATCAAGGGGCTGCGCGATTCGGCGATCCTGGGGCTGCTGCTTGCACTCGGCCTGCGCCGCTCCGAAGTCTGTAACCTCACCTGGGGCCACCTGATGGAACTGGAAGGCCACAAGGTGATTGCCAATCTGCAGGGTAAACACGGGCGTATTCGCACGCTCAAAGTCCCGCTCTGGCTGTGGGATTTGCTGATAACCTGGGGAGAGGTAGCGGGGCTGCCGATGGATAGGCCCACCGAGCGGATTTTTGTCCCGATCACCAAAGACGGCAAAGTCCTGGGCTACCGGGACGGGATCACCCCGCATGCGATCTACAAACTGGTCAACCATTACACAAAAGAAACCGGGCTGCCGCCGGTCAAGCCTCATGACCTGCGCCGAACGGCGGCACTGCTGTCACGGCGGGGGGGTGCGTCGATTGAAAAGGTGCAGATCATGCTCGGTCATGCCAGTCCCCAGACGACCAGTAGCTATATCGGCGAGATGCTCGATCTCGACGACAACGCGGTCGATTACAACCCGCTTGAATTGTAGCGGTGCCTTCGGAGTCCCTTCCATGCCCCTCGATTTGCGCATCGATGATCGGCTGACCCTCAAAAAGCCCCACGCCTGTGGAGCCAATGTCTGGCGTATTTACCGTGTCGGCGCTGATATCGGCCTGAAGTGCGAGGAATGTGGGCACGCGGTGATGCTTCCCCGCAGCAAACTGGAACGCCGCATCCGCCTGATCCGGCGCGGCGAGGAAACGATCAAGCCCCGGCTGTAAGAAAAAAGGCATGCAGTTCTGGCTGCATGCCCCGGTGAATAAAGGAACAGGTAGTATCAGTCGACGGTTTCGATCACCACATCGGCGGGCATACCGGGCTTGAGTTCGCCGCCCTCATTGTCGATCTTGATCTCGACCGCGAAGACAAGGTTAACCCGTTCTTCCTCGGTCTGGACGTTGCGCGGGGTGAATTCGGCCTCTCGTCCAATATTGACAACCGTCCCCTCAAAGGTTTCTCCCGGATACGAATCGATAGTTATATCGACCGGCGCGCTCAACCTCACCCGCCCGATCTGCGTCTCTGGGATATAGACGACCAGCTTCAGCATTTCGAGATTTGCGATGGTGAACAGTGAGACACCCGGCGAGGCGGTTTCACCTTCCGAGATGGCGCGGGTGGTGATCACTCCGTCCACCGGGGCGATCAGGGTTAGCTGGGCGATTCTGGCATCGATCAGGGCGACATTGGCTTCGGCCAGTTGAATCTGGGCTTCGGCAATGGCGATCTCCGGTGGGATTGGATCGGCGATGACTACATCATATTGGGCCTTAGCCAGTTCGACTTGTGCCTCGGCGACCGCCACCTGAGAATAGGCACTGTGAGCTTCGGCGAGGTGGGCAAGGGGTTGTTCGTACTGCTGGTTGAGTAGATTAAGTTTACGGACGGCCCCATCATACTGAGCAGTGGCAACGGCAAGCCGGGCGCTGACCTGCTCGATCTGCATAAGCAGGGAATCCTGCCGGGTTACATCGACCGGATCGCCCGGATCACGATTTAACACATCGTCGTACTCGAACCGCAGGTTATCCAGGTCGTTCTGGAGCTGCTGCTTTTGTTGGGCGAGTTGAGCAATCTCGTATTCAGTCGACGCAATCTGGAGGGCAATATCCTGTGGATCATTGGCGATCACCCAGGACTGGTACGAGGTGTTCTGCACCCCTTCCAGGCTGGCCTCGGCTTCGTCGATAACCGTTTGTGCCACTGCGATCTCTTCTTCGGTAGCACTGGCGAGCAGTTCGGCCAGGCTGGCATTTGCTACTGTGACGGCAGCCTGTGCTTCCATACGGTCGGCCTGTAGGAAGCTATCGTCAAGCACGACGACGATCTGCCCGGCAGTTACCGTGTCCGCCTCGTCGACCAGAACCTGATCGACCCGTCCCCCTACTTCTGATACGACACTGACTTCCTTCGCCTCGATGAACCCTGATGCCTCCAGTGGACCGAGGGCAGCTTCCTCACTATCGGCCTGTATACCGAGTTCTTCGGGGATAACCGGCTCACCTGCACATGAAACGCTTGAAAGAGTCACGAGAGCTATACCGATTATTCTGAGAATTGTTGATAATCGTTTGTTCATCATCGTTAATTTCCTCACGAATCAAACTGCGCGTCGGCAGGCATACCGGGCTTGAGCGCGTGGTCAGGATTATCCAGGCTAATCTTTATGGCGTATACCAGGTTGACACGTTCTTCGCGAGTCTGGACGCTGCGCGGCGTAAACTCGGCTTCGTTGGAGATATAGGTAACGGTGCCTTCGAATTCCCGATTCGGGAACGAGTCGACGGTGACGGTCACTGACTGGTTGAGCGATACGTAGTTGAACTGCTCCTCGCCAATGTAGACGGTTAGTTCGACGTTATCGAGGTTGGCAAGCGTGATCAGTGGCACACTCTCCCCGGCCAGTTCGCCCACGTGGATCGATTGTTCGAGGATGACTCCGTCAATGGGCGCATATAGAATCATCCGATCGATCCGCGTCTTGATGGAGTTGACCGCTGCTTCGGCTTCCTCGACCCGAGCCTCGGCCATGTTGAGTTCCTCATCAGTCGGGCCAGCCCGCAGTTCATCGAGGTTGGCCTGGGCGTTATCAAGCTGTACCTGGGCTGTATCGAGCGAAGCCTGGGCATTGACTACCTGCGCCTGGAGTTCCTGTGGATTGTTCAACATGCTCTGTACCGTCCCCAGATAGGAGTTTGCCTCAGCAAGGATCACCTGCGCCTGCGCCAGATTTTCCTGCGCGTCCTCGTAATTACGAGGCGCAATCTGCATTGAGAAGTTCCAACCAGGATACTCATAATCAGGGTCGTTATGCCATATGACTTGAAGGTCAGAGTTGCGATACCACTCCTCACCACGGTCGATCCACCACTCCGAGAAATTCATGTCCGCCTTTGCTACATCGGTCTGGTATGCCGCTGTCTCGACCTGTGTTTCTGCTTCGACGAGCATCACCTGAATATCCTGTGGGTTGTCCCGCAGATTCACTGCGTCATACAGGACGGTCTGAGCGGCGGTGATGCTTGCCTGTGCCACGCCGATCTGTGCTTCGGCCTGGGCGATGATCTCTTCTGGAACGCCGTATTCGACCAGGTCGCGTTCGGCTTCGGCCAGGGCGAGGTTAGCCTGTGCCGCGTCGAGCTGGGCCTGCAAAATATCGGTGTTCAGCTTGACCAATACATCCCCGCGCCTGACCTCGTCGCCTTCTTCGAATGGCAGTTCCGTCACTCGCCCGCCGATCTCGGCGGCCAGTTCCACTTCTTCGGCTTCGATGAACCCCGATGCTAACAGTCCCGTTTCCTGTTTGCCCGTCTCGATGTCGAGCTGCGAGAACAACTGCTCCCGTGCCTGGCTGTCAACGCCAAAATAGACAGCACCCAGGGCGATGGCAATAATCAATATGCCGCCCAGGATACTGCCGATGATGATTCTGCTTCGTTTGCTCATTTTGCTTCATCCGTCCGTTTTGCTGACTGGAACAAACCGAATACTATTCTTCTTCGCTGCGAATACAAGATATGAACACGTCTTCCAGAGACGGGGCGATTACCGATATCATTCCAGGGTCAACATTGGATTGTTTAAGCACCTTGTCGATATCCCCCTGGTAATGCTCAACATCCGGGGCGACGATATGGATTTGTGCCCCGTACAGGGCGATCTCATCGACCGGAAGCTGCCCGTTCTCTTTTGCCCTGGTTAGCGCTCCCATCGCCAGGGTTGGATCGTCGGGGGTCAGTTCCAGCACCTGGCCGCGCATCATCGTATCTTTGATGTGCTGCGGCGATCCCCTGGCGATGATATGCCCATCGTGGATGAAGGCCAGCGATTCGCAGTGTTCGGCTTCATCCATGTAGTGGGTCGTCACGAAGATAGTCACTCCCTGTGCCGTGATCTCGTACAGCAGGTCCCAGAAGGCCCGCCGTGAAACCGGGTCGACGCCCGCCGTTGGTTCGTCGAGGAAGACCAGATCGGGTTCGTGCAGGATCGCCGCGCCCAGTGCCAGCCGCTGCCGCCATCCTCCCGAAAGGTTCCGCGTGCGTTCGCGTTCTCGCCCTTTCAGGTTTGCCATCTCCAGCGCAAACTGGATGCGCTGTCGCAGCCGGTCGTTTTTCAGTCCATAGGTGCGTCCATAAAAACGCAGATTCTCGACCACTGTCAGATCGTCGTACAGGCTGAATCGCTGTGACATATACCCCAGCCGGGGCCGGACCTTCTCCGGGTTCCGCCTGACATCGGTGCCGAGCACAATTGCCTCACCGTCGGTGGGGCGCAGCAGGCCCAGCAGCATCCGGATCGTCGTCGTTTTGCCAGAGCCGTTTGGCCCCAGGAAGCCGAAAATCTGCCCGCGTTCTACGGTAAAGGAAATGTGATCGACCGCACGGAAACTGCCAAAATCTTTGGTCAGATGCTCGACCTCGACAGCGTACTGATTATGATTACCGTTTGACTGTGTCTCGCTCATTTGAGCCTCAATGCCTTATACGCTGTCCGCTGCGGTACGCCGCCGGATTAACGAAATGAAGGCCTCCTCGACGCGCGGCTCGACCGGCCGGATCGACTTGACCTGGATGTTGGCATTTGCCAGTGTTTCTTCGATGAGTTTTATGCCAGTTTCGATCTCGTCGACAAAGACGTGGAGTTGTTCCCCATACGACTGCACCTCGTGGACTTCCGGCGTCTGGCGGAGAACATCCCGCGCTTTGATCCGGTCGCTGGCCGATACCTGGATTACCTTGCCGGGCACACGATGGCGGATGGCCTCCGGGGTGTCACATTCGATCAGTTTACCTTCATACATCAACCCGATCCGCGAGCAGCGTTCGGCTTCGTCCATATAAGGTGTGCTGACCACGATGGTTACCCCCTGCACGTGCAGGTTGGTCAGGATATCCCAGAACTCGCGCCGCGATACCGGGTCGACGCCGGTCGTCGGTTCGTCGAGGTAGAGAATTTCCGGCTCGTGGATCAGGGTGCAGGCCAGCCCCAGCTTCTTCTGCATGCCACCTGAAAGCTGACCGGCCCGCCGCTTGCGGAATTCGGTCAGCCGGGCAAAGCTCAGCAGCCGCGCGATCCGTTCTTTACGCACTTTCCCCGATACGCCAAACACGTCGGCGAAGAAGTTGAGGTTCTCGTCCACCGAGAGATCGCGATACAGGCTGAACTGCTGGGCCATATAGCCGATCCGTTCCTTGATCGACTCAGGAGACTTCACGGTATCAAAGCCGTCGACGGTTGCTGAACCTTTGGTCGGGTCCATGATCGCGGCCAGCAGTCGCAGCGTGGTCGTTTTACCGGCCCCGTCCGGGCCAACCAGCCCAAAGACCTCGCCCTTATACACGGATAGGTCAAGGTCGTCTACCGCAACCGTCTTGTTGAATTCCTTCCGGAGGTTGTTCGTTTCGATGATGATTTCTTTTTGATTTCCCACTACCATTTCCAAATCCGTATTTTTCTGTTGTCGTTGTTCGTCATTGATGACGAAGTGAACGTATCCAAATTATAGTAAGGTTTCTAATCAAGATTCTTACGAAATCGTACCGATGCAAGCAGCAGCATACCAATACAGAAGACGCACAGGAAAATCACTTCGTTGTGCAAAATGGGCAACCCAACACCTTTCAACACAATCCCGCGGATGATGATCAGCATGTAACGCAGCGGAATCAGGTAGCTTACGACATCCAATGCCCAGGGCATTGCATCGAGCGGGAAAAAGAACCCCGACAAAAATATAGACGGTAGTAATACCAGGAAGCTCAACATCATTGCTTCCTGCTGCGTTCCTGCCACGCTCGATATCACGATTCCGATCCCCAACGATCCGAGCAAAAATACGACCGATAATTCGAGCAGCAGGATAAGGCTGCCGTGAATGGGCACCCCAAACCAGAACATGCCCACGACCAGCACTTCGAGAAAAGCAAAAAATGAAACCAGGATATAAGGCAGTGTTTTCCCGATAACGAGTTCCAACGGCTTGATCGGCGTCACGATTAACTGCTCCATCGTGCCGTATTCCCGTTCCCGCACAATCGCCATCGACGTAACCAGGGTCGACAGGAACTGCATGATCAATCCCATCAGGGCCGGGATCATGAAATTGACACTCTCCAGGCCGGGGTTGTACCACACCGTCGGGCGAATTTCTAATCCCCTGTTTTGGCCCAGATTGGTTGCCAATTTCCTCGACCAGTCCTGCCCGGTCTGCAAAGCCGAAGCCATGACGTCGTTGGCAATTGTCGGGTCTGACCCATCGATAAGAATGCCTACCTGGACATCTTCGCCGCTCAAAATACTCTGCCCGTAACCAGCCGGGATCACCATTGCGGCGCGGGCTTCACCTTTATCGAGCAGTGTGGCCAATTCTTCCTGACTTCCCACGTGAATGGCCTCGAAGTAATTGGTTGCCTCGAAAGCGCGTATCAACTCCCGGCTTTCTGCCGAACGATCTCCATCCAGCACGGCTAGGCCGATATTTTCGATATCGGTCGTAGCTGCATATCCCAGCAGGATCATCTGCAAGATCGGAATGAAGAAAATAATGGTCAGCGTACGCGGATCACGGATGATGTGTATGGCCTCTTTTCGGAGGACGGCGGACAGTCGGCGGATCATCGATTACCTTCCTTCTCGGCAATGCCGTGCAGAAAGACCTCTATCAAACTGATTCGCGCCTCCTGATCCCCCGGCAATCCGGCGATCAGCGGCTGCTCGTCGGAATAAGTGATCACTCCGGTCAGCACGTAGCCGATCATCAGGCTGACAAATAGGCGAAGAAGGATGAAATTGCTTATATCCTCACGAAGTCCTCCGGCCTGTCTGACCCGATTCGCAAAGATCATGAACTCAGGGATCAGGACGCCGCCTATCAGATTACGAGCATTGTCCCCACCGAACTCTTGCAGGTCAATCAAAAGCAGGCCAAAGAAGTAGTAGTGTTTGCGATACTGCGCCTGAAGACGTTCGAATGCTTCGGCCAGCATTTGCGGCCCTTTGGTATCCTCTACCTCGGATAGGGCTTCTCGGATGATGTCGACCGGTATGCGCTCGGCAACCAGCACCTTGAAGATATCCTCTTTCCCCGGAAAGTGATTATAGATACCGCCCAGGGCAATACCGGCTTCGTTTGCGATCTGGCGCATACTGGTGCCGTTGTAGCCGCTTTCCAGGAAGAGCTTCATCGCGGCGTCGAGAATTGCGGTACGTGTCTGCTCGCCGCGTGTCTGGCGTTTAAGCTTGGTCATGGCGCGTCCCCATAGCTACTCTCAAGAATGTGAACGGTCGTTCGTTCATATTCTAGTTCTCTTATATTTGGTTGTCAAGGTGCGGTATGGTTTTTATTCCTGGCTCAAGGCCCGTCGGAAGGCCAGCAGTGTACCGACAGTCAGGATGACGCCCAGCACGCCGATTGCCGCTACGTGCCGCCAGAATACATCTACGCCAATGTCTTTGAGCATAATCCCGCGCATGATGATCATCCAGTGCCTGATCGGGAAAATATTCGATAGTTTCTGAAAGAACAGCGGCATACTCTCCACCGGGACGGCGTACCCGGAGAAGGTCATATCGACGAAAGCCATCAGGAATACGATCATCAATCCCTGCTGCTGCGTGCGGGATACGACCGAGATCAGCAGGCCGCGCATCAGCTCGACCAGGATGTAGAAGAGGGCCAGTGCCAGCAGCAGCGGCAGCGATCCTCGCATCGGGACTTTGAATATGAACACAACCATACCCAGCATCAGGATGAAGTTGATATAGGCGATGATCACCGCCGGGATCGACTTACCGATCACGATCTCTGCTTTTCGCAGCGGCGTGACCAGCAGTTGCTCCAGCGTGCCCAGCTCGCGCTCGCGGGCGACGCTTAGCACCGCAACCCACATCGCGATCACGTACAGGATGAAGCCCAACTCAGAGGGGATTGTATAGTTGGCTTTGCGCAGTTCCTCGTTGTACCATACCCGCAGGCTGGGCTGGAGATGTTCGGTCTCACTCTGCAAAGCGATCAGCCCCGGCACGGTCTGGTAGCCATAGTCGAGCAGCGCTCCTTCGACCGTTTGATACGCTTCACTGGCGGCTGCTGATTCAGACCCGTTGATCAGGACCTGCACAGTTGGCCGGGTCGTCGAGGAGAGCAACTCCTGGCTGAAATCCGGTGGCACGATCACCGCTGCATAGGCGATGTTCTGATCGAGCATCTCGGCCAGTTCGGCCTGGCTCGTCGTATAGCCGATCAATTCAAAGGTTGGGGTATTCGACAGCGTTTCGACCAGCTTGCGACTTTCCTCCGAGCGATCATAGTCGCAGATCACCAGAGGCAGATTCTCGATATCCTGACCGGTTGCGTAAGCCACCGCGCTCATTTCGGCGGGGCAGCCGATCAGGATCATCAGCAGGAACATCCAGTCCCGCCGAAGCTGGATAAACTCCTTCTGTATCAGTGCAAACAGTCTTCTAAACATATTTCACGCCAGCTTCTTCTGAAAACGCGCTACCGCGAAGCTTCCGAGCAGCAGTCCCATTCCAGCAAGGGCAGCGGCGTTTTTCCACAATACGTCTATCCCAACACCCTTGATGAACAATCCCCTGATAATCGCTACGAAATGTGTGACGGGGAGCATACTGGCTTCCATCCGCGCTTCCGGCGGCATCGCGATCAGGGGAAAGAACACGCCTGATAAAAAGAAACCGGGGAACAGGAAGATCAGCAGCGAGAAGACCATCGCCGTCTGCTGAGTCCGCACATACACGGCAATGATCAGGCCGATTGCCAGGTTAGCGACGAAATACTCAATCGAGAAAAGCAGAAGCAGAACCAGGCTGCCTCTGAACGGTACGCCGAACAGCACCCGTGCGACGATCAACGAGAGGAAAACGTCGAGAACCCCGACGATCAAATAGGGGAGCATCTTCCCGGCCAGTATCTCAAAACGGCTGAGCGGCGATGAGATCAACTGCTCCATCGAGCCATGTTCCTTTTCGCGCGCAATGGCGGCAGACAGCGAAATAGCAGGCAGTCCCAGAATCACCGCGATCAAGGCCGGAACGACATCGTAGACGGCTTTCATGTCCGGGTTGTACCAGACGCGCATCCGCAGGTCGATCGGGTCCTGGAGCGCTACCGGTGAGAGACCTTGCAGCATTGCATTCTGTTGAACATACTCAAGCATGAAGTTCTGGGTATGTGCGGCGATGTGCTGTGAAGCGAACCCACCGGACGCTGGCTCTGAGCCGTCAATGACGATTTGAACCGGGAAACTGGTCAGCGATTTGACGTTTTCTTCAAACCCATCCTGGATGATCACCGCCGCCCGGATTTCATTTGCCGCCAGCATTCGGTCGACATCTTCCAGCGAGTCGATGTAGGCAACCAGCACCAAGTCAGGCCCACCCATGATCGTCCGCACGTAGGCGCGCGAAAGGGGCGTCAGGTCTTTATCCATCACGGCGACCGGCACACTTTTTATGTCAGCCGCCAGGGCGTAGGCCATCAAGATCAGCATCAGGATTGGCGAGACGGTGACAAGGAACAGCATCCCCGGTGAGCGGAGGATGTGATACAGCTCCTTTTTTGTCATCGCCCACGTTTTGCGGATCATTTGTCGTCTCGCCTGACCAACCCTTCAATGAGTACGTTGGTCATCACTTCAAATACGTTGGCACTCTTCATTGGAAACCCGGTCAGATGGTAGAGGAAAATGCCATCATACAGTGCCATGATTCCCCATGTCACACCATCGACATCGACTTCACGCAGTTCGCCATTCTCGATGCCTTCACGGATCATTTCGCGGGTGCTATTGGCAAACTCTCCCAGCACATCCAGGTAATGCTGGCTGAATTCTTCGTCCTGCCATATTTCAAGCAGGAAGTTCAACGGCATGGTTGATAATTCTTGTTCGGCACTAACCAGGATTTTGCTTGACTGCTCGAACAGTCGTAGCCGCTCCACTACCGGCACATCGGCCTCGAACATCTGCATGAAAGGTTCCACCATCTGATTCATGACTCGATCAAAGGCGGCCATAAACAGTTCCCGCTTGTTCTTGAAGTGCCAGTAGAGAGTCCCTTTGCTCAGACCGCTTTCCTCTACGACATCGTCCATCGAGGTGCCGTTGTAGCCTGTTCGGGCAAAACAGCGCAGCACGGCATCGAGGATTTCCTCGCGGCGTTCTTCTGGATCGATACGTGGGGTCATGTGTTTTCCTCGCCCCTGAATGGCGGACGGACAGCCAGCCGGATGACCCACAGCACCAGCCAGGCTCCAATAGCGCCCTCGCTGATGGCCCCAACGACCCACATCCAGCGCGTATTGGGGAAAAATGCAGGGATAGCGAGATAGTAGTCGATAGCAGCGATCCCCACCGCGCTGATCAAACCGATCAGGTAGTCGAGGGCTTCACCAAATGGGGCCTGGCGCTTGAACATCCCCTCCACAATCCAGACGACGATCAATCCCAGCAGCCCGGCCAATCCAAGTGTAATTGCCGCAATCATGTTGATCCTCCCTTTTGTCCTTCACTTGCATACATGGATAAGCTGATACATTCCCCCCATTGCAAGGCGTTCGATATCTGGCGCGTATCCCATTTCACGAAAAATGTTCTCAAAATCGTATGGGCAATCCCCAATCAGAATGGACACTCTGGTCATGATTCTGGTTCGCCAGTTTTCCTCTTGCAGGTATCCAAACTCGGCCAGCCATATCGATCCCCCCGGTTTGCAAACTCGCACCATCTCTCCCAATATCTTCTTGACATCGAATCCCACCGCGCTGATAGCGTTTGTTGCGACCACAGCATCGAAGTGATTGTTTGGATAGGGGAGATCGGTGAAGCTGCCTTTGGTAAGTGTAACCCCGGGGACTTTGTTTTGCGTTTGATCGAGCATTCCCTGAGAGAGAGCATTCCCATAGGTTTCAAACCCTTTTGAATATGCTTTGTACAGCAGTGTGCCTGTTCCGCAAGCAATATCCAGAATCGAACCAGTCCCGACCTCTTTGGCCAATGCTTCTACGATCTTTTCCTTTGCCATATCTGAAGCTGGGGAAAGCCCGTCAAAGAAGTCATATGACTTTGCCAGCCGATCATAGGCTCTCGGCGTCCAGATACCAATCAGTGACAGCGGTTTCATACGGCAGTGCCTTTTTTCAATACAGTCGCACAATATCTCAATAGACTGACCAGTCTAGACCGATCAGTCTATACAATACACCTTTCTACGCAAGGAGTCAAGAAGGGTAAACGCAAAAACAGGGACTCTCAATTGAGAATCCCTGTTCATTGATCTGTGTAGAGACGAATGATCAGACTATCGACTGCTGGGAGAAAGCCCCAGTGTACGATTTCCGGCCCGACGATTCTTCCGCGCTACCCGCGCCTGCCACAGGCTCAAACCGGCGGTATAGGCAAACCCGGCTGCATACAACATCATGAAAGGCACCAGCGCGGGCAGCCGGGTGACGGCAAGCGCGCCAATGACGAGCGCGTAGACGGCCAGCCCGATCTCGATGGTTGTCGTCCAGTCGACGGGCAGTGTATATGAGCTGTGTGTCCAACTGCTTCCCTGTCCCTGGGCGTGGAACTTCGGTGTCCGGCGAAAGGCGAAAGTCTGGTTGCGGAACCCGCGATATACTGCTGCCGAATTGCTCACCGCGATTCCCGCTCCCATCACCATGAACAGCGGGAAATAGAGGAGGCGTTTCTTCCAGTCAGGATAAAGCGTGCTCTGGCTGATGATCGCCTGCACCGGTGATCCGAGCATCGCCAGCCCCAGCCCTGCCAGCGGCAGATTGTTTAACCCATCCATCAGCAAAAGCGGAAGTGTAAGCAGCAAGAGCAGAATCATCAGCGGGTGCAGGAAGTATCCACCCAGGTGAATAATGCCCTGGAGCTTTTGCCACGCTGTCAGCCGTGACCTGATCAGCCTGCCTCCCAGCTTTCTCAGGCATTGAACCGTCCCCGTTGCCCAGCGCGACTGCTGGCGCTTGAAAGCCATCATCAGCGGTGGGATTTCAGCCGGGGCCGACACGTCAGGCAGATACAGAAACTCCCAGCCCTTCAGTTGTGCTCGGTAGCTGAGATCGATATCTTCGGAAAGCGTTCCCGACTGCCACCCCCCGCCGGATTCGATACATTCCCGTCGCCAGATACCAGCAGTGCCGGAGAAGTTCATCAGCAGCCCCGACCGGTGCCGTGCGGTCTGTTCGACGACAAAGTGGGCATCGAGCGCCAACGCCTGGGCGTGGGTCAGCGGGCTTTCCTCGGTGTTGAGATGTGCCCATCGGGTTTGAACCATCCCCAGGTTTTTGTTCTCCAGAAAATACGGGATGACTTTTCTCAAAAAGTCCGGGCCAGGGGTGAAATCTGCATCGAAAATGGCGACGAAGGGAGCCTCTGTCCGGTTCAAGCCAACATTCAATGCCCCGGCTTTATAGCCCTCTCGATCTTCGCGGTGGATATGCTCGATCTGCAGTCCCTCGGCGCAGGCATGTTCGGCAGCTACTGCCGCGAATTCGACCGTATCGTCGGTTGAGTCATCCAGGATTTGAACCAGCAGTCGGTCTCGGGGATAGTCGAGTTTGTTGATCGCCTCGACCAGCCGGACGATCACATGACGTTCGTTGTAAATCGGGAGTTGGACGACGACGGGCGGCCAGTCGGCTTCACACTCGACCGCAGGCCGGGGATTTCTATCCTTACGATAGCGCAGGTAAAGCGCCGATAAAACCAGTGTATTCAGTCCGATCAAGGCCAGGCCCAGGGCACTGATACAATACATTATCTGGAGAATGATCACTGCTTTGGTTCTTCCTGTGATTTGTTTCCATTAAGCTTTTCGCAACCGCCAGATCATACCATGTGCAGTGTTTTTCAGCATATTAAAAGAGGAGGTCTTCCGAAGAGAAGACCTCCCCATATTCAACGATACCCAATCGATCTGTTTACTGGCCTAATGCCTGAAGCGCATCCTTCAGTGTTTCGTAGACCGGAAACATCTGATCATACCCTGCGACGGTGATCACTTTCATGACATGCTCATTCGGGGCGACCAGATGCAGCCCGCCCCCTTTACTGTTCAGCGTCTTGGCTCCCACCAGCAGCATTCGAAGGCCATAGCTCGACATGTAGTCGATATTATCCAGGTCGACAATGACCTGCGCGGATTTTGCCATTAGAATGGCCTTGAATTCATCCTCGATAGACATTGCGCTCGGAGCGTCAAGCGTGCCGTCCAGAGAGATTTTGCATATGGTATCCGTTATTTGTTCCTCTGTAAATGTGACGCTCATTGGCTTCCTCCGCCGAGTTCTGACAAATACCTGATTCGTATCATCAAGTATAGTCTTACACCCGCCGACGACAAGTCCAAACTTGCGGCAAGCAGTATCTCTTCAAGGGGGCAATGGCTATAATGTAACCAGAAGATGTTCTTCAAAACTATCTGTACCCATTTCAAGGAAATAAAAACATATGTCTCTAAAAAATCACCCTGTATCACTGTTGATAGTGCTTCTACTCACTGCACCCGTGTTGAGTGCCTGTAACACCGGTTCCGGCAGCGAGCCTGGCGCTTTGCCCACCGGGCAGACGATAGAAGTCACCTATACGCCCGTTCCCGACAGCGGGGAAGCGCTGGTCGAGGAAGCCGGTGCAGCCGAGGCACCCACCCCTGCTACTATTGAAGAATTCAAGCAGGCACTGGCAACTGCATTGACCTCCGAGCCTCGTGACTACACCGCGTTGGAAAACCTGATGGGCGATCCATTTGAAATCATGATCTGGTATGGCAATGGCGAACAGATGATGCCTCCTGAAGCTGTTTCTGCACTTCAAACGGCATTCCTTCCGCCTGAAAATGTCATCACTTATGCCGAACTGACCGAGATCGATACAGAGGCCCTGTTCGGGGGAAATCCTTTCCAGCTTTACCCCAACGCGGTCGATTTTCTCTTCTCTCAGGGGTGGGGGCAAAGCGGTAGCGATGAAGCACTGCTCTACATCGGCCAGACCGCAGATGGCGTTTATTACTGGCAGGGCGTTCTGTATGCCAATGATGGTTTTGCTTCCAGTCCGCTGCCAGCTTCGGGATGGGTGCCCATTCCCACCGATCTCTGCGCCGATCTCCAGATGGCCATTTCCAGCGAACTCGGTCTGGCTTCGGGAACGCTGGAAGAAAACCCGGCATTTTACGATGTCGTTACCGGTACGTCGGGTACAAGCTGCCTGGTGACGATCAGTGGTACCGGGGCCGATGGGCTGGGCGGCACTCAGGCTACGTTCGATCAACTGTCGTTGGTGATGCAGTCGATGGGCTGGACACCTGACGACGAGCATTTCGTCGCCGGGCCGACCGGTTGGGGGGGCGGATTTGTCCGCGATAGTGGGCTGGTGATGCTGATAGTCGGTTGGGAACCTTCTGACGAAGCCAACTGCCCGGAAGATCAGCCGATAAGCAGCTGCGAAGTTGCGCCCGAACACAAGCTCTACACCATCACAATTGACGGGGCCATGCAGTAAGCCGCATCTTTGATACAGTCACTTAAGAGGCTGGAGTGTCGCTGGACAATTGGTTTTAGCGACACTTCAGCCTTGTTTGTTTGAAAAATCACCGCATTTTGACCGCAATTTTTGCCTGCGTTATAATCTCATGATGTCAAAAAACGTATGGAACTTGCCGCCCCGCCTATACGGGGCGGATAATTTGTCGCATTTGAGAGAGAGTAAGCATGCCAAAACGCACATATCAACCTAAGAAACGCCGACGTGCCCGTGTTCATGGTTTCCGGCAGCGGATGAAAACAAAAGGTGGCCGTAAAGTTTTGCAGGCCCGTCGCCAAAAGGGACGTAAAAGCCTCGCCACACAACCAAAGCACGTTAAAAACGTAAATTGGAATAGTTAGTCTGGTCAGCTCCCAGGATGGCTGTCGATGCTTGCCCGGCATCTCCGCTTGAGACGATCTCAAGATTTTTCGCGGCTGCGCGAGGAAGGGCGGCGGTGGCAGAGCAATAAGTTGATTCTGAACGTTTTGCCCAACGGACTGCCTCACAACCGGTTTGGATTTATCGTCAGCCGCCGCATTGGTAATGCGGTGACTCGCAACCAGTTGAAACGGCGTCTGCGAGCAGCGGTTCAGTCCTGGCTGTCAAACTTGCCGGAAGGATATGACGTTGTAATAATCGCCCGGCAATCGGCAGCCGCTATCACCTATCATCAGCTTGTGACGGAACTGGGACGTTTATTTGTATTGGCCAGACTGCTTGAAAAAGTTCATTTATGAAATATATTGCCCTGGGGTTGATTCGCCTCTATCAAAAAACGCTTTCGCGTATTTTGCCCCCAGCTTGTCGATTCACGCCAAGTTGTTCGCATTACGGATACGAGGCTATTGATCGTTTTGGCTTATTCCGGGGAGGTTGGCTGGCGATTAAGCGTGTTTCACGTTGTCACCCGTTTAACCCAGGCGGCTACGACCCTGTTCCTGAGGAGTTCCATTTTCCATGATAAGAACTAACCGATACTGGTTGCCGGGTATCGCCTTGTTTGTGCTGGCGGTATCTTTGACTGGCTGTGCATCCAGCCAGGCGTCACGTTTCACCGGTTCCAGTTGGCCGGGTATAACGGCGACGGATGATGCGATCTACCTTGCTGCCGGGGCACAGGTTTTTGCCATTGACCCTGAGATAAATAGTGAACTCTGGGTATATCCATCTGAAGCCGATCGCACGCGAACTTTCTATGCTGCGCCTGCCGTCGATGACGATATTGTCGTCGTGACCGATTATACGGACATGCTTCATGTTCTGAACCGGGCCAATGGATCGCTGCGTTGGACATTCGAGACGGATAACGCGCGGTTCATCGGTAGCGCAGTGATCGGCGATGAGATGATCTATGCCGGGGCGGTCAATGGGGTTGTCTATGCCCTGGATCGTGAAGAGGGCAGCACTGCCTGGACTTTTGCCACCGAGCGTGACATCTGGTCGACTCCTCTGCTTGATGACGGTACGCTTTACGTCACTTCCCTCGACCGGCACCTTTATGCCCTCGATGCGGCGACCGGCGATCTGCAGTGGCAGTTCCCGGCTAATGGTACCGAGCTTGACCCGGAAATGGGAGCCATTGTCGGGACGCCCAGCACCAACGATGGCGTACTCTATTTTGGTAGTTTCAACAATCATGTCTATGCCCTGGATATTGAAACCCGGGATATTCTCTGGTCTTACGAAACCGAAAACTGGGTCTGGAGTAGCCCCACCTTTGACGAAGAGACCGGGCGGCTGGTTGGTGCCGATCTCGACGGAAATGTCTTTGCCCTGGATGCCAGCACCGGGGAAGAACAGTGGGTTTTCGATGCGCGCGGTCCGGTTGTGGGTGCTCCGATTCTCTTCGACCGTGAGGATGGCCAGCGGGTGGCGGTTGTATCTGTCGGTACGGCTGAGGGCGATAATGTACACGTCCTGAATATCGAGGATGGCACCAAAGCGGTTTCATCGGTGAGTGTCGAGGCCGAGTTTACATCGAAATTCCTATTCTTTAATACAAACACAAGCAATCGTTCTGTTGTGATCTACGCGCCTCCGGTGCTTTATGGCGATTTACTGCTAATCGGGGATCATCAGAGTACTTATCAAATCCATGCCTTAGACCGAGAAACCATGCTAGAACGCTGGACGTTCTCATCGGTTGATTCCTGATTAGGGGAGAACTAATTTTATGTGGAATACGCTTATTATCGACCCTTTGGTCAATCTCCTGATCTGGTTCTATGGATTATTTGGAGACAACTATATCATCGCTCTGCTGGTTCTGACGGTGCTGATCCGGCTTCTTGTTTTTCCGCTTACTTGGCGGCAGCAGAAATCAACGACCAGTATGCAGGAAATCCAACCTCAACTCAAAGAGATTCAGGAAAAATACAAAAGCGATCCTGAGACTCAGCAGAAAAAGACGATGGAGTTGTATCGTGAGGCCGGAGTCAACCCGCTTGGTGGGTGTCTCCCCACCCTGATCCAGTTCCCAATTCTGATCGGCTTATACCAGACGATTACCCGTTCCCTGGCAGCGTCGCCACTCCAGCTTATTGAACTGTCTCAGCATATCTATCATCCTCTGCCGGAGGCGTTGGCCTGGCTGCCCAATCCTTCTGCCCTGATCCCGCTCAACAGCCATGTGTGGTGGTTGAATCTTGCTGCTCCCGATCCGATCTACGTCTTGCCCATACTGGTCGTTCTGACTACCTGGCTCCAGCAGAAGCTCATGACTCCTCCCAGTTCGGGTGGGGCGCAGGATCAGGCAGCGGCGATGAGTCGTTCCATGCAGGTCACCATGCCGCTGTTTATTGGCTACATCTCCCTGACCCTGCCTTCGGGTCTGTCGATCTACTGGGTTGTTTCAAACATTATCGGTATCGTCACCTACACGGCGATGGGACGGTCGAGCCTGAAAAACCTTTTCGGCACAGAAGATGGCAGCTTCAGTCTGACCGGGTTGTTAGGGCTTCCCCAACCCGAAGAGCCGAAGGGTAAAGGGCGCGGCAGAAGCAGTGCCAAGAAATAGAAACGCCATTACCCGGCCTGCCATCAATTTCCTGGACGCAGCCGCCGGTTAATGTAAGTCGTTGTATCGAGAGGCTTACATCGAGTGAAAACCTACGGAAATACCAGATTGGTTTTTACCTATTGCGTGAGGTTAAATCTATGAGTGACAACGAGTCGCTGAAACCTATTGATATTACTGCTCCCTCTCTGGAAGAAGCGATTGATAACGGGCTTCGCCGCTTAGGGCTGACCCGCGATGATGTAATCATCGAAATCATCGAAGAAGGAAGCCGGGGCGTATTGGGGATGGGCAGCCGTAATGCGGTTGTTCGCCTTACACCCCTGAAGCCACCCCGGTACCCCGAACCAGAAGAAATGCCTGAGCCTGAACCGCCCGCCATGCCCGATGACGAAATCCCCGACGAGCCGTTTTACCCGGTTGACGAAGACGACGAAGACGAGGAGCAGTCATATCAGGTTGGCAGGCAAATTGCAGTCGATTTGACTACGGAGGAAGAAGCCCGTATCTCAGCCGAAACGCTGCGCGAACTGCTTTCCCAGATGGAGATTCAGGCAGAGGTAGAAACTTATCGTGCCGAGGCCGAGTCGTCTGATGAGGAACCACCCTGGGTACTGGATATTCACGGCCCGGACCTGGGCATTCTGATCGGGCGTCGTGGGGAGACGCTCAACGCAGTGCAGTATATCACCCGCTTGATCGTCAGCCGTGAACTACAGCGTCGCGCCAACATTGTTGTCGATGTCGAAGGCTACAAGATGCGGCGCGAGCAGTCATTGCGCAAGCTGGCCAAGCGTATGGCTGATCAGGCCTGCCGGATGGGGCGCACTGTTACGCTGGAACCAATGCCACCCAACGAACGGCGAATCATTCACATCGCCCTGCGCGGCGATCAAAGTGTCTCGACCGAGAGTGTTGGCGCTGGCGATCAACGCAAGGTGACCATCATCCCGGTGCTTGGCAAGTAATTCCAGAGATAGCACAAAACGGGGCACCCTCAGAGGGATGCCCCGTTTCACTTTTTGCGTCGGTGTTATGCAACAGCCGTCAACTGCTCTTAGGCATCCGGGAAGCGATCTTGGCGATCAGGTTGTTGAGAGGCATTGTTTGCAGCCAGACTTTGCCCGGCCCGGTTAGCGTTGCCAGGAACAATCCTTCCCCGCCGAACAGGACATTTGCCACACCTTTTACTCGCTCGATGTCATGTCGTACTGTTGCCTCGAACATGGCGATATGCCCTGGGTCGATCCGGATCGTCTCTCTGTCACTCAACTCGAACTCCCGTATTTCGCCATCGATCTCGAAAAACGCCGCGCCCGGCCCGGTGACCTTCTGGAGGATAAACCCTTCGCCGCCAAACAATCCTGCACCCAACCTCTGCTTGAAGTGGACGGCAAGCTGTACCCCCTGCTGGGCGCACATAAAGGCGTCCCGCTGGGCGATGACAGTCTGCCCCGCCGCGAGTTCCACTGCCACAATTGATCCGGGTGCTTCGGGGGTAAACGTGACCACCGCTTTCTCAGATGTTGCCTTGTAGGTAGTCAGAAACAATGATTCGCCGGACACAGCACGCCCCAGCCCTCCCAGAATGCCCCCCGGCATATTGGTTTCCATATTGACGCTGCCCCGGTACCAGGCCATGCCGCCTGCTTCGGTAAAAACGGACTCGCCCTGTTGGAGAAGAACATCAAGTGCCTGCATGGTCGTTCCTGTGATCTTGTACTGCATCTTGGACTCCTTTTAGCTCCAAAAAAGTTCTCAAACGGCCACTATCTGCGAAATGTGGCAACCGATTCAACATGATAAGTCTGCGGGAACATATCGACCGGCTGGGTATCGATCAACCGATAGCCCTGCCTGACCAACTTCTGCGCGTCGCGGGCCAACGTCGCCGGGTCACAACTGACATAGACTAACGTCGGGCTGTTCAGCCGCGCCAGTTCGTCAATGACCTCATTGGTCATTCCCGTGCGCGGTGGATCGACGACAACCGCGTCGAACGGACCGTCCAGGTCTTCTAAAACGTCCTCAACCGGGCCTTCCACAAGATCGATGTTTTCCAGGTCGTCGAGGTTGATCTCTGCATCGGTTACCGCTGGCGGGTAGCTCTCGACGCTCAATACATAGTCGGCTCTCCCGGCGATGAAGGCAGTAAACAAGCCCACCCCGCTGTACAGGTCGAGCACTGATTCGACGCCCTGTAAATTCAACCGTTGCAGCACCAGGTCGACCAGCACTTCGGCCATAGGCGGGTTGACCTGGAAGAAGCCCCCGGCGGTAACACGAAACGACCGGTCGAAAATCTGGTAGGTCACCTGCGGGCTGCCGATCAGGTTGACCGGCTCGTTGTCGGAGAGCAGTAAATTGATCGAGATTGGGAAATCGACCTCCACCTCTGGGGCTAGGTCGTCGGTCGTTATGAATATGATCATCCGGTCGTCCGGTTCGCTGCCAACCTGGAATTTGATTCGTTCGATATTCTCGTCGTCCAGCGTCAACTGCTTGAACAATTCGAGCAGGGAATCGTCAAGAATCAGGCAGGTGTCGAGTGGAACGACCTGGCTGTTGTCGTCACTGTAAAAGCCGAGTTCTCCGCCGGGCAGTGAGGTAAACGTCGAATGGCAGCGGTAGCCCCACTCGATCGGGCTGGCGATGGTCGGGTGGACGATTGGATTGTCGAATTTCCCCACCCGCCGCAATTGGTCGACTACGACCTCGCGTTTGAGTTCAAGCTGGCGGCCATAGTCGATGTGCTGCCACTGGCAGCCGCCGCATTTCCCCGGCCCAAAGTGCGGGCAGAGCGGATCGACCCGATCGGGTGATTCTTCGATCACCTCGACTATTTCGCCGGTCGCGAATTTGCGTTTATCTTCAAGAATGCGTGCGGTGATTGTCTCACCTGGGATCGCATATGGGACAAATACAACTCGTCCCTCGTGGCGTCCCAGCGCTGACCCACCGTGCGCCATTCCGGTTAATTCCAGTTTGAAAGGAGTAGTCACTGTTTCCTCTATTCGTTCAGGCATGATCGTAAAACATTTCGCATTTTTGCGGTCGAGAAGATATGGTTAATAGAGATAATTCTTGTCAACATGATTCGGCATTGTTCAATTCTCTAGATATAATACGCCGGGTTTGAGAATATAACGTTAACCCGGTTCTGAATAAGTGAGCAAGTCACTGAAGAACCAGATCGAAGTGACTTTCGTCAGGTGAATACTGGGTTCCTGATTTTCACCTGAGCAAATCCTGTCAATTAAAAGGATGTACTTCATACAATGTATATATTAGGTGTTTCCTGCTACTATCACGACTCGGCTGCCTGCATCATCGAAGATGGTGAGTTGATTGCTGCTTCGACCGAAGAACGGTTTTCGCGCAAAAAGCATGACTCGGGTTTTCCTGAGCATGCCATCGACTTTTGCATGGAAGAAGCCGGAATTACCAGCGACGATCTCGACTACGTGGTCTTCTATGAAAAACCGCTGCTCAAGTTTGAGCGTATCCTGCTGAGTTCTCTTCAGACCTGGCCACAGTCTATCGGCGTCTTCCGCGAATCGATGATCACCTGGTTCAACGAAAAACTGTGGATCAAGACCCAGCTTCTCGAAAAGCTAAAAATCCCTGCCAACAAACTGCTGTTTACCGAGCATCACATGTCACATGCTGCCAGTGCCTTTTTTGCTTCGCCATACGACGAGGCTGCGGTGATGACAGTTGATGGTGTCGGCGAATGGACGACGGCGACCATCGGGCAGGCCAAAGGCTATTGGGATGGCAGCGAGGGGACCAACGAAATCACCCTGCTGGACGAGGTCAGGTTCCCGCACTCCATCGGGCTGCTGTATTCTGCTTTCACCGCCTATCTTGGCTTCCGTGTGAATAACGGCGAATACAAAGTGATGGGAATGGCTCCCTTCGGCGAACCGAATTACATGGACAAGGTCTACAAGCTGATCAATATCGGTGACGATGGCAGCTTCTCCCTCAACATGGATTATTTTACATACCACTACTCGCCGCGCCGTACTTTCAACCGTAAATTCATCAACCTGTTTGGCCCGCCGCGTGTTGCCGAGAGTGAATTTTTCACGCCGACCACACACCCTGATCGCAATGGTCATGAAGCGCTGGAAAACCAGCGCTATGCCGACGTTGCTGCCAGTATTCAGCGCGTCACCGAAGAGGTCATCATCAAGATGGCCAATCAGGCCTATGCGCGCACCGGCTCGAAGAATCTGGTGATGGCCGGTGGTGTGGCGCTCAACAGCGTTGCCAACGGCAAAATCCTCGAAAACACGCCTTTCGAAGAATTGTTCATCCAGCCCGAAGCGGGCGATGCCGGTGGTGCGCTGGGTGCGGCGCTCTACGTGTATCATGTTCTCTTGAACAAGCCCCGCAAGTTCGTGATGAAGCAGGTCTACTACGGCAAAGGCTACTCCACCGACGAAATCCGCGCGGCGCTCGATGCCGACGGCGTTCCTTACGAATACATCGAAGATACCGACAAACTGCTCGACCGCACCGTCGATACCCTGCTCGACGGCGGCGTGGTCGGTTGGTATCAGGGCCGCTTCGAATGGGGGCCGCGTGCGCTGGGCAACCGCAGCATTCTCGCCGACCCGCGCCGGGCGGAGATGAAAGAGATTGTCAACGTCAAAATTAAGTTCCGCGAACCGTTCCGCCCCTTTGCCCCGGTGATCACCGAAGAGAACCAGACCGAATATTTTGACATGGGGCCTTATGCTGGGCAGACAACACCGCGCTACATGCTCGTCGTCCGGCCCATCCCGGAGGACAAGCAGGCGGTCATTCCGGCAGTAACGCACGTCAACGGCGGTGGGCGGCTCCAATCGGTACGTGAGGAAGACAACTACCTTTACTACCATACGATCAGGAAGTTCGGCGAAGCGACCGGAGTCCCGGTTTTGCTCAACACCAGCTTCAACCTGCGCGGTGAGCCGATTGTCACCACGCCGCAGAATGCCCTGAGCACGTTCAAGAAGGGGGCACTCGAACTGCTGGTCATGGATCACTTCCTGATCGACAAGGAAGCACTCAGCTAATCGAATCGAAAATCTAACGCCAGGAGGGAAGGGCGATGAAGCAATTTTTTAAGAACATGGTGAATAATCTTGGGGTTGTGGGCGAGTTCCTGAAATTTATGTGGGATCGCAAACTGTGGTGGCTCATCCCGATGGTGGTTGTGCTGCTGCTGTTTGGCTTCCTGCTGATCTTCGCCTCGGCCTCAGGTATCGGCCCGTTTATCTACACGCTGTTCTAAACGACGCTGATTTACAAGCCAAAAAAGAAAGAGCGCCGGTTGGTTGTCCGGCGCTCTTGGTTGTTATACCCGGTGCTTAGAACTGATGGTAGCTGGCTTCGATGGTTAAATCATCGGCATCACGAACTACCCAACTCGGCGCTTTGTACTTGCTGCCGATTCGGAGCGGGTCGCCGAACAGCCGCAGCGCGAGGCCAAACGGCAGCACGACGGTGATGTAAAACAACATCAGGAAAACACGCCCGATGACGTTGCCGATGAACTCGCCAAATTTCTTCCAGGCGTTCCAGATCGTCGAAAAGAATTTTTTAATGCCTTCCACGGGGCACTCCTTGCTCAGTTAGAATCTGGGCGATAGTATAGCAGGCCCCAACCGGATTGTCGATGTATTCTCGATTCTTGATCAATGACTTGTGACTGTTCGACTACCTATCTATACTCAAGATGCCGGTTGAAAAATCGTCTGTGATTTACACCTTTTTAACAGGTTTTTGTTAACCTGATAGGTGATATAAGGAGATAATTGACGTTATGGCTGATCAACCCAATCGTGAAAATCGGCGGGAACTTGCCGAATCGCGCTCACCTGAGGAGCGGGCAGGGCTGATTCGTGAATTGATCAACCGCTCGGTATTGACCTGGCGTTTGTTCTGGGATCGACGGGTAGGATTTCTGCCCAAGCTGATCCCCCTGTTGGGTATTGTCTATTTTGTTTCCCCGATTGACATTGCACCCGAATTGATGCTTGGCCCGCTTGCCTATCTCGACGATGTCGGCCTGATCTTGCTGGCACTCAACCTGTTTGTTCAGGCTTCTCCACCTGATATTGTCCGCGAGCATCTTCGTGAACTGGGCGCTCGGCAGATTGGCTCCGGCGGTGGGTACTATGAGGACGGTGAAGAGGGTGATGTTGTAGAGGGTGTTGTCGAAGAAGTCGAGTAGCCATCGACCACAATCTAGAGAATCAAAATCCCATCCCTATAGGCAAGCCTGCCGGTCGAAGCCGGTATCAGGTTGTTGGGATGGGAGGTTTGCCGGATGATTGTAATGTCGACTCTGGTTAGCTGATCATCGTCACGATGGCGACAATCGCTGCAAATAAAGCCAGAAACATCATGATCACCAGAACCTTGAGGCCAAAGGATACTTCAAGGTCTTCGATGGGTTCGTGTACATCTCCAGGGGCATTCTTCGTAGCCATGCTGTGCTCCTATCGGCTCCCGCCTCAGAACAGGTTCAGTTGTTCAAAACTATCGGGTATCTCGTCTGGCTCATCTTGAGTGCTCTCTTCGGCCACGATTGGCCGTTTGAGCAGATCAGGCAGCTTCTTAAAATCTTCGATCACCGCCTCGCGCAAGCTGGGTTGGTGCAGCGCAGCGGCGGGATGGTACATCGGGACGACCAGCAGCGAGCCGAACTGGCGTGCCTGCCCGTGAATCCGCGAGATGCGGGCTGACGGAAACCACCGGGCCATGCTGAAACGTCCCAGGGTGACGACGACTTTAGGGTTGATCAACTCGATCTGTCTATCCAGGTAATCCTGGCAGGCTTGAATTTCCTCCGGTTCTGGATCGCGGTTGCCAGGTGGACGGCATTTAACCACATTGGCGATAAAGACATCTTCCCGCTTCAGCCCAATTGACTCGATCAGCTCCGTTAAAAAATTGCCCGAAGCGCCAACAAATGGTCTCCCCGATTGATCTTCGTGAAACCCCGGCCCCTCACCGATAAACATGATCTGTGCGTTGTCGGGACCTTCCCCGGGCACTGCGTTTGTTCGGCTCTGATGCAGCGTGCATTTGGTGCATACTGCGATTTCGTCAGCAATAATATCCAGACTATCAGCCACCCCATCTCCTCCTCGTGTTTTAGTGTCGCCTGCCTGACACCCTATCATTATATGCCATTTTTTGTGAAATCTCAGAATTCAGATAAGATGCTCTTTGTGATACCTACAAAACGTTACCCCAAAGCCATAAACAGATCGATCCGCTGGCTGAGCCGGGGGCCTGCAGCGGTGCTTGTCCTGGTTGTGATGCTCTCCCTGGTTGGGAAAATCGAAGATGCCGCCGCCTCTCCTTACCGCCAGATAAACCCCGATGCCCAGCGCGTTGAGCTTCTCCAGCGTTCCGGTGGATTGATCACTGCCGGGCTGCCACTTCCCGATGGCTCTGTTCTGGTCGCCGAAGGCCCTGCGCTGGCTCGTCTCGATCTCTCCGGCTCTGTGCCTGAAGTCTTACTTCAAAGCGATCTCGGTTATGGCAGCATTCTCGATCTGGTTCCTGTCGATGGTCGCTTTGTTGCGCTGACCGGGCAGGGTATCCTCACCCTCTCACCGGTTGGGGATGGGCTGCCGCAGGTGATCGATTATATAGCCGGCGGCGGACAGGTGCTCGCTTCTCATGAACGGCTCATTGCTGTCGCCGCCCGCGAAGCCGGGCTTCGCCTGCTCCGGCTGGATGAAAACGGTCATGTTGATCTACAGACAGAATTGGCTCTCGAGGGCCGGGCGCTTGATGTCGCCTTTTCTGCCGATGGGCTGAGCCTGACTGTCGCCGCGGGTGCGGCTGGCCTCCACCTTGTCGACATCAGCGATCCCGGCCAACCCCGATTAGTCGCCACGCTTCCTCAATATGCACCCGCCGACGCTGTCGTCTCATCCGGGATGCTACTGGCGGTTGGCCTCTCTGACCGGGTGTTGGTCGTTGACCCGGTTCATGCTGGCGAAAACCCGGTTGGCATTTACAGCCCGCTCCATGAGGGGCGGCGTGTGGTTGTTGGTGGAAGTTACGCCTATATCGCCGATGCGCGTGATGGCCTCAAGATTATGTGGCTGACGGCCCCGGATCGACCCATCCAGATTTATGGCGAGGCAGATCGCCCGGCCTATGATCTCTGGTTGGAGGGCGACCTGGTCTATCTTGTAGGGCAGGAAGGGCTGCGGATTATCGATGTCAGCAATCGCTTCCAGCCGCTGGAACTCTCGGTTCTGGCCCTGCCCGGCATTCCTGAAGATATTACGGTCTACGCCGGGCGCGCCTATGTCGCCCTGGGGGACAACGGGATAGCTGTCATCAACGTCGAGAATCTCTCTGCACCGCGTCTCGCCCGCCGGACAACTCTGGATGCTCCGGCCCATGCCGTAGTCTACGATCGGGGCGTTCTATTTGTCGCTGCCGATGAAATCGGTCTGGCAATCGTTGATCCTTCTGAGACGAGCATCAAAATGCTGATTGGCGTGGTACCGCTGCCCGGCGCGGCTTACGACCTGGCGATCTACAACTATGGATTGTATATCGCGGCGGGTGAAGCCGGGCTACTTTCGCTCGACATCTCCTACCCAATGTCACCGGTTCTGAGGGGAAATATCCCCTCGGTATCCGGCGAAGTGATGGACTCGGTGGTCATTTCCGGCAAACGGGCTTATCTCTCTCACGGTGATGGCGCTGTTGTCGTCGATCTGACGTCACCCTCCCAGATGGGCAGACTGGCTAATCTCGATAGTCCGGCGGAGCATGTTGGCGTTGGCGAGAAATACCTCTATGTGGTATCAGACGGCCAGATCGGAATCTATGATGTTCGAGCGGCTGCCGAGCCTCTCTACAGGCGAACCTATACTGGACTCGGTCAGGTTGGGCGGATATTCGCTCAGGCCGATCGGCTGTTTGTCTCCAGTGCGGGTGATGGTCCGATCCTTGCTGTCCTGAGCCTTCTTAACCCCGACTATCCTATCGAATTGGACAGCACCGATTCAGTTGGGGCATCTTATCGCATCTGGCCATCATCCGATGACCTGTGGCTGTCCGGTGGCTACGCAGGTCTTTACCACTTTGGTCTGACCGAAGGGGGTGCGCTGGCTCCCCTAGCCCACTACCGGGCTGTCGCCGGTGCTGATCATCTGGCCGGTGATGATTCTCGTCTGCTTGTAGGAGGCGGAGAAGGCTGGACGCTCTTTGAGCGGGAGCAATCGATAGTTGGTGCGGTGCTTGTCCAATCACCTATCAATCTCCCCGTGCGTGATCTGGCTGTTGTCGGCGACTCGGTGGCGGTGGCTGCCGGAGAATCCGGCGTGGCACTATTTTCCCTGTCCGGGTCGGAATCGGTGCTTGTCGGACAGGCCGAAACGCGCGGCCCGGCGACCGGCGTTACGCTGGATGATCGGTATGTCTATGTTTCGGACGCTGCCGGGTTGACCATCTACGACCGGCGCTATCTTTCCCCGGTAACCCATGTCTCCCTGCCGTCTCCGGCCAACGATGTTCTGCTCAGTGGGGATGCGCTCTATCTACCGCTTCAGGATGGCCGCTTGGCGGTTATTGAACGCGGTGAGCCATCGGGTGGACTGATCGTTAAGGATACATTTATCGGGGTGCGCTCCGCCGATCTGATCGCCGTGGCGAACTCGCCGGATGTCATCGTTCTGTCGGATGACAAACTTGTCCGGCTGTCGATTGGCGACTCCGGGCAGTTTGCAGAAGTAGATCGCGACACGCTGCCGGTTTCCGCCGAACGCGGTTTGATTGTCGATAGCTTTGCCTGGGCCTATACCCCCGGTGAGGCGCTCCGCCTTTACGATCTCCGGTATGCACCTCCTCTGTATAAGGATCAATACCCCGTCGCCGTAGAAGACATGCTGATCCACGATGATGTGTTCTATCTCGCTCAGGGTGAAGGCGGGGCGGCGGCTGCTGTCGGTTCGCCAATGGACGGGGTACAGTTCTCGATTGCGCCGATCAATGCCCTGTTCGAATCGGATGAGTTTACTTTGTTTACTTTGGGCGAATCTCTCGCAGCCTGGGATATTTCGTCACCCGATCTCCCTCACCTGCTTGCCGAACTGCCCCTGGTATCGCCCGGTAATACGCTCTCGGCTTTTCCGGGGAGCGGGCTGCTGCTGGGCCTTGAAAGTGGACTTTCTGTCGTTCGCTGGAATGGCTCGGAGTTTTCCCAGGTTGGCCTGTTAAATACGGCCAGCGCGGTAGATCACGTGGCGATGATCGGCCAGCGAGCCTATCTTGGGCTGCGGCACGGCGGGCTGCAAGTCGTCGATCTGGCCGATCCATCGAACCCGGAGACCGGATTCACTTTTTCTTCTCCCACCGGCCAGTTGGTCGCCGATCTGTTCCCGCTGGACGACCGGTCGCTGCTCGTCAGTTGGGAGGGCGGCGTCGACCTGATGGACGTGGAGAATGCATCCACCCCGCCTTATTTGCGAGATACGCTTGAGACAGAGGGAAATCAGGCCCTTGATGTTTCAATCTCTGCCGGGGGAACTGCGGCGGTGATACCTCTTGGCGTTGAGGGTGTCGCGCTACTGGATATGTCATCTCAAAATGAGGCCGTGTCAGGCTATGTCGATACCCCCGGTGATGCTGTTCAGGCTGTTGTGGATGGGACTGTCCTCTATGTGGCTGACGGGGTTTGCGGCCTGCGCGTTTTCGATATCACCGAACCGGATCAGCCGGTCGAAACAGGCTACTGGCGCAGCGGTTACGCTGGAGATTTACTGCTGGCCCCAGATGGGTCGCTGACCCTCGCCGACGCCAATCAATTATTGTCTCTTCGCTATGATCCGGATGCCCTGCCGGTCTTGCCACCGCTGCCCCAGGTGCCTTCTCCTGTCAATGCCGGGGAAGACGTGCCGATCAACCCCCGTCTGATCTGGCAGCCGTCCGCCGATCCCTGCGATCCGCTGATTTATGATATTTACTTCGGGGCTACCGACGATCCACCCTTTTTCGGACAGGTCACCGGGGAACCATCCGTCCAGATCGACAACCTCGATCCGCTGCGCACCTACTACTGGCGCGTCGTCGTAACCGACCGCCAGGGTGACCAAGTCGAAGGCCCACTATGGCGCTTCACCACCGCCGAAACGGACCCGGTCAATGCTCACCCGGCTTCGCCCCCTCTATTCATCGAGCGTCTTCGTGAAAATCCACTGCTGCCGCTGATCCTCGGCGGAGGGGTGCTGGCAGCGGTGTTGACCGGTGGGTTGTACTGGCACAGACAGCGCCGTGAACGGCGGGCAGGCTCGCCGCCATCATCGAAATGACTCGCCTTTGATACCGTCTCTCATATAATGGACATCATATGAAGGTGCAAGTGAATTGATCAGTAATTGTGAAAGTCGGGTTTGTGAAGGAGGATATTATGAAGCACAACCGGCAGTCACTACAGATGGTTAGCTTCGTGCTTTTTTGTTTACTATGCGTTGCTTGCAGTACGCCTCAACCCACACTCACATCTGAACCAACCAGCACCTCTGCGCCAACCTACACCCCGGAGCCAATCCCACCCACACAAACTGACACGCCGGTTCCGGTCAATACCACCGGGCAGTTGATCAAAGAGATGATTCCAGCCCCTTCGCTTGAAAACAATCTACTGGGCGGCCCGCCGGAGAAACAGATCGCTGTCTACCTGCCGCCTTCTTACGAAACATCCGGGAAGAATTATCCTGCCGTGTATTTCCTGACCGGGTATGGGGACAGTATCAATGTTTTTGCCGACGGGGGATTTCAAGGCTTCTGGCTGCAAGATGCGATGGATCAGTTTATCGGAGATGGAAGCATCAAAGAAATGATCGTCGTTGTTTCGGATGGACAGCACCCACTGGGGGGGAGTTTCTATACCAATTCACCCGTTACAGGAAACTGGGAGGATTTTATCGTAAATGATGTGGTGGAGTATGTGGACTCTCACTACAGAACCATTCCCAACGCCGAGTCCAGAGGCATTGCCGGGCACTCTATGGGAGGGTATGGTGCATTGAATCTCGCCATGCTGCATCCCGATGTATTTGGTGCTGTCTATAGCATGAGTCCTGGATTGTTCGACTCGGATGGATTGTCGAATTCACACATGTTTGCTTCTGAAAGTATCATCGACCAATACCTCACGTTGGAGAGTGATCTGGCGGCGCTGTCCAGGGAAGAGGCTCAAGCCGCATTGTCTGGCATGCCAATGAACGAAATCCTCAGGTTTACCGTCAATTATGGTAGGGCGTTTTCGCCTAATCTCGATAAGAATGCGCCCTACATCGACTATCCTTATCATCAAGAAGGTGACCAGCTCGTTCTCGACGAGGAAATCTGGGAACGCTGGGAAGCTGGCTATGGCGGCATTGACGAAGAAACACGGCTGTACAAAGATAATCTCCTGAGCCTGGAAGCCATCACCGTGGACTGGGGTACAAGTGACGAGTATGCGTGGATCCCGCAGGGTTGTGAGTATTATTCGGAGAAGCTGACCGAGGCCGGTATACCACATGAGGTGGAAACCTTTGAAGGCGGTCACATGGAGCGGGGGCGGACCAGGATCGAAGAGCATCTGCTGCCGTTCTTTTCAAATATTCTGGCATTTGAATAGATGGTTGATCGCTGTCCCGGCGTAAAATCTGCGCGGCTTCCCGTACTGATGTACACTTAACGTTGAACGAGAAGGACATCACCAAACTACGTACTTCTTGAACCAACTCTCGATCAGGAGCCTGCCACCCGTGAAAATACTGATCGCCACCCACAATCCCGGAAAACTGAAGGAATATCGAGACCTGCTTGCCGATCTATCAACCGGTGCTGAATCGTTGGAATGGGTCTTGTTGACCGATCTCGGAATTGAGACGGATGTCGAAGAAACCGGGCAGACTTTCGAAGAAAATGCCCGGTTGAAAGCCGCCGCCTACGCGCAGGAGAGCGGCCTGCTCACCCTCGCCGACGACTCCGGGCTTGAAGTCGACGCTCTGGGCGGAGCGCCGGGGGTCAGGTCGGCGCGTTATGCCGGGCCGGGTGCCAGCGATAGTGATCGCTATCAGAAGCTGCTGCACGAGTTGGAAGGTGTTCCACTTGAAGCGCGGACAGCTCGTTTTCGCTGCGTGGTAGCGGTTTCCACCCCCGACGGGGAAATCCACACCGCGTCCGGTGACTGCCCCGGCCAGATTGCCTTCGAGCCGTGTGGATCGTTTGGCTTTGGCTACGACCCGGTCTTCTATATGCCTGATCGCGGCCAGACGATGGCCGAGGTTGCACCGGAGGTCAAGAACCGGATCAGCCACCGGGCACGCGCCCTGGAAGCGATCAAGCCCACCCTGGCCGATCTGTTGCACCGGTTCGGCGGAGGATAACATGGCCGAAACCCGCCCTCTTTCCACCGAAGACCTTGTCGATTTGTGCGCCCGCACCTTTCCCGACCGTGCCGGGCAGACGATTGTCGATGTTCTTCCTATCAAGAGCCGTCAGCACCAGATGACCTCTTTCGAATTGTGGTGGCTGACCGACGACGGTGTGCTCAAACACGAAGATTTGATCGTCCGCCGCTACGTCAGCACGCTCAGTTGGTGGCGTCCCGATGATCGGGGCAAGGCGCAGCGCGAAGCGACCGTCTGCCGATGGTTATTTGAAAAGGATTTTCCTGTTCCCAGGGTCTATGCTCGCGAATTCGGTCCCCAGGGAGATGTGGTACTGTTCTCCCGCCTGCCGCATGACGGGCCTGTTCTGACCGGTAAAACGTTGAAGCAGGCCGTCGAACCGCATATCACCCAGTTTGCCCGGCTGCTGGCCGAACTCCATTCACTCACCCCGCCCGACCCGGTTCGCCAGGTTGTTCCGATGGTCACCCTGCAAGGCGCGGCGGCCAACCTCGTTTCGCTGGCTTACCGGATCGGGTTGTCGGAACTGTATACATCTGTCCAGCGGGTGATGAGCCATACCTATCAGGTTCAGGAGCTCTCCCCGGTGCTGCTGCATGGCGACTATCACTTCTTGAATGCCCTGCTTCACGAGAACAGAATTTCAGGCATCATCGACTGGGAGTACAGCGCAATCGGCGACCCGCGCTGGGACGTCGCCAACGCCTACATGCAGTTGGTCGACTTTGGCGCTGCCGAAGCCGCCGATAAATTCCTATCGACCTACCTGCATTACAGCGGCCTGGAGTTCGAGGGACCGCCTTTGTATAACGTTATTACGCCGCTCCAACAATGGGCAATCTCCGAATGGCTCGTCCAGTTCGAGGAGAAAGACGAACTGCCGGGTTTTGCACTGGCTCAGGATTTAGTCGCCAGCCGGGATGTGCATCGCAACCGGGCAATGAAAGCCTTGAAGTGGCTTGACCTGTGATCTGCTGCTCCTCCTGACGTTGGCCCAAACCGGCGGGATCGGCTATACTCGTCGCCGGTAGCATGCAGGACAAAAGGCTTCGCAAAAGTGTCTGGCCCGGTGTTTACCGGGCTTTTCTTGCAAGAAGGAGCCTGGCGCTTCCGAGAAAAAGATGGTTAAGGAGATGTACAATGTCGCAGGAACGTTATACCGGAACCGTTAAGTGGTTCAACGCCTCCAAGGGCTTCGGCTTCATCACTCCCGATGAGTCTGAAAATGACGTTTTCGTTCACTATTCGGCTATCCAAACTGACGGGTATGCCTCACTTGAGGAGAACCAGCGCGTCGAATTTGGTGTCGAGGAAACGGAGAAGGGGCTTCAGGCAGTAAACGTTGTTGCTCTGGGCTAGGTGCCGTGCGCACGACGATAAATCAGGCCCCTGTTATTTATGGGGCCTGTTTCGATCTAGTCACCCTTGACGGCTGATTGTCCTGCCTCACCCTGAGCATAATATGGGGAATTCCCTTCTTCATGGCGGGTGACATCGATGACGCTGGTAATCGCCGGGATTGCCTTGCGGATTTCTTTCTCGATCCCTGCATGAAGTGTCACCGCTGCCATGCCGCAGCCCTGGCAGCCGCCCTGCATTCGAATATAGGCCACGTTGTCTTTCACGTCGACTAGCGTGATGCGCCCCCCGTGTGAAGCGACTGCCGGGTTGATCCGGTTCGCGATTACCTCGGCGACCTCGCGGGAGGTGTCGTCCGTCCAGACCGGGTTAGGGTTGTCGATTTTAAACCCACCCCCGCCCAGTCCGCCGAAATCAATGCTGGCCCCGTCAAGCAGCGGGGCGCTTTCCGGATCGACAAAGGCTTGAAACGATCCCAGATCGACGACCAGGTCGTCTTCCCGGCGCGTGCTGGATTCGACAGATCGGAAATCGTAGACAAAACTGTCGACATCCCGCCCGGCGACGCGAATCCGCACAGCGTAACTGTCCTGGCCTTTTGCGTTGAGCATCTCGGTGATCTTGTCCTGCGCCGGTTGGGTAAAGGTAAGCATGCTGTTCTCCTATCTATTCTGATCATGATTGTACACAGACCCGCGCGAAAAATCAGGATCAGTATAATTATTCCGGGTTCTTTGCTCACCTATCCGTGAGTCGTATACAATTTGCGCGGCAAATATTAACCCGATCAAGGAGGACTATGGAGAATAACGAACAGTTCGACCGGTTGATCGTCAAGCTGGGAACGGGTGTCCTGACCGCAGGAACGCCCCGGTTGAGTCCACGCCGCATGTTGGAGATCGTCCGGCAGATCGTGCTGCTGACCGAGAACGGAAAACAGATCGCGCTCGTCTCGTCGGGGGCAATCGCTGCCGGGCGTGAGCAGCTCAATAACCCCGAACTGGGGCGAAACATCCCGGCCAAGCAGATGTTGGCCGCAGTTGGCCAGCCTCACTTGATGCATACCTATGCTGATTTATTTGCAATCTTCGGATTGGATGTCGCCCAGGTGCTGCTGACTAAAGACGACTTCCGGAATCGTAAGCGCTATCTCAACGCGCGTGATACCCTGGAGTCACTGCTTTCGCAGGGCGTCGTCCCGATCATCAACGAAAACGATACGGTGGGAACCTATGAGATCAAGCTGGGCGACAATGATAACCTCTCGGCGCTGGTTGCCAACCTGCTCGATGCCGACCTGCTGGTGCTGCTGACCGATCAACCGGGCCTGTTGACTGGTGATCCTCGTATCGATCCCGACGCGGAGTTGATCTCGCACGTCGACGATATCAATGACGAGATATGGGAAGTGGCAGGCCGTGAAAACTCGCCCTGGGGCACCGGGGGAATGGTCACCAAGTTACAGGCCGCGCAGCTTGCAACGCGCAGCGGCACGAGGGTTGTGATCGCCAAAGGGTCCCAGCCAAACATATTGATCGACCTATGCGGGCCGGAAGGAAGCGAAATCGGAACATGGTTTGAGCCGGTCAGTACGCATGTCGAGAGCCGCAAACGCTGGATACTCTCCGAGAAGCCGGTCGGGACGCTGCAAATTGACAAAGGTGCGGCGCGAATGCTCAAGAAAGGCGGGGCAAGCCTGCTGCCGGTCGGGGTGATCGGCGTCGAGGGGAAGTTCGAGCGTGGGGCGATAGTCAGCGTTGTCGGGCCGGGTGGCAAAGAAGTCTCGCGTGGTCAGGTGAACTATAATTCGAAAGATATCGAGCGGCTCTCAGGGCTGCATTCGGGCGAGATCACCGACAAATTAGGTTATACTTACGGCGACGAGGTCATCCACCTCGACTACCTTGTACTTGTCTGAGGAGAAACGTCATGATGGACATGTTGAGCCTGGGAAAACGCGCAAAAGCCGCATCACGAATCCTGGCGACGACCCCTACTGCTGATAAGAACGCGGCGTTGCTGGCGATTGCCGAAGCGCTCGAAGACCAGAAGGAAGCGATCTTCGAGGCCAACCAGGAAGATGTCAACGAGGCGCGGGCCAACGGCCTGACCGAAGCGCTGATCGACCGCCTGACAATCACTCCAACGCGGCTGGAAGGGATCGCCGCCGATGTTCGCAAAGTTGCAGATCTCCCTGACCCGGTCGGCGAAGAGTACGACCGCCTGACCCTCGACAATGGACTGCGAATCAGTAAGCGGCGGACGCCTATTGGGGTGCTGGGGGTAATCTACGAATCGCGCCCCAACGTGACCGTCGACATTTCGGTGTTGGCTTTGAAAAGCGGCAACGCAGCGATTATGCGCGGCGGCAAGGAAACGCTGCGCTCGAACAGGGTGCTGGTCGATGCAATTCGGGCTGGATTGACTGCCGCGGCGCTTCCGGGTGATGTGGTGCTGTTTGTAGACAGCCCCGACCGGGCGCTGGTTACTGAACTGCTTCACATGCACGAGTACGTGGATATGATCATCCCACGTGGTGGGGCCGGGCTGCACAAAGCCTGCCGCGAAAACTCGATGATCCCGGTGATCACCGGCGGGTTGGGTATCTGTCACCTGTATGTCGATCAGAGCGCCGACCTTGAAAAGGCGCTGCCTGTCGTTCAGAACGCGAAAGTCCAGCGTCCGTCGGTCTGCAATGCGCTCGATACCCTGCTGGTTCATCAGGCTGTCGCCGGGCAGTTCCTGCCGATGGTCGTCGTGCGGCTGGCGCAGGATGGCGTGACGTTCAAGGCTGGTGCGGAAGCTCAGAAGATCGTCGGCGATTTGGATACCGTCGAAGCGGCTGGCCCGGACGATTGGGACATCGAGTGGCTGTCGCTTGTTCTCGGGCTGAAGGTCGTTAAGAACCTCGACGAAGCCATCGAGCATATCCAGACACACGGCACCGGCCACTCAGATGGCATCCTGACCCAGGACGATGCTAACGCCACGGCATTTGTTGACCGGGTCGACTCGGCGGCGGTGTATGTCAATGCGTCGACGCGTTTTACCGATGGGGGTCAATTTGGCCTGGGTGCAGAGGTGGCGATCAGCACACAGAAGCTCCATGCGCGCGGTCCGATGGCCTTGAAGGAACTGACCACCTACAAGTGGGTGGCAATTGGCGACTGGCATGTGAGGGAGTAGGAATCTCTGCACATTGCTTTTTTGTTTGAATTGTGATGTCATAGAAAATATCAATCACTTGCCTGGAGCAATAATGATGCTTTTGGGTAGCCGCTGGTTATTATAGTATTGTGTTAACCTGTTGGCCGAGGAGGAAAGCCTGGGTGTCAGGAAATCAGACAGAGGTCGAGCTTAAAGAGATTATAAAGAAACTGACGAAGAAGCTCGAACGCGCCGAATCAGATCGCCAACAGATAAACGATGTTCTTTATCATGATGTTGAGAAATATCGTACATTGTTTGAATATGCCCCCGATGCGATTTTGCTTATCGACCCACATTCGAAAGCAATCCCCTGGCAAATTGTTGCCTGTAACCGGGCGGCCTGCCAGATGAATGGCTGTACACAGGAAGACCTTATTGGGCAGTCTGTCGATACTCTACATAATCGTGTAAATGATAAAGAAGCTTATTTGGAGAACCTACGCGATAAGGGTGTTCTCCATACTGAAATGATTACCCGCCGGAAAGATGGCAGTTATGTGGTGATCCAATGCTCGACTAACCTCGTTGAGTTGGATGGTCACGAGTATGTGCTGGGAGTAGATCGAGACATTACCGCGCAAAAAGAGATAGAAGCGGCCCTCAACCAGCGTGCCTTGGAGTTGGAAGAGCGCAACCGCGAACTCGACGCCTTCAGCCATACAATTGCCCACGACCTGAAGTCTCCGTTGGGCACCGTACTGGGGGCGATCAGTATCTTGAAAGATGAAGCCGGGTCGCTTTCAGAGGATGGCATGCTCGTCGTTGATTTGATCGAGGCGAGTACGGAAAAAATGAGCAAAATGATCGAAGACCTGCTGATGCTGGCCTCGATTCGCAATACCGACCAGGTTTCCCAGTCGGTCGATGTCCGCCCCGTCGTGCAGAATGCGCTGGAAAGAATTGCAGACAAGTACCACAGCCGCCATATTCGTTTTGAAGTTCAGCCGGATTTGCCCAAAGCGACGGGCTATGCTCCTTGGCTTGAAGAAGTATTTGCCAACCTGATCGACAATGCCGCCAAGTATATCGGGCAGAATAATCCCGAACCGACGATAAAAATTCGGGGGGAACTGCTGTTGGAATTCGGTATGGTGCAGTACGAAGTCGAAGATAACGGGGTTGGCATCGCTGAGGAAGACCAGGAACAGCTCTTCGAAATGTTTACCCGCTTCCACAAAAGAGAGGCGACCGGCTTCGGGTTGGGGTTGTCGATTGTCCAGCGGATCATCGACAAGCTCGAGGGTGAGATCGGGGCGGCCAGTACGCCCGGCAAAGGCACGACGATCTGGTTCCGCCTCCCGGCCAGTATCGGTTAGTTTCCTCGTCTGACCGTTCCATTCCGTTTGCGCTAATCCTGCGATATTTGTTCCCAACACGACAAAATTTGTCGTCCGTGCTACAATCCGCACGCTTTCGGAAATCCCCCCAGCCATAAGGAGATCGCGTCTTGGCCCCCATTCTCGAAGGGCTGAATGAACAACAACTTGAAGCCGTCACTGCACCGGAAGGCCAGATTCTCGTTTTAGCCGGCCCGGGCAGTGGGAAAACCCGCGTGTTGACCCAGCGCATCGCTTGGCTGATCGAGCATTACAACCTGCTCCCGGAACGAATCATCGCGATGACGTTCACCAACAAGGCGGCGCGGGAGATGCGCGCGCGGGTTGAGGTTCTCCTCGGCAGCGGTCTGAAAGGAATCTGGCTGGGAACTTTCCACGCATTGTGTGCGCGGATGCTGCGCCGGGAAGCCGATCAGCACCTTCCCCTTACCAGGGATTACGTGATCTTCGATACGAGCGACCAGCGGGCATTGATGAAAGAGATCGTCGCCGATGACCTGCAAATGGACCCCAAGCAGTACAAACCTGAACGCCTGCTCTCGAAAATATCGGCAGCCAAGAACGAACTGATCAAACCCGACCAGTATCGATCTATTGATTACTTCGATGAGATCGTCAAGCGGGGCTATGCGATTTACCAGCAGCGTTTATTAGCCAACAACGCCGTCGATTTCGACGACCTGCTGATGCACGCCGCGCTGCTGCTGGCGGAGAACGACGGCATTCGCAATAAGTACAGGCGTATGTTCGACCATGTGCTGGTCGACGAGTTTCAGGATACCAATGGTGCACAGTACACGCTGCTCAGGTACCTCGCCAGGGACAATGGGAACCTGTTCTGTGTCGGCGACGAAGATCAGTCGATCTACCGCTGGCGTGGGGCGGACTATCGCAACATGCACCGCCTTCGGAGCGATTATCCTCACCTGAAGACGGTGCTGCTCGAACAGAACTACCGCTCGACACAGGTCGTGCTTGACGCTGCCCAGGCGGTGATCAACAAAAACGCGGCGCGTACGCCTAAACACCTCTTCACCGATCAGGAAGGTGGTCCTCAGGTGATGCTCTACGAGGCCCATGATGAGACTTTCGAAGCCCAGTTCGTGGTCGATACGATTGCCTCGCTGGTCGCCATGAACGAGGTCGAGCCGGGCGAGTGCGCGGTCATGTACCGTACTAACGCTCAGTCACGCGCCCTGGAAGACGCCTTCATCCGGGCGAACCTGCCCTACAAACTGGTCGGCGCGACGCGTTTCTATGCCCGCAAGGAAATCAAAGATATCGTCGCTTATCTGCGTGTGATCCATAATCCGAATGACTCGATCAGCCTCCAGCGGGTGATCAACACGCCGCCGCGCGGCATCGGGGCGAAAACGGTCGAATCGCTGGCCGACTGGGCAGCCCAGTTGAACCTTTCGATGGGCGATACGCTTCTATATCTGGCCGGGAACCCCGAAGAGGTGCCGCTCGATGGCCGGGCACGCAGCGTCCTGCACTCGTTTGCCATGAAACTGGCCGACTGGCACGATATGCGTGAACGGGCCCCGGTTGGCGATCTGCTCAAGATGGTGCTGGACGAGACTCAATATCTCGCGTCACTCAACGACGGCACCGATCAGGGCGAAGATCGGCAGGCTAACGTGATGGAGCTGGTAAATCTTGCTTCGGAATTTGAGGAGCTTCCGCTGTCCAGCTTTCTCGAAGAAGTGGCGCTCGTCTCCGATGTGGACGACCTGGAGGCAGGAGCCAGCGCCCCCAGCCTGATGACCCTGCACGCAGCCAAAGGGTTGGAGTTCGACGCCGTATTCATCGTCGGGCTTGAGGAAGGCGTTTTGCCGCACCAGCGATCAAAAGATGACCCGGAGCAAATGGCCGAAGAGCGCCGCCTGATGTATGTCGGGATGACGCGGGCCAGAAAATACCTCTACCTGGTATACGCTTTCCGGCGGACGGTGTGGGGTGAGAGCAGCCTGAACCTCCGCTCGCGCTTTATCGATGATATTCCCTCGGAGTTGATCTCCCCGGCTTATAGCGGCAGCCCTGGACTGCCTCCCACCACCCGGAGAGGAAGGCCTCCGCGTGCCCGGACGGTCATTGCTGGCCCGGCACAGGCTTATCGAACCGGCCAGCGGGTGAACCATCCCAAGTTTGGTGAAGGTATCATCATCGACTGCCGTCCCAGCGGCGACGATCAGGAAGTGAGCGTCGCGTTTGAGGACGCCGGGCTTAAACGTCTGCTGTCGAGTTTCGCCAACCTCACCGTGCTGGATGGGTGATCAGTAACCCAGTGTGCGGTCGATGGCGTTGATCAGTTTCTCCCCCGCAATGAACCGGCGCAGGTTTTCGGCGAAGAGATCGGTTGTGCGTTCATCGTAATGCGGTGTCGCTCCGGCGATATGCGGGCTGATGATCACGTTGGGCATCAGCCAGAGCGGACTGTCTTCGGGCAGCGGTTCCTGGCTGAAGACATCCAATGCCGCCCCACCCAGGTGACCCTCCTCGAGCGCCTTGATCAACGTCGGTTCGTCGACTATATCCCCGCGTGCAATGTTGATGAGGATGGTGCCGGGCTTCATCGCGGCCAGGGCCTCTGCATTGATCATGCGGCGGGTTTTTGCAGTCAGTGGAATTGTAACCACGACGAAATCACATTCGCCCAGAAATGACTTCAACGCCTCCGGTGGGTAAATCCGGTCGGGGATCAGAGCTTCCGGGTCACCAGTATCGGGCAGGGCGAAGGAATGATCTTCGAGCGACCTCAGATCGCGTTTGATGGCAAGCACGGTCATTCCGAACGCCTGCGCCAGCCGCGCAATTTCCCGCCCGATGCTGCCGTACCCCACGATCCCCAGCGTTTTGCCGCGCAGTTCAGAAGGGACGAAACGTTCCCACTTGTTTTCGACCCAGCGTATCGCTGCTTTGTCTTCGAACATATGCGGCAGCCGGTGTGAAAAGGCAAGCATCTGGGCCAGTGCATACTCGGCCATATTGACCGCGTGAATACCGCTGGTTGACGTAAAAACGATGTTGGTGTCGGTATAGAGAGGTTGGTCATAGATGCCGTCGAATCCCGCGCTGTGAAGCTGAACCCATTTTAGATTGGGTGCGTCCTCCGGCAGGGGCAGGTAACCGGACGTGTAGTATACGTGGGCTTCCTCAAGGCGGATGGCAGCATCTTCGGCGTCCGGGTCATATTGAGCGATCTTCAAACGCGGTGAGACATTTGCTAGTTTATCGTTGAGTTCCACTGGAAAAGGATGGGCCATCAGAACGTTGATCGGTTCCATAGGATTCTTCCTGATTTATCGGCATGGCTCAAGTGGTTGTCCCTCTTTATTCTACCGCGTGAGCGTGATCGGGGCACAAGCGAAGATCACATTCAAGTCTGTATTGGTGTACAATCGGAGTTGGTGGGAACTAAAAAACGGGATCATACGTCTTATCTACGTGATAGGCTTGAAAATATGTTTATATCGAGACGGAGGAAGAAATGTCGCGAAAGTTGAAGATTGGATTAATTATCGGCGGCAGCGTTGTCGGGCTGATCGTCGTGGCGATTATCACTATGGCCGTGTTGGGGCCTAAGATTGGCAGTGTCAGCCGCGAGTCGATGACCTCTTATGCCCCGGTCCCTCAGGCGGCCTTTGATTATGGAGTTGGCGGTGGTGCGGTTAATGACATGATGGATATGCCCGCTGCCGAGGTCGAATACGAGATGGCGGAAGAAGAGATGGCGGCTGTCGGAGAAGTCTACTACGAAGGTGATGCAACTGCCGCAAATGGCACTTATGGCACTTCGGATGTTGTGACCGAGAGCGCGGTCGATGACCAGCAGATCGAACGACTGATCATTCGCAATGGCTACATTGCAATGGCCGTCGACGATACCCGCGAGGTCAAGACATCTATTGAAGAGATAGTTAGCCAGTATGCTGCACAGGGTGGATTTGTCGTCTCCAGCAACGAATATGGCGGAAGCCCCAATTCATCTCCCTATATCAACCTGACGATCCGCATCCCGGCGACGGAATTCGATGCGGTGATGGATCAACTGGAAGGGATGGCCGCATCGGGAACGAATCCCTCGATCAACGAGTATTCAGAAGATGTAACCGAGGAATACGTCGACATCCAGGCGCGGACGCAGAGCCTTGAAGCGGCCCGTGACCGCCTGCTGGGGTTGATGGAGGACGCAGCAACGACCGAAGACCTGCTCCTGGCCGAGCAGCAGCTTACCATGCGCGAAGCCGAGATCGAATCGCTGAAGGGGCGGATGCGCTATCTCTCTGAGTCGGCGCGTCTTTCCCGGATCGACATTGAGTTACAGCCCTACATCCTGAGCCAGCCGGTCGATACGCGCTGGCGTCCGATGGAAACTGTGCGAGAGGCGCTCGACAGTCTGGTTGATGGCCTGCGCTGGTTTGCCGATTTCCTGATTGTGTTCTTGATTGCCGTGGTCCCGATGCTGGCCCTGTTCGGTGCGATCATTTACGGGATTGTGCGGTTCATTATGTGGCTGGTACGGCTCGGCAAGAAGAGACGTGCCAAACGCGAGGCGATGGAAAACGAATCGTAAGGATCGACGCAAATAAATCGAGGGCAGACCTGCCCTCTTGATAACCGATAGATAGCGGCTGGGGCAGATCATCAGGTCTGCCCCGGTTTTTAATTGGGGCAGACGCGGTCGTGCTCGGCGGGGGAGGCGATACGCCATTCGTGGAGGTTGCGGTAGCGGTCGCTCGGATCGATGAAGATCATCACCTGGATGCCCACCACCTGGCACGAGGCGGTAAAGTGATACAGGGGATTGTAGAGCAGGACTGCGTAAGATTGATTGACGAAACGCTCTTGGAATCCCTGGTACAGTTCCAGGCGGCGAACACCGTTAGGGTCTTTCCGGGCGATTTCCAGCGCCTCGCTGATGAATCGGTCGGCGAGGCCGCTATAGTTCTGCCCTTCCTCGATCTGCGACTGGTGCCAGAAGGGATACGGATCGGGGTCGGCGAGCCGCCCCTGGCTGAACTCGACCAGCGCCGCGTCAAAATCCCGGCCTTCTTCCCCGGTTGTCATCGACAGGCGTTCGACCAGTTCTGTCGGCGACAGCGACTCGATCTTGACATCGATGCCCAGCGCGCGCCACTGGTCGACGATTGCCTGGCCAAGTGCTTCATCTGCAGCGCGGTCGCCGATCAGCAGGGTAAAGGAGATCGTCTGTCCTTCGCGGGTGCGGATTCCACCCTCGGTCACCCAGCCGGATTCGTCAAGTAACTGCATCGCTTTCAACGGGTCAAAATTGACCGGTTCCAGGTCCGGGTTATAGGCCCACGTACCGGACAGGATCGGCGAATCGGCCACCGCTGCGCTGCGGCCAAAGTTATCGTTGACAATTGACTCCCGGTCAAGCCCCATCACCAGCGCCCGCCGGACGTTCTCTTCCTGGAAGAATGGCAGACGTTCATCTGCCTGAAGATTAAAAATCACCGCGCCGTAGACCGGCTGCCGGGCGGTGTAGATATTAAGCCCCGTGCTGCCCAATGCTGCGTTCAACTGCGAGGGGGTCAGGCCGCCCATTGCCAGCGCGTCAGCACCTAATTCGCGGAAAGCCTGGCTGCCGGACTCGTAGAAACGCAGCTGCATCTCTTGGAGCGTGACCCGCCGAGGGTGATCATAGAATGCCTCGTAGGGTTCCAGGCTGACCACCGTCACGTCGTTTGATTCTTCGAGTGATGTCCATTTCATTCGGCCTGTACCGGTGGGGGACAGGTTGAACGGGTCGGCGGCAATATCGGCGGGGGAGACCCCGGCCAGCAGGTGAGCCGGTAAAATTCCGATCCCCGCGTATTCAGGGAAAGCGGCCAGGGGTTGGGCCAGCACGAATCGAACGGTGAACTCGTCGTCGGCGTATGTCTCGACCGAGCGCCAGAACGCGCCCAGGTCTGTCGGACCGGGAAAGGCCGGGTCACGCAGCACGCTCATCGTGAACGCGACATCGTCGGCGGTGAATGGCTCCCCGTCGTGCCAGGTCACCCCTTCACGCAGGTGAAAAGTATAGACCAGCCCATCCGAACTGACCCGCCAGCCTTCGGCGAGATCGGGAATCGGCAGGCCGAATTCGTCCAGGCGCGTCAGGCCGGAAAAGACGAGGGCAACCAGATCGTGGTCGGCCTGGGAGGTTGCCAGCAGGGGATTTGCCAGCAAAGGTTCGCCGACAATCGCTTCGCTGTAAACCTGCGTTTCGATGAAATCAACCGGGCGGACCTCCGGGGCGGGTTCTTCGGCACCAGAAGGTGATTCATTAAGCAGTAAGAACGCGACAGCCCCAATAATCATCAACAGGCCAGTGGCGAGCACCACCCACTGCCAGTGCAGGCGGGCAACAGCAGATAGGATTACATTTCCTGCAGGGGATGTTTTCTTGCTCATAAAGCAGGCCTGGATCGTTCTCTTGACAAACGTAAAGGGTGCCCCGCAAGCCGCAGAACACCCTGGATAGAACAAGGCCGCAGCCTCTGACAGCCGCTTGGGTTAGTGGAACTCCTAGCCGCTGATGATCAGCGAACTGAAGATCACCAGGACAAAGAAAGCGACTGACAGCCCGATGGTAATCTGGAAAAGCGTTTTCTCCAGTCCGCGCCGGGTCTTATACATGCCCCCTGCCATGCCATCACCGCCAAAGGCGCTGCCGAGTCCTCCGCCGCGTGTTTGAAGCAGGATGGCAGCGGTCAGTGCCACCGAGAGAATGATCAGTGCAATGTTGACATAAGTTTGCACAATACTACCCCTGTCTGGTTTGCTAAGGGTTGTTCTCAGACAACCCCGGAATACACTGTTTTAACATCGAAAATCCGGCGCAGATTATAGCGCAGGCGCAGATAGCTAACAACCAACTGTTTCCCGCCGTCCTCCCCACCGTTGCAGGACGCAGGATAAACAATCTATTCATGAGATTGTATAACAGGCACGGCAAAAGTTGAGGTGGAATTTATAGTATGGGCGATGTTGGGTGCAGCTTGGCCTGTAGAACGATCACCGAGATATTGTCCTGTGCCTGAGCTACCAACGCCTGCGAGACAAGCTCGTCGGCGGCGCGCTGGGCGATATTCGAAGCTGCTGTTTCGGCGATAACTTCATCGTCGAGTACCCCGTACAGGCCGTCGGTGCACATTACCAGGATGTCGCCATCTTCGAAGATTTCATCCGGCCAGATATCCACGTCAATCGTCGGTTGGGTGCCCAGGGCGCGGTCGAGGACATGCCGCAGCGAGTGGCGGGCCGCCTGTTCCGGCGTCAGAACGCCCTCGCGGACGCGGGCATTGACCCAGGTGTGATCCTCGGTAAGCTGGAAAACTTCCTCGTCTCGAATCAGGTAGACACGGCTGTCGCCCACACTGGCAACCCAGTACATATCACCAAGAACCAGTACGGCGACGACCGTACATCCCATGCCTTTCATCTCCGGGGTGGATTTGGCCTGGTGATAGATGCGAGCGTTGGCAGCGACAATCGCCTCGCGAAGGCGCTCGGTAGCATTGTCAGGGTTGGGAATCTCGTCTTCCAGAATATGCCGCTCAATGATCGCGATCGCCATCTGGCTGGCCCGATCACCTGCACGTGCGCCACCCATTCCATCGGCAACGATCAACAGCACTGTTCCAGGATGCCGCTCAGGGACGGTGACCAGGATTGAATCCTGATTGACGCCTTCTCTTGGGCCGGGGTCTGTGCTGAATCCTATATCTAATTCCATCGCTGCGTGTTTCCGATCAATTTCTCAGTTAGGTGAGTCATAAACTGCACTGACAGGCATCCCCAACAGGTGCTTAACGTATTGTAGAATCGATTACGCGGCACCGCCAGATCAGTTGTTGTCAGGTGCAAGTGATGGGTCTAATGTACTGATAACCTTTGCCTGCGCCAGTGTAGCAAATCGATCCGGCTGTCCCCCAACCGTCTTGAATGTATAGTCAAATCTAGTCGATTGTCCTGGACCGAGTTCAACATCTTCCCCCAGCTTGATCCGGGTAAAACCGATCACCCGGTCATCCGGATCGTAAATTATCAGGAATACCTCGACTTCGGTGACCGCCGCCAGCCCTGGATTGGTGACGGATCCCTCGATTCTGATCTGGTTATCGTCGTTATAACTGGCCTCCGGCTCAATGGACAGCCCGGTCGTGTAGCCGGTGTCGTAATCGGCGGGAATGGCGCTGGCTTGCGCGCCGCAAACGGATACCTCGTCCGGGACATCCTCGATTTTGATCGAGAAGGGCGTTGATCCACCCGCTTCGACCCAGTCGAGCGCTGCTGATTTTGAGACATCGGCGACGATAATACCGCTTTGATCACACAAGGCTGCCCGGACCTTGATCTCGGCGATATGGAACGTGGTATCGTTGCGAACCTCGCCCATGTAATAGAAGATGCCTTCTTCATCCTGCCACAGTGCCGTGTTGGCCAACTTCAGACTGTCGGAGTTGATCTCGGCGACTTTTCCCCCCCAGGCCGTCAGGGGATCGACGCTGAAACTGGCAGTGATGGCATCCAGCGCGTTGCTCAGCGTATAGGCATCCTTTTCGGCGAGGAAGACTCCCAGCGCGGTAAAATACGGCCCCTCCTGCTGGATGTACAGCGTCTCGCGCCCTTTGGCTCCAAACTCGTCGTCGAACTGGAAGACGAACTGCAAGCGTCCGTCAGGAAGTTCGGTACGGCTGATCTCGCTGTAGTTGCCCGTCCCCAGGTAGTGTAGATGAACGTAGCTTTCGGCCAGCGCTCGGACGTTTTCCGGCGGCAGCGGGCCTTCGTTGGTCACGTCAACGGTCACCCGGCTGCCGTAGCCGACCGGTGGAATACAGCTTGTCAGCAGCCGCAAGTCACTTGATGTGTCGAGCACCTGCCAGTCTACGGGTATCGACAGGCTAAACACACCTGACGGGTGGCTGTAGAGCTTATACTGACGGGAGACCTCTGTTGGAAAGGGTGTGGCAGGAGAAGCTGGTGATACCGGCACTGAAGTCGCAGACACTTCCATCGGCTCCTGGGTCACCGGCAGCGGATCATTGGCGCACCCGGCCAGCAATGCCGATAAGACTATCAATAGTGTAATACCAGCCGGTAATTGGTTCATGATGCTCCGCTGTTTCGCGTGGCGACGACGAACAGGCGCGGGCTTGATTCCTCATACGGGTCAAAATCATAGGTGCCGTAGCACTCGATCCCGGCCCAACCCGTTCGCGCTAACAAAAGTTCGATCTCAGATGCGAAAGTGTAGCGTATTTGGAGCGGAACCATCAAGCGGTTGATCTGTCCTTCCGGGGCCATGCGATCATATATCCAGGTCAAATCCATGACCTGGGTGATACGGTCGAGGCTGGCGAGTGACTGCTGGAAAACCGGCTGGCCGGTTTCTGGATCACTGAAAGTCCGTTCGAGAACCAGGCCGGGGATATCCGGCGCGCCGAAAGTCTCGATAGGGTTCGGCAGGTCGAGCGCCAGCCCACCGCCGGGGCGGATCAGCGCGGCAAGCCGTTCCAGCACTTCGATCTGGCTTTGGTGATCAAGAAAGTGCATGAATGTGTTATAGGTAAGAATCGCCAGGTTGAACGATCCACCAAGCGCTATCTGCCGGATATCGCTCTCGTAGAACGAAATCTGTTTTGGTCCAATACTCTGTTTCTGCGCACGGTCGCGGGCACGTTCGAGCATTTTCCCCGAAGGGTCAATCCCTGTGACCTCAACGCCCTGGCGCACAAGCTGAAAGGCAACCCGTCCCGTTCCGCAGCCAACGTCGAGCACCGGGCCACCGAATCGATCCGCCAGTAGCGAGTATGTGGCGAAGTCTTCGACAAACCCGGCGTTTTCGGCGTCGTAGTAGCGAATGAGAAGATCGTAAGGATCGGTCATACGTGCCTGCTACCAGCGGTGATGAACCTGCTCGCGGATATATTTGTCGTACACCGCGCGAACGGCCTCCATCTGTTTATCGGTCAGCGGCGGCAGTTCCGACGCGCCCACGTTGTCATCGACCTGCGAGGGGCGTTTGCCGCCCGGAATGACGCACGATACGGCATCGAACATCAATATCCAGCGCAGGGCGAACTGTGCCATCGTCGCGCCCTTCGGCACCAGCGCCTTCAACTCTTCGACGGCGTCCAGCCCTGTTTCGTAATCAACACCGGAGAAGGTTTCCCCACGATCGAACGCCTCACCCTGACGGTTGTACTTGCGGTGATCGTCATCGGAGAAGGTCGTTTGTCGGGTCATCTTGCCGGTCAGCAGCCCGCTGGCAAGCGGCACACGGGGCAGAATGGCGACCCCCCGCTTCTTTGCCTCGGCGAAGAATATCTCTGCCGGGCGGTGGCGAAACATATTGAAGATGATCTGTACCGACTGCACGCCGGGGTATTCGATGGCCTTGAGCGCCTCTTCGACCTTTTCGACGCTGACACCGTAATACTGGATTTTCCCCGCCTCAACCAGATCGTCGAGCGCGGCGAACACTTCGGGCCGGTAATAGACTTCTGTGGGTGGGCAGTGAAGCTGCACCAGGTCGAGGCAGTCGGTGTCGAGGTTCTTCAGGCTGCGCTCGATGAAGCGGGTCAGGTTTTCCGCGTTATAGCCGTCGGCGGTGTGCGGGCTGAGCCTGCGCCCGGCTTTGGTAATGACATGAATCGACTCCATGCGTTCGTTGCGTACCTGCGCTACCAGCCGCTCGGAGCGCCCGTCGCCGTAAACGTCGGCGGTATCGATCAGGTTGACGCCGAGATCGATGGCCCGATGCAGGGCTGCCAGCGACTCCTCGTTGTCGACTGATCCCCAGTCTGCCCCAATTGCCCAGGCCCCGAAACCGACTTCGGAAACCTGCCAGCCCGTACGCCCAAATTCACGGTAGTTCATTGTTTATGATCCTTTCCATGAGATGGTAGAGATTTGTCTGGATCAAATATTGTCTGGTTGCTATTGCAGTCTCCCGCCGCACTCGGTACATGTCGATGCTGTTGCTGTATAGGTCAGCCCACACGCCTCGCAGACTCGGCGACCCTCGCCTGCTGCATTCTCGACCGTTTGTCGGGCCATATCATAGTTCAACCCGGCTGACGTCAAATCTCTGACCAGGTAGTCGATTGACACGCCTTTTTCCAGTTTTGCTTTTACTGAGTTCAACAGCGCAGCCAAGTCTTCTGTTCGATTTTGCTGTCCGGAGGCTGCCGGGGACGACCGTAAGAAGCGGGCTTCTGCTTTGAATGTTCCCCCGCAGTTCTCGCACATGATGAACTCACCCAACTGCTTGATCGGGATCACCGGGATGAAATACAGCGTAAAGAACTGGCGTGCCGATTTGTGCTCGTAGCCGCACATCGACTGGCAGTGCGGGCAGTAAAACTCGCCCTCGCCGATTGTCTTCTGGCGCACCCGTGTGCCAAATATGATCATCGTTTTCTCCCCGTCCTCGAAATCTTCCTCAGTCTAATCGACCCTTTACAGCCTGTCAACGACTGGTTGCACCAGCGTCACCCGAACGGGGCTAAGGGGTTCTATGTGATAGCGCTTTAACCTCTTGATAACCAGAATGCGTTACACTACCAATCGACTAATCGCTAGCCAGGAGCATGAGTTATGACCACAACGGCTTCCACCGCAGCGCTCGGACAACTGACCGAGCAAGAATACAGGCGTCGAGTCCGCGCCTGGACTATGTACGACTGGGCAAACTCTGCCTTTGCCACCACAATCCTTTCGGCGGTGCTCCCGATCTACTACAGCAGTGTCGCCGGAGCTACCCTCCCCAGCGAAGCCGCTGCTACATCCCTCTGGTCAATGGGTCTGAGTATATCGCTTCTGGTAGTTGCCCTTCTATCGCCGATCCTGGGAACAATCTCCGACGTGATGCGTGGGAAAAAGCGCTTCCTGTCAATTTTCGTAGGGATGGGTGTGCTGGCAACCGGGCTGCTCGTTCTCGTCTCCACCGGCGACTGGCTGCTCGCCTCGATCCTGTTCATCTTTGGCCGGATGGGATTTACCGGGGCCAATGTTTTCTATGATTCGCTGCTTCCCCATGTCGCTAAAGAAGCAGACCGGGATATAGTCAGCACACGTGGCTACGCAATGGGCTATCTTGGCGGCGGTCTCCTGCTGGCGATCAACATCATCATGATCAGGCTCATTCCCGATTTCTTCGATTATGCCGGGTCGCGCCTGTCGCTGCTCAGTGTTGGTGTCTGGTGGCTGATCTTCTCGATCCCGATCTTCACCCGTGTGCCTGAGCCACCTGCGGTCACGCGCACCCTCGCCCCTGGAGAGAACGTCGTCTCGGCCAGCTTCAAACAGCTCGCCAGCACCTTGAAAGATATCCGACGCTACAAGGAATTGTTCAAATACCTGATCGCGTTCCTGATTTACAATGATGGGATCGGTACGATCATTGGTGTCGCGGCGATTTATGGAACAGAACTTGGGTTTGGCGATATCGAGTTAATTCTCGCGCTCCTGCTGGTGCAGTTCGTCGGAATCCCGTTCAGCCTGATCTTCGGGCGTATTCCCAGCAAGGAAACCAAACGTCGTCCCCAGTTCCTGGCGATTGTCGTCTTCAACATTGTCATGCTGCCGCTGGTGGGGATCATTGGCCGCTATATGCTGCCCTCTGCGATCAGCGGTGCCCCACCCCTGCCCTATACCGATACAACGGAAGCGCGTGGTGAGGGCATCTATACCGCCGATGGTGACGCCCTTCGATACGAAGGTGAATGGTCGGCGGTGGTCGTCCCGGCAGATGACCTCAGTGGGGGAAGGTTTCTTGAGTTTATCAATACCGTCTTCGGTGATCCCCTTGAGGATAAAACCTACCTGATCTCCGATCAGCCCGGCGCGGGATACGATTTTGCTTTCAACGGGCAGGATGTTGAGATCACTCACAGCATCGGGCCGGAAAGCGGAACCTGGGCGGTGCTGCTTGACGGCGACCCGCTTGTCGACGAGGACGGGCAGCCGGTTGAGATCGATGCCTCGAACGATTTGGTCAGGTACGGCGTCGTCGAGACGATCAGCGCGGATGAGCCAGGCGAACATATCCTGACTCTGCTCAACTCGGACTCGGTCGGGCTGATCACTCTCTCCCAGATTGAAGTCCTGAAGCCGCGCCGCCAGAACAATCTGGCCGCCATCCTGGGGATGGTGGTCGCTGTCCAGGTTGTAGGGATCGGTTTTGCCGCCTTGCTGGGACGTCCATTGTTCTCTAAACTGGCAGATAAGATGGACACCAAGCGCAGCATCATCTTGGCGCTGATCGTCTATGCCGTCATTGCTGTATGGGCTTTCTTCCTGAATTCGACGGTGGAGTTCTGGTTCCTGGCCTTTATGGTCGCAATCGTTCAGGGCGGTAGCCAGGCACTCAGCCGCAGCCTCTACGCGAGCATGTCGCCTGCGTCAAAGAGCGGCGAATTCTTCGGGCTGTTCGGTGTCATGGAGAAATTCTCGGCGATCCTCGGCCCGATTCTCTTTGCTGCCGCCGGTGCGATCTTCGGCAGCAGCCGCCCCGCCATTTTGAGCCTGATCGCGTTTTTTATCGTCGGCATTCTGATCCTGAACTTCGTCGATACCGATGAAGGGCGGCGCGTTGCCCAGGCTGAGGACGAGACGCTGCTTGCCGGGACATAATCAATCAGATTGGCTGTGATAGTAGATATGAGCCATCCCGAATTTAGAGATGGCTCTATTCGTTCTGGTGTATGGCTGCCAGAATATCGAAAGCGGGGTAGGTGCCGGTCACCACACCGCTCGAATCCAGCTTCAGCAGGTTGGTATGTCCCCACTCTGCTGGATCGCCATCCAGCGCAAAGATGACAACCCCCACCAGCCTGGTGTCATTCAGCCAGGGAGTCCAACCGTCTTCCGGTAGTTCGGGATAACGTCCATTGTTACCTCGCAGGGCGAGGTCTAGATAAGCTGCCGCCAGTTCAGAGTCCGGGTAGGAGGAACCGCCGTCCAGCGAACCCGTGTTTACCGATTTGCTGTGCCGCCAGCCGGTTTCGGTGATCAGAACCGGCAGCGGATCGACACTATAGGTCGAAAGTTTGTACAGTTCCCATTCGTAGCCGTTGATCCCCCGGTTGAAAATGCCGGGCGGTGGTGAGACGGAATCCGGATTGACCGCTCCGTTGATCCGGTCGATCTGGTAGACCTGCTCCCAGGGGCCAGCCGAAAACCCAATCGGGTAGGAATGACTGGCCCAGATATCGACCGGATCGAAAACATCCGGGTAAGCGTCGACCATTTGATCCAGAAATGTTTCTTCATCCAGGTAGCTCACCCCGTTTTCGAGCGGCAGTCCGTTGGTGTTCGGCGCGTACGGGTCGAACCCGGCGTTAAGAATGACCACCTGCTGATCCCGGTTCTTTAGTTCGCCTGCTACGTCGATCAGAAAGCGGGCGTAAGCCCGGGGATCGGGGGTGCCGCCCCACTCGTCGCCGTGATTTGGCTCGTTGCCGATGATGACGTAGTGCCTGTTGGTGGGCCAATCCAGCGAGGCGACGAACGCGGCATACTGCGCGGCGGTCGACCTGTACGAGTTGTCGGCGTCAGCCGGGGGCGCGTCCCACCACAGGTGATCGGTGTCATAGGTTGTCGCCAGCCGCAGAATGGGGGTGAGCTTATACGTCATGCAGTGATCCATGAAAATCTGCCAGCGGTCGGGATCGAGATCGTTGAGCCTGACCAGTCCGATCGCAAAGCCCCATTCTCCAACTGCCTGCCGCGCGACCTGTAGATGCTCGTCCCAGGTATCGACCGGCCACGCGTTCCGGCCATCGTCAAGCAGGAGGTGAACTCCCGGCGTTGTCGGATAGTATGGTTCCTCCGAAGGTTCGGCTTTCCGACAGGCAGTCGCCAGCAGAGAGAATGTAATGAGCGTAAAAAAGACCGGCAGCCCCCAACGATTCGTGCGTGGGAACTGCCGGTTGTTTTTTCGATTGTTCTGGATGGCCTTGACCAATTATTCGTGCCCCAGCGTGACGGCGACCTCGTTTTTAGCGCCATCGCTGAAATAGACGATTGTGACGGTTTCTCCGCCGCTGAAGCGGTCTAAAACAGACTCCAGATTATTGTCACCGGTGATTGACTCGTTGTTGATCTGGAGGATAATGTCGCCAATCTTCAATCCGGCCAGTTCGGCAGGGTTATTTGTCCCCAGCAGAGAGACAATCAAAGCCCCCTCGTCGACGTCAAAGGGATCACCCGGTTCAAGCATCCGGTAGTAGATGCCAAGCCGGGCATCGGCATACTGCCCTGGCGGTGGAGGAGGGTAAGTCTGTTGGGGTGGTATGGGGGGGATGGCCGTCACGCCGATCACCACCGGCGAATAGATGCCCAGCACAACCGTATATTGCTCAAAGCGGTGGTTCCGCTCGATGGTAACCAGCACCGAATCGCCGATGGTGTGTTTCGAGAGAATCTGTTCGGCCTGCTTTGCCGAATCGGTGGTCTCACCGTCAATCGAGACCAGCTGGTCGTTTTCGATTATCCCGGCCTGATCGGATGGCCCGCCGGGAGTGACTCCGACAAAGGTGACGGCCCCATCTGCGTCGATCAGTTGGGCACCCAGCAGGAAGGATGTGTCGACGATAACCGGGGTGCTGTGCTTGCGTTCGTACCAGCGCCCCCCCATGAAACCGGCGATTCCGCCCGCCACCAGCGAGATCAATACGATGATCCCAACCAATCCCCACAGCCAGGCCGGGGTGACACTTTCAGCACTCTCTGAGACTGGCTCTTGATACTCTGCCGGTAACCGTCCTTCTGCGGCCAGGCTTGCCCGCCGATCCTTTTCCTGTGGGGTCAGTCCCTTGCTCATGAACGCCCTCCATCTTCATGGAACTATCAATAAGTCAGCTTGTTACTGATATGACGCCCTGAAACAGGCGAAAGTTCCATATTCCGGGTAATTGATTTGTTGTTATTCAGCCCACTGTAAACCTTTTACACCCGATACCCCCTCGATCATCACCATCGAGTCATCTTGCAGGTTGACAATGGCAAGCCTGCCGGAGAGAGAGCCATCATTCTCGACGCGGGGCTGCACGATACCGGCGATGTAAGTCGTATCCGGCGAAAGTCGGGCCAGTTCAAGGACATGACCTTTGGGGTCCACGCGGATATCTGATCCGTTCAAGAGCATATCGCTCATCTGGATGATCGTCGGCCCTCCGACCCCCGGAATCGGCACCTGGAGGAAGGCCAGCCGCCCGTCAGGGCGCATCTGCACGTCGATCACCGGCAGGACGGTCAGCCGTTTGAAGGTTGGCGTTTCACCGACCGTCGCCAGGCTCATGAAGGGGCCTCCGTAGAGGCTGCCATCGCTGTAGACACAGATATTTTGCTCATCGACCCATTCAGCCTGGGCAGAGAAGTAATCGAGCAGAATAGGATCGCCTACTTGCTCGGTCGGCAGAATGGCCTGATCGTCTCCCTCAGCAAACCCGACTCGCAGCAGCAACCATTTCCCGTCGGGCGACCAGCGGGGCTGGCTGTAGATTTGATCGGCCCGGTCTGTGATGATCTGTCCCGTCTCGCCGGTATCCAGGTTGTGAACCCAGATGCCCTGGTCGGCAAAGGCGATCTCGCGCCCGGTCGGCGAGAATGCCGGGGATGCCAACTGCATGGCTTCGGGCGACGAAAGGCCCGCGATCTGCGTCACGTCCAGCGTATTGATCACCGCCCGCCAGATTGCGTTCTCGCTGGCGTAGACCACCTGCGTGCCGTCCGGCGAGATGTCGAAACTGGTGACGCCCCCCGCCGTGCTGGTGATCGGCTGCGGGGGATCTCCGCTGGCTGGAAGCCGCCAGACTTGCAGCGCCCCGGCCTGAGCCGCCAGAAAGTACAGATCGTCCGACATGGCTAACCCGGCAGCCGCCTGCGGGGGGGCATCGCCCCAATCGAAGTTGGTGACCGTGCTTGCCGCCTCAAACGAGGCCGTCGATCCCGATAAGGGATCGATGATGGTGAATGATTTTCGTTCGGCGTCAAGCGTGATCAAATAGCGACAGGCCGGGTCCCAGACCAGGCCGTTCGTAGCGACCGGTGTATTGCTCTCGACCCGGAAGCTCAGATCGTCCGGATTGGCCACGTGGAGGAAACCCGGCTCGGAAACCGTTCCTGAGTGGACGAAATAAATAAGCGCTCCATCGAGACGCTGACCGGGGAGCGTCACCTGCCGATCCTGCGGGGTGATAAAGACCCGTGACTCGACATCGCCGGGAGTCAGGACGGCCAACCCTCCCTCGATGGGGGCGAAGACCAGCCGGCCATCGTTCAGCCAGGCAAAACCGTTCAGGTATCCGAGTTCGACCCAGCGAACCAGTGGATCGATGCTGTAGAGCGCATGGGTTTCGTCGGTGCGTGAGACCAGCAGCCAGTTCGAATCCTGCGACCAGCTTAACATCGACAGCGGCTGCTCCTCAACCGGGTAGATCAACGACTCGTCGTGACTTCCCGCACCGGGGATCAATACCTCGAATCCCTGGCTGGTTGCATAGGCCAGTTTCCCGGCGTCGGGTGACCAGGCAACCGTGTGCCGGTCGGTGCCCGGCAGGATGTTGGGATCAAAAGAAGAATCCGGGTCAATTTGCGAGATGATCCGTCCCTGCTTGCCATCCAGCGAGGTGATCGTCACACTTTCGTTGGTGCGGTAGATCAACCAGTTACCGCCGGGGGCAACCGAAAAATCACGGACAGCCGCATCCTCGCTGGTGACCGGTGTTACGGTCGTTTCATCGCCTAGCATCGGCTGCCGCCAGATTTGTCCTCCCTCGCCGAGATAGAACAGGTCGGAAGACAGCGGCCAGGCTGACTCAAGGGGAGTGGAAGCTGGCAGCAGCGTAGGAATAGGCGTTGAGGCGGATTCTGCCTCAACTGCTTCCGATGCCGTCTCCTCGATGGTCGGCTCTTCGATAGGACTGCTGATGGCCTCCTGGGGGGGCTGCGGAGGCGAAGCCGGAAAGCACCCGGTAGTGATTACCGGTAAAAAGAGTATGAATGCCAGCACTGCTGCTCGCCCTGGTTTCTTTAGCATGTGAACCTTCTGAACGGTTGGTGTACCCGACTAACAGGTCGATCACTGGTTGTCCGGGTACGCTGGGATAAGCCGGACGATATGCCGGATCGATCTCCGGTGAAAAAGAGATCACGAAAAGTATAGCACAAGCTCCGATTGAAGACCGAGACGGATTTTGAGCGGGAAGTTAGCTTGAAGTCGATAGTCTCACTTGAACCATGTCTCTGGGCAATCAGGTGATTTAGTCAGATTTTGCTGGCCCCACTAGTACAGATGTGCTATTATCTTGTTGGACAAAAATTTGATAGTCTCAAGCGAGAGAATTCCCCGGCAGTTTCGAGATAAGATATAATCGCCTGGGTGCAATTGTTCAAATAAATGACCCTGAAAACCATTGTCGAAAGGGAGCGGCATTTGCCATCGCAAGCGGGCGTGTTTGAGCATATCGCAGTGCTCTACCATCCAAAAATCGAGGCTACTGAACCGGTGGCCGAGGAAATCTGTGCCTGGCTGCAAGGTCAGGGACTTACGGCCTGGCGTGCTTTGACCTGGGACGAAGAAAGTGTCCGGCCCCGACTGGCTGACTGCGACCTCGTGATTGTTTTGGGTGGTGATGGTTCGATTCTGCGAACGTCGCGTATGGCCGCCAATTGCGCCACCCCTCTTCTTGGAATCAATATGGGCCGTCTGGGTTTTTTGTCAGAGGCCAGCCCGGATAACTGGCGGGAGAAGCTGCCTGCCATCTTTTCGGGCGACTACTGGATCGAATCGCGGATGATGCTGAAAGCAGCCGCCTGGCGCGGTGATCAGCAATTGTGTGAACATCTGGCCCTGAACGATGTCGTGATCAGCCGGGGAACGCTGGCCAGGGTGGTCCGGCTGCGAACCGAGATCGACGGCGAGAGATTGACGACCTACATCGCCGACGGGTTGATTGTCAGCACGCCAACCGGATCTACCGCCTATGCCCTCGCGGTTGGCGGCCCCGTTCTGCCTCCCGCGCTGCGAAATATTCTGGTGATCCCGATCGCTCCGCACCTCACATTGGACAGGGCAATTGTGCTTTCGGAAGGGGCGCTGGTAAAAGTAAATGTGGGAACCGATTACGATGCGATACTGACCGTCGACGGTCAGTATGCAGTCGATCTTGTTGATGGGGATCGCATCGAGGTTTCGACGAGCGATCTTTCCAGCCACTTTGTTCGAACCGGAAAGCGAAATTATTTCTATCACATGCTGCTTGATCGCCTCGAACCGAGACAGATTGATGACAAGATTTAACGACAGGTGAACACATGACAGAAGCAAGCCAATCGCCGGACGCAGTTGACATCCTGTATTGTGCGGTTCATACCAACGTCGAAACTTCTCTGCGCTGCAATAAATGTGGACGCCCGATGTGCCCTCGCTGCGCTGTACTCACGCCAGTCGGCTACCGATGTAAAGAGTGCGTCCGCGGGCAGCAGAAGACGTTCTACAACGCTCAAACACTCGATCCGGCCATTCAACTGGTGATCAGCTTGGTTTTGGGTCTGATCGGTACAGGTTTGATCGGCCTGCTTGAGATAGGCGGATTTTTCATCTGGTTGATCGCTTTCTGGGCCGGGTCGGGCTTCGGGGCATTGGTCGCCGACCTGTGCCACCGGGCGGTTGGTAAACGCCGGGGGAAGTATTCGTACCTGGCTGTTGCCGCCGGGATCATCATTGGTGGGTTGATTGCCGCTGTGCTGCCCTGGGCAATCGCAATTGGTAGTATGATTGCATTATCAGGATCAGGCTATGAACAGGTCCCGGCACTGGCTTATGTCGGTGGGATGTCACTCACAAAGCTGATTTTCCTCGGCATGTCGGTGGTTGGAGCAGTGGGGCGGCTGCGCCTGGGACGAAAAGTATAACGAACTGGACAACTAAAAAGGATTACAGGGGCAACCTTCGAATATGTTGAGCGAGATCACCATCAAAGACTTTGCCATCATCGAAGAACTATCTTTGCAGTTCAATCGTGGTTTTAACGTGCTCACAGGTGAAACCGGCGCGGGCAAGTCGATCATCCTTGACGCGGTTTCCCTGCTGTTGGGCGGGCGTGCCGATTCTGATCTGATCAGGTCAGGCACTTCGAAGGCCGTAGTCGAAGGCGTATTCGTTTTAAACGACAATACAGTGAGGGATTCTATCCAGGCGATAGTAAGCCGCGAAGAACTGGAAGGTGACGATCCGGCTGTTCTTGTTTTGACGCGTGAGGTTCGCCGGGGAGGTCGCAACGTCTGCCGGGTTAATGGCAGCACGGCTACGCTGGCGCTTTTTCAGGAGATCGGCGAAAACCTAATTGACATTCACGGGCAGAGCGATCATCTCTCTCTGCTTAAACCCGCCTCGCATATCGAACTGGTCGACCGTTACGCCGGGGCAGAAGAAGAGCGTAAGGCTTTCGGCAGGTTGGTGGAGAAGGTGAACGGGGTTCGCGCTGAACTGCATGACCTGATTACCAACGAAGAAAGATTACAGCAGCGCGCCGAGATGCTGGCCTATAAGGTCGAAGAAATCAATACGGCTAAGCTCAAACCCGGCGAAGATGAAGACCTGCGTGACGAGGCCAAACGGTTGAGCAATGCGGAAGAACTGGCCTCGCTGACGCAGGAAGCGTACCAGGCAATTTATGGAGCGCAGGAAAGTCAGTATTCGGCCAGCGACCTTTTAGGCGAGGCCTCTGGTGCGTTAGCTCGATTGGTAAAGATCGACCCGCAGGCGGAGGAGTTGGCCACCATTGTCGAGGAGATATCCATCCGCATCGAAGAATTGGGTCGTGGGTTAGGCGATTACGAGCAAAGCATTGAATTTGACCCCGGGCGTCTTCAAGAAGCTGAACTGCGGTTAAACCTGATCAGGTCGTTGAAGCGGAAGTATAACTGTGAAACTATCGAAGAGCTTATACAGGCCGGGCAGGACGCCGCTATCGAACTGGAGACGATAGAGAACAGCGGAGAGCGTGTCGCCATGCTTCAAGCCGAAGAAGCCCAACTGCTCGCGGAACTGGGGCAGGCCGGGGCCGAACTGTCGAGAAAACGGGCAGAGGCGGCTGAAGCATTATCGAAGGGGGTAGAGGCAGGGCTGGCCGATCTTAAGATGGAGGATGCCCGGTTTAGCGTTGCCATCGAGCAGGTAGAAGACCCCGATGGGGCGATAATTGGCGATTATCGTGTGGCATTTGATAAAACCGGCATCGACCGGGTGGAATTTATGATTGCCCCAAACCTGGGTGAGCCGCTCAAACCAATCGCCCGCATTGCATCGGGTGGCGAGACATCGCGGATCATGCTGGCGCTGAAAACCGTGCTTTCTGCTGCGGACAAAATGCCGACGTTGATCTTTGACGAGATCGATTCGGGCATCGGTGGCCGGATCGGGGCCATTGTTGGGCAGAAGCTGTGGATGCTGGCCGGGGATCATCAGGTGCTGGTGGTCACCCATCTGCCGCAGTTGGCCGGTTTTGCCGACGCGCACTTCAAGGTTGAGAAGCGGGTCGAAAAACAGCGCACGATCACCCACGTCAGCGGGCTGCAGGACGAGAAGCAGATCGACGAACTGACGGAGATGCTCGGCGCAGAAGCCGAATCGGCCCGCAGCAGCGCCAGGGAAATCCTGGAATATGTTGCCAGGATCAAAAATCAGGGTGTTGGAATATAGCTAAAAGTTTCTCAGGGGGCGTTTGATCGCCCCCTGAGGTTTTTAGTCCCTTTAGGGCGTTGAGGACCGAAGGTCCGAAACAGAAAACCACCAGCTATGCTGGTGGAAGCCAAAAACTTATAGAAAGAG
>JAFGOY010000037.1 GCA_016926255.1 Anaerolineae bacterium | reverse complement strand
CTGCTCTTTCTTTACCTTGACATTACAAACATGAAACAGTTGTCAAAATTTCATGAAAATTATTGCATGTATTCCTGAGATCATGTATCCTGTTAATACGTTGGATTGCCTTATATTTTATGTACATCATAAGGAGTTTGAAATGTTATTTATGCCCCGTGAAGAAGGCCAAGGCCTCGTAGAGTACGCTCTCATCCTTGTCCTGGTCGCTGTAGTCGTTATCGTCATCCTGGCTCTGCTTGGCCCGATTATCGGCAACGTCTTCAGCAACGTTGTGATGCAGATCTAGTTTTACAACAGCAATCATAACAATGACGGGGCAGCCAGTGGCTGCCCCGTCGTACTTTTTACACCCTCTCTATTCCGCACAAATCATAATAATGCTGGATGACCTGTTGGTGATACGCCTCCCACGTGTAAGGTTGGACAAACTCTCTGGCCGATGCCCCCATCTCCCGCCTGAGCTTCTCATCCCGATATAAAATCAGCAGCCGGTCGGCCAGCGCATCCGGATCGCGGATCGGAACGATAAACCCGTCCTGCCCATCACGAATCTCCGCCCCGACATTCTCGGTGATGATCACAGGCAGTCCGCAAGCCGCCGCCTCGTAGACCACCATTCCAAAGCCATCCTGAAGAGATGGCAGAACAAAAACCGAAGCCGTGTTATAAAGTTTCACAAGCTGATCATGGGGAACAAACGGCATGTGACGGTAAAGACCCTCGTACTGAGGGAGGAAAGCTTTACTGTCGGGGAACTTCCCACCGACAAAAACCAGTTCAGAATCAGGGAGATTCAGCCGCTTGAAGGCTTCCAGCAGATATTGAACCCCTTTTTGCAGGCTCACCGATCCTACGAACAAAACCCGGAACGTCTTGTCGGTTTTCAGTTCCGGCATCGGCTTGAACTGTTCCGGCTCAAAGCCGAAATGCACCCGCCGCAGCTTGTTTTCCGGTACCCCCTGCGAAACCATCGTGCGCCACACGAAGTCGGACGGCACGACGATTGCATCAGCCTCCACGTATTCCTGCTCGTGTTTCTGAAACAGCAGCCGGTTGATGTTCGAGAAGCGCAGGCCGTAGCGGGCATATTCGGTGCGTAGTATCTCATCATTGACGACCGGGTGAGCCGATGATCGCTCGACGATTGTTTTCATTCCCAGGCGGCGTGCTCTGCGCATCGAGTAAAGTCCAAAGTGATTGAACACGTTGAACACGTCGCCGCCGTCGACATATCGGCGGGCCAACAGATCGAACAGGTTGTCCCGGATCAAATACGAGAAATAGATGCTGCTGGCGAAAGGAATCTGCTGGATACCGATCCCCAGCAGTTCCGGGAAAACGATCTGGCGAACCTTTGCCCGGTCAATATCGGTCTGGTGTTTGTCGAAGAATGCGATGATGAACCGTTTCAGGCACCCCGCTTGCTGGGCAGCTCTGACGATGTGATAAGCATGGTATGGCCCCCCTGACGAGATAATCGCTTTTAGCATAAACGGCGGCATCCTCTCTATGGCTGGTAGACGTCCATTATAGCGATCTGTGGGCAAAGCTGTCGATGAACTACCCCTGAATCAGCAGGAATTGTAAGATACAGATATTCTGATTTGGAGCAACGTCGAGCAATGAGTAACCTCATCTCAAATGATAGGGTGATCCAACACCTGTTGAAATGGGCTGAACAGCGCAAATCGGTGCGGGCCGTTCTGCTGACCAGCACGCGTACCATACCCGGTGCGCTGCTCGATCCGTTTTCCGATTACGATGTGATCCTGGCAGTCACCGATATTCACCCGTATTTTGAAGATCGCGGCTGGCTTGGCGACTTCGGTCCTGTGCTGGTCGTCTACCGCGACCCGATCCGGGTGGAACACGGCTGCGAGCGATTCGCTTACGTCACCCAGTATGAAACCGACCGGCTGAAAATCGATTTCACAGTTTTACAGGCTGACTGGTTGCGCCGCGTGGTGGAATTGCCGGGTCTGCCCGACGAGCTGGATGTCGGCTACCGGATGCTGCTCGACAAAGATACTCTGACAGTTGGCCTTCATCCTCCGACCTTCAAGGCGCATATTCCCACGCCGCCAACCGAAGAAGCCTATCTCGAATTGATCGAGGTCTTCTTCCACGATGCAACCTATGCGGCCAAACACCTCTGGCGCGGTGACCTGCTCCCGGCAAAACAAAGCATCGACTGCGTATTGAAGTTCAAGAAGATTCGCCAACTGCTGGAATGGCAGATGGGGATCGATACCGGCTGGTCGATCAAAGCTGGCGCTTATGGCAAAGGCTTGAAGAAATACGTTCGCCCCGAAATCTGGACGGACCTGGAAAAAACCTATGTGGGGGCAGACACAGAAGAAAACTGGAACGCACTGATCGAAACCATCGATCTGTTTCGACGTGTCGCTATCATGGTTGGCGAACACCTGGGTTATGCCTACCCCCACGACATGGATCACCGGATGATGGTTTATCTGCACGAAGTAAAAACACTGGCGAGGGGTTAAGACAGAAACGGGAATGTCTGGTATGACATTCCCGCCTGAGGTGGACCTGAGGAGACTCGAACTCCTGACCTCTACAGTGCGATTGTAGCGCTCTCCCAGCTGAGCTACAGGCCCCGATTGATATGGGTCATTCTAGCGGGTCGCCAGAGGGTTGTCAAAAATATCTGGCCTTACAGGTGATCAGCATTTCCATGCTATAATTCACCAATGGGCTTGATACAACTTTTCGAACAGATCCTTTCCCGGTTTGATGTCCTCAATCCAGGCGACACAGTCGTCCTGGGGGTATCCGGCGGCCCCGATTCTCTGGTGCTGCTTCACCTGTTTGTCGCCGTGCGCGAACGATTGAACATCCACCCGGTCGTCTTCCACCTCGATCACCAGATTCGCGGCGAAGCAGCCGAAGCCGACGCCCGGTTTGTCGAGCACATTTCGAAAGAATGGGATGTCCCCGTCCAAATTGACCGGATCAATGTACCCGCGCTGGCGGCTGAACGCAGATTGTCGATGGAAGAAGCCGCGCGGATGGCCCGCTACACTGCGCTGGGACAGTTTGCTATCGGCCAGAACGTCAGGGTAATCGCTGTCGCCCACAACGCCGACGATCAGGCAGAAACAGTGCTGATGCATTTGATTCGCGGCGCAGGGCTGCTCGGCCTGCGTGGGATGCTCCCGGTATCGCCGCTGAGTGACTATCACCTGCTGGCCCCAATCGACGAGTCCCTGCTGTTGATCCGACCGCTGCTGGATATCACACGCGCCGATATCGAAGCCTATTGCATTGAACACGGACTGTCGCCCCGTTTTGACCGTTCTAATCTCGATACCACCTATTTCCGCAACCGGCTCCGCCACGAGATCATCCCCCAGCTTGAGACGGTCAATCCCAACATCCGGGTGATGCTCACCCGCACCGCTTCGGTAATGGCCGCCTATTATGACTTCGTCAAACCCCACATTGATACAGCCTGGGACGATATTCTCATAGAGTTAAACGATACCTGTGTCCAATTCGATCTCGAACAATGGCGAACGCTCCCTCTGGCGATCCAGCGGGCCACCATCAGACGTGCCTCCTGGCACCTCAGAAAGCCCCTGCGCGACATTGGCTACCAGCACGTCGAAGATGCCGTCGATGTCGCACAGCGGGGCGAGACGGGCGCTCAGGCGACCCTGCCGGGCGGACTGCTTCTGCGCGTGGATTACAACAGCCTGGTCATCGCTGCCATCGATCAGCAGCCCCCTGCCCCCGACTGGCCCTTACTCGCGCCAAACACGGTTATCGCCGCACCTGATATTGGAGAATACCTGATCCCAGGATCAGAATGGACTTTCAGCCTCTCGGTCTATGACGGACCGCGCAGCGGCCCTGCCTGGAAAGCGCTGCTGGCTGACCCGTGGAAAACGCCGTTCGATGCGGGCGTGCTGAGTGGATCGCTTCACCTGCGCACGCGCAGATCCGGCGACCGCCTGTTCCCATCCGGGCTGGGTGGTACTATGAAGTTGAGTGCTTTTATGATCAATGAGAAAATTTCGGCAGCATGGCGTGATCACCTACCCTTGTTGGTGGCAGGTGATCACATCGTGTGGGTATGCGGTTGGCGTGTAGACGAGCGATTTGCCGTCCACACGAGTACCGATAAAGTTTGGCTGGCAGCCTTCTCACACAGTGGGGAGGATTAGACGATCCAGGTTCTCACTGCCAGCGCAGAAGTTATTCCTTCGGTTCGTCCTCACCCTCAACCGGGGTGAAGCTCGAAGCCATCCGGTCGAGTGCGTCACTCAGCCCTTGTAAGGCGGTGATCATTCCCCGGCGAACATCTGAGGCGACCTTACCACTCTTGACGTCTTCGGCGGCTTTCTGCACTCCGGTTTCGACTTTCTTCGCTGGTTCAGACTCGCGGATGTTCTTGGCGGCCTTGTTGATCTCGCTGGTGAATTGGTCGAGACCATCCTTGATATCAGACTGCAACTTATGACGCTCCTCGCTGTTCCAGGCAGTGCTCATCGCCTCGGCGAACTTCTTCCCCAGTGCTGCCATAGCGGCAGCGATATCAGCTTCCTCTTCCTTCGGCTGCTCATTCTCAGGGATGTTTGCTTTTTCTTCCGCCATTGATATTACTCCTTGTTCACAATGTATGGCTCGTTTCTATCAAGTATTACGCACATATTCGAACAAAAGTTGCGCGGCAGATGCTTTCTAATACTTTGCTAATACAGTCTAACAAAAACGGGGGCATCTGCCCCCATTTTCAATAATTTTGTACCAATCTACGTGGCCCAGGTGTCCTGGCGTTGAATGAATGTCCACCCTTCATCTTGCTCGTACACCTTAAAAATCATTCCCTGCCCATGAAAGGGCTGGAACTGGCAGTCATAACTGACCAATCCCCACCCTGCAACGGGCAGTCTCTCCGGGTAGCTGATGGTAATAATCGCCCCGCGTCCGGACGAAGCCTTCGGGCGCACTGTTTGGGCGCCACTGTTTATCCTCGAGCGCCTTCGAAGGCGCGGGCCATGAAAGCTGTAGTCCCACACACCGATAATCTCGGCGTCATTCTCCCGATGATTGGGAGGAGCATCGCCCAGGTAGCGCCGGGTGGTAATCGTACACCACTCCGGCACGTTGCCATCGCTCACAAACCGATCAAGGATCAGGTGTTCGACCGCGATCCTGACAATTAGAAACTGGAGAAGGGAGTCATCAGAAGCTTCCAGCTGCCGATGTGCCCAGTAAAGCGGGTTGAGCCGTCCCGGAGGCGGCGCGGGAATTTCAGAAGGCGGATTGAGGAACTGCTCGGCGCGTTCATCCATCAAGGCTAGCGCCCACTGTGCCGCATCCCGAACACGCGGGTCACGATCCTCGATCAAGTCCTCCAGGCGAGCGCGCTCGGTGTCCGATCCGATCAGCCCCAGGGATCGAGTCGCGATAACGCGCAAGGCTGGTTCTTCCATCATCTCCAAGATGTCGGGAAGCACCAGCAGTCGACCACCATTGGCAAGGGCCATTATCGCTTCACTCAAGGTCCGTTCAGTCAGAATACGTGTGGTGGTCGAGGCAATGTGCTGTTCCCGGTATATTTTCTCACGCGCTTCATAGACCAGCATTCGAATGGGTTCGATTGCCAGTTCGTTGGGATAAGCATTCAGCAAACGCACCGAGGTCAGGCGTTTCTGCCAATCCTTGTCGTCAAGAAATGGAATCAATGCTTCGGTCAGCCCGTACCGTTCCAACGGCATATACTTATGCGCCAGAACGCGAAGTGCATCCAGACCCGCCTCAGCCGACTCGTCCTGCGGAGTCTTCTGCAAAAAGTCGATGACAGCGTCTAAAGCCTCTGCCTCGCCCACCGCTGCAAGCCGCGACAGGGCGCTCTCCCGTTCCTCTGACGAACCGTACCGCACATCGTGAAGCAGTTCTTCCTGGGTGCGGTCTTCTGGGGCCGTTTGTGCAGACATTGATCAATTTCTCCCGGTGAAGACAGATAACTCTTGACGTTGGGATATCGAAATCACATATTGTCAATCACTGCTGTCGCGAACTCTGAAGTCTTGACTTTTGTGGCGTTTTCCATCTGCCGCTCGAAATCATAGGTTACGATTTTCTGGGCGATGGTAGCCTGGTAAGCGTCTTCAATGACTTTCGCCGCTTCCCACCACTTCAGATGTTCTAACATCATCACCCCGGAGAACAACAGTGAGCCGGGGTTGACCTTATCCTGGTTAGCATATTTAGGTGCAGTGCCATGTGTGGCTTCAAACAGAGCGATCTCGTCGCCGATATTGGCTCCTGGCGCAATCCCCAGCCCACCAACCTGGGCCGCCGCAGCGTCAGACAGGTAATCGCCGTTTAAATTCGGCGCGGCCAATACGTCGAATTCGAGCGGTCTTAGTAGCAGATGCTGGAAGATGATATCGGCAATCCGGTCTTTGATGACGATTTTATCTTCGGGCTGCTGCCCATCATAGCTTGACCACAACTCGTCCTCGGTAATAGTGTAATCGCCGAACTCTTCGGCGGCAACTTCATATCCCCATTTCCGGAAAGCGCCCTCGGTATACTTCTGGATGTTACCTTTATGAACAAGGGCAACGCTTTTCTTCTTGCGTTCAATCGCGTAGCGGATCGCCTTTGCCACCAGGCGTTTTGTGCCAAACTCGCTGATCGGCTTGATCCCAATCCCCGCACCATCGAAGAATTTCGCGCCCAGTTCTTCTCGCAGAAACCTGGCGATCTTTTCATTCTCTGGCGTTCCGGCCTCGTATTCGATACCAGCGTACACATCTTCGGTATTTTCACGGAAGATCGTAAAATCAACCTTCCACGGCTCTTTCATCGGGCTGGGAACGCCTTCGTACCAGCGCACTGGCCGAACACAGGCATACAGATCGAGAACCTGGCGTAGCGTAACATTGAGACTGCGAAACCCACCTCCGACCGGCGTCGTCAGCGGACCTTTGATCCCGATCAGGAACTGGCGCAGTGCCTCGAAAGACTCCTCCGGAAGATAATCCCCACCATATATCCCCGCCGATTTTTCCCCGGCGTAAATTTCCATCCAGCCGATCTGTCGTTGGCCCCCATAGGCTTTTTCGACAGCCGCGTCCCAGACTCGCTTCGATGCATTCATAATGTCCGGCCCGATGCCATCCCCTTCGATGAAGGCAATGATCGGGCGGTCGGGAACCTGAAGTTCGCCATCGACACTGGTGATCGGATCGAAATTTTCTGGAATGTGGATATGCTGGAAACTCATCGGAATGATACTCCTCTGAAGACTCTTGAATTAGCAGGCTAAAATCCTGCCGGGGCGGATTATACCACAACCTGTGGCACAACTTTAAGTTGATTTTCTTGTCTGTGAAATTTTGAGTAAATATATGTAGAGAACTCGCCTGATGAGTGGTATACTGCCCGGAGGCTCCAACCTCTTACTTGAACGGAAACACTAGGAGATCATTATGCAATCGGTTATCGGCGTGGACGTTGGCGGAACGTTACTCCGCTCAGCCCGCTTCGACCAGAACCTGACAATGATTGAACGCTTCGAGCAATCTACCGAAGCGCATCGTGGCAGTGATGTCGTGATCGACCGTCTCGCAGAGACCATTCGGCAGGCGCTGCCGGAATCGCCGGACGACCTCATGGGGATTGGCATCGTGCTGCCTGGGCCGCTCGATCCGGAAAACGGCATTTTGATCGCGCCACCCAACCTTCCCATCAAAGACTATCCGATCGCTCAACAAATGACAGAAATGGTCGGCGGGCCGGTGTTCATCGGCAATGATGCCGATCTGGCCGGGCTGGCTGAATATTCTCTTGGTGCAGGCAGAGGATATCGATCGATTGTTTACATCACCATTAGTACCGGGATTGGGGGCGGATTGATCCTCGATGGCAAGCTGCATACTGGCCGGGGACAGGGCGGCGAAATCGGGCATATGGTCGTCGATCCCGATGGCCCGATCTGCGGCTGCGGGCACTATGGTCACCTCGAAGCCTTTTCTTCTGGAACAGGTATTGCCCGTATCGCCAGCGAACGGCTGCGTGAAGGTGAGCCATCGCTGATCCACGAGATGGTCGAGGGTGATCTCTCTCGTGTCACGGCAAAGGTTGTTGGGAACGCAGCAAAACAGGGCGATCCGCTGTCCGTCGAAATTATCACCAACGCCGGGCGGTATCTTGGCGTTCATATCGCGTCATTGATGATGCTGATCAACCCGGATGCATTTGTCCTCGGCGGTGGGCTGACAAAAATCGGCGACCTGCTCTTCAACCCGATGTACGAAGCGATCCGCAAATATGCAATGCACCCGCGCTACTGGGAGAACACGCCGATCCTCCCGGCCAAGCTGGGAGCTGATGTCGGGCTGGTCGGCGCAGCGGCGCTGGTCAAAATGCGGCTCGAACAGTAAGCATCAGCGCTTCTTTTTACGATCCTCAGAACTGGGTCGGAATTCCATCAGAATCGGGGTAGCGATAAAGGGATACACATCCCGAATCTGGTTTTCGAGATATCGCTGGTATGAAAAATGTGCCAGTTCCGTGTCGTTTACGTGAAACAAAAACTTCGGTGGATCGACCGCCACCTGGCTGGCATACCGGATTTTCAACCTTCTGCCACCTTTTGTTGGCGGGGCCTGGCGGCCCATAGCCTCCCGGACAATCCGGTTTACCTCTGAGGTCGGCAGCCGGTAAAAGCGTTCTTCATGAACCTGCTTCGCCAGCGGAATGATCTTGCTCACCCGCTGTCCGGTCAGCGCCGAGACGAACAGCAGCGGGGCATATGGTAAAAACTTGAATGACCGCCGCACTTCGTCAGTGTAGAGATTTATCGTATGCGTATCCTTTTCGATAGCATCCCACTTGTTCACAAGAATGATGACGCTCTTCATTTCGTCCAGCACGTACCCGGCGATATGTGTGTCCTGGGCAGTGATGCCTTCCGCAGCATCGACCAAGAGCAGCACCACATTCGCTCGTTTGATCGCCTTGATCGCCCGCAAGACACTCCACTTCTCAACCGTCCGGTCGATCTTCCCCCGGCGGCGAATCCCCGCCGTGTCGATCAGTGTCAGCGGTTCCCCGTGCCAGATAAGCTGCGTATCAATCGAGTCGCGGGTCGTCCCGGCAACCGAACTGACGATCACCCGGTCTTCGCCCATCATACGATTCAACAATGAAGATTTCCCGACATTCGGGCGGCCCACGATGGCGATCTTGAGGGATTCGTCGTCTTCGTCGCTTTCAGCTGCTTTGCTCGGCAGGGCGTTGACAACTTCGTCGAGCAGATCACCTACCCCCGAACCATGCATCCCCGATACAGCAAACACCTCACCGATACCCAACGCGTAGAACTCCGCGGCCTGATCGCGCAGCTTCATATTGTCGCCCTTGCTCGCAGCGACGATCACTGGTTTGTCTGCCCGCCTGAGAATATCAGCCACCTCTTGATCGGCCCCGGTGACCCCGGTCATCAGGTCGACCACCAGGATGATCACATCTGCTTCAGCGATGGCGACCTCCGCCTGGGCGCGAATCTCATGGATGAAAGAAGCCGAATCTTCAGCCAGCGGGTTCGATCCACCCCGGCTGACTGTCTCCAGGTCTTCTATTCCACCGGTATCGACCAGCGTAAAAACAACACCATTCCATTCGGCGTCGGCCTGCTGGCGATCGCGGGTCGTTCCAGGACGTTCGTGAACGACAGCTAGACGCTGCCCGACAACGCGATTGAACAGCGTCGATTTTCCAACGTTGGGACGTCCGACCAATGCAACGATTGAAGGATTGCTCATCAGCCGCCTGTCGACCTTCCGCCGCTCGACGGCCCAATCTCGATTTCGATTAAAGTTGGTAATATTGACTCGATCAGTACTTTCTCCACTTCCTCGGCAGATACCGTTCCGCTGGCGATCTCCACCACCGGTTCTATTTGATAGTCGCCCGACTTCAAGTCGGTCAGGTCGACAGTAACGAGAATATCTTCTTCCTCATTCAGGGCTTCAAGCACCGGTAAAGGCCCGGAGAGAGAGACTACCGCATTCGCAGGCAGCAGTGTCGCCTCCAAAGCCTCGTCAAGACCAACCGGCTCAATTGGTAGTTCAAGCACTTTGAATCCCGGCTGGGCCTCGACATAGATCAACACTTCAACGATCTGAACTTCCTCAAGCGTCACCCCCTCAGGCGGCTCCAGTTGGATATTGACAGTCGTATCCTCTGTCAATCCCTGAAGATAGATCGGCTGTGTTTCGACGTAGGTAATATTGTTCAGGATATCCGGATTGCCACGAACCGGCACCAGCAGCGGGTTCGGTACAATCCGCGAGATATAGTAGCCTGGGGCAGGCAGCAAATCCGCATCGACTCTGACTGCCACCTCTCTGAAATCTGCCTCCGGGTAAATCGAAATGGTGACACTTGCCGTCGCGGGACTAATTACCACATCCTCGACCCGGCTGCCATCGGCGTCGATGGCGGTCAGTTGCAAGTCTGCTTTTAAGGTTTCTCTAAGGTCGGAAACAGACGCCGCCGCCCGAACTTCACTCACCAGCAGAGCCTGCGATTTTGGCCCTTCGATCACCACTTCAGATGGCTCGACGATGGGACTCCCCGCCCGGTATCCGGTGGGGAGTTCTCCGGAGGTAACCAACTGGATCGGAAGGGTGCGCTGCCAGATTTCCTCGATTTCGACGTGAATCGTGCCCGGATTGGCCGAAATCGGGATCGCCTGCCCATCAATCGAGATGTCAACCGGCACATCATACGAACCGGGAGTCATACCGGTCAAATCGCCGATAACATGGATGTCGGCCTGTGTGAGTGACAGCCACGTGCTTTCCGGTGCCCTTAACTGCACAATCGTCGAAGCCGCCGGGGTATTCGTTATGACAAGGCCAGACTGAAGCCCTACGATCTGAATCGGCACTGGCTGTTCAAAATCAGTTTGTTCAACAGGGTTGGCTTCCTGGCTGGCAACGATCCAGACGACAAGCGCTAACAAGACTGCCAGCAAGATTGACATGAGATTTGATTCGAGCCATCTGAGAAGTTCAGTCATCGGAGAAAATTACCTATGTCGCCCGGCGGAACTGCTGGAACCATTCGACCAGCCATCCGCGTGACTGCCGTGATTGAATATATTCACCCAGGATCATCTTCAAACGTTCGGCGTCAATACCCCGGATGAACCGTCCGCCAACCACGACTGATATTTTGCCGGTTTCTTCGGAGACTACCACCGCTACCGAATCACTGACTTCGGAAATGCCAAGCGATGCTCGATGACGCAGCCCCATCTGGCGATCCGGCATATGCCGGACGGTCGATATCGGCAGTGTGCAGGCTGCGGCAACCAGCCGGTCGCCACGAATGATGACCGCGCCATCATGAAGTGCCGTATTTGGGAAGAAGATCGTCTGTAACATTGCGCTGGTAACTACAGAATCGAGCTTAACCCCCGATTCAGCGTACTCTTGCAGCCCTGTATCACGCTCAAAGACGATCAACGCCCCGTGACGCCGTCGGGAAAGATAGTGAACCGCGTCGCAGGTTTCGGTGATTAACGTCTGCCGTGCGTCCTGGGTGACCATTTCCTGGCCGATAAACGGGATGGATCGTCCGAGCCGGTCCATCCAACGGCGCAGTTCCTCGGCAAAGATCACCGGCAGCGCAATGGAGAATGCGGTCAGTGTCCGAGATAACAACCAGGAAAACGCGCGCAGATTGAGTACAAAGGACAACGCCCACAGCAGTAACAGCGCAACGGCAATGCCGCGCAGCAGTGTCGCCGCCCGGGTGCCGCGCACCAGGCGAAGTATCAAGAAAAAAATTGCTGCGACCAGCAGAACATCAAGTATGTTCTGCCAGTTTGCCAGCAAGGTTTGGGTTGCCCAGATAATCTCTTGCCGAACCAAAGGAAATGTCTCGTGTCAGCTTATGGCGATTTTAGTTGATTTCAACAATCACCTATTTACCGTGTTCTAACTGATCAAGCAGTTGGATATACCCGTCCACGTCGGGCGGATTCATATCGACGATCCGCCGGATGGTTGCCACTGCCTCATCTAATCGACCTGCATCCAGTTGCAATTCTCCCAGGGCATCCATCTGCGTGATCGCATCTTGAATCCGTCCCTGCTGCCGGTAGACCTCGGCCAGACGCTGCCGGAGAGGAATGATCTCCGGCCTGCGGCGGATTTGATCTTCCAGTGTTGATGTTACCCGGTCATAATCCCGCGACTGCACGCAGCGTCGCAAAAAACCATCCAGGGCCTTGATCGCCTCGCGGGTATCCCCCAACTGAAATTGCAGATCAACGATTGACAGGGCAACCGTCTGGTCTTCCGGATCGATCTCGGTAGCCCGTTCATAGTTGCTCAACGCCTTGCGCCAGTTCAGACGCTGCCCCTCGATATCTGCCAGTGCTTTCAAAATCGGCACCGTATGCACCGGGTCGGCATTGGCTTGCCGGGCGTAGCTAAGCGCCTGATTATAAATCTCGACCGCCTTATCCGGGTCGGCCAGCAGCCGGTAATAGAGTTCGGCCATCTCCCCATACTGGCGAAGTGCGTCGGCCACCCGACCCTGATTGCGCAGCATATCGATCACCCGTTCGCGGGCTGAGGTATCCGCTGGCCAGAGTTCGATCACTTCGGCGAAGAGATCGGCGGCTTTGTCAGCATTGCCCCGCAACAGGTAAGTATTGGCAACTAGATTAATTTTTGTCACGGCTTCCTGTGTGCGGGCTTCCCGAAGCAGTATATCGGCCAGCCGCCGATGGGCAGGCAGGTAATCCGGAGAGCGTTCTATGGCATGGTGAGCTTCTTCCGTCGCAAGGTGGAGCATATTCTGCTGCAAATAGCGATCGACTTCCTGCAGGAGCAGGCTCAACTCCGGTTTTCCACCCTCGATCACCAGTTCGATCAGGTCAGGAACATAACTCACTTTATTCTGGGCGGCATAGTTACTCAGGGCGTCGTGGATTTTTTCGCGCCAGTTTGAATCGTCAAGCCAGAACGACAGCGCCTGGACAAGTTCTTTCAACTGCTCACCCGATTGATTCTTGACGGCCGACAGCAGCCGTTCATAGCCATTTTCATCAACCGCCTGTTCGTTCAGTTGGACATCCGCGCCCTTCAAAGCCAGCAGCAGGTACTCTGCTGCATCCTGAAGATTATCCTGCGCGATGGCCGACTGCCCCAGCATCAGGTAGCTGGCTACCGAATAATCGTCGTAGCTCGAAACCTGGGAAAGCACTTCTATTGCTTCATCGTAACGCCGGGAATAATGGTACAGAACCCCCAGGTTGAATCGCATCGCCGGGTGGCGCAGCCCGGCACTTTTCGCGTCAAGGTATGCACTGATCGCCATATCGACATCACCGACCTGGTGAGCATCGATTGCTTCCAGCAGTGGAGCCTGAGCCGTTTCTGGAACCTCGCCGGTCCAGATAATATCGGCCAGCACACCCATTGCATAGCGGGCGGCCTCGCCGACCGGGGTGCGTTCAAGTTTCTCGCTCTCTGCCGCCTCCAAGAATTCATCCTCCTCTGTCTCATACCCGGGGGAGGTGGCTTTTTCGCCAGGGTGTGGCTCAACCTGCAATACTCCCTGCCCCGAATCAGGGACCTGGATCAGGTTGTTTCGCTTGAGATCGTCGAGCGCATTGCGGATATCAGAGTTGATCGGATCGAGGCTCATCGCGCGTTGAAGCGCTTGGCCTGCCCGCTGAACTTGCTTCATCATCTGCAGCAACCGGGCAACATGCAAATACTCATAGACGGCCAGTTCATGACTGGCGGGATCGCGCTCATAAGCCAGGGCTAATCGCATATGCGCCTGTGCCAGGTTGCTGTTGTAGCGAACGGCCATTTCCCAGTTCGGAATGGCCCGTGCCAGTTCTTTCCGCGCTAAATAAATTTCTCCCGCAGCAAGGTATTCGTCGGCGGCTTCGTCCTCCTGCCCCAGGCTCTCATAGATGAATGCCAGCTTTTCGTGAGGCATGGGGTCACTGGGTACAATGCTGCTGATCTTCTGATAGGCGGCCAACGCATCCTGGTATCGCCTCGATTCGAGAAGGGCCAGCGCCAAACCAGCCAGGGCCTGGGGTTCATTGGGCACAATCTGTAAAGCCCGTCCATACGCTTCGATAGCCTGAGGCCAGTTCTGATCCCACGCCGCGCTGGATGCCTCTCTCATTGCTAACTGATAGGCTTCATTCTGATCCATTGTTTTTGATCCTGATCTACGAAGTGTCAAGCCGAATTATATTGTTTTCTGGAAAACATGATTAAACAAGTGCAGTGCAAACCGCTGAGTTCCGTTGGCCCGGAATCTACCCAGGTTTATCCAGTTAGATAAGTTGACCGGCTTGAACAACTCAGGCGAGGTCAGTATACATTATACATATAGTCATCGCAATGAGGTGGAAACCATCAAGCCGGATTTACCATGGTAAAATAGTGGGTCATACACACCTGGAGTAAAAATTAATGAATCGGAAAAAGCACTTTATCGCCAGATTGCCCGGCTGGATAGCATCCGTTTTGATGATCTTTTTTACTACATTTTGGGCCTACTGGGGCATCGGTGAACTGTATCATGAGGGTTGGTGGGGGGCGTGGTATAACCGTCTGCCCTATCTGGTACCTATTGTCGCAATGCTGATCCCGACCCTGGTATCCTTTCGCTGGCCGGTTATCGGCGGGAGCCTGATCATCGCGATCGGCATATTCGCACTGTTCTTCTTTGGAAACGATGTCGCGTTCATCGGCCTGGCGGTTGCGCTTGTCGGAGCCGCTTTCCTGGTCGATGGCCTCGTCAAGCGGCGGGCCGGGCCGGAAGAGGAAGAAACCTCCCTCCCCTGGTGGCGTCGTCGCTGGCGTTATCTGCTTGTGATCGGCGCTCCGGCAGTTGTGATCATCGGTATGTCGATCTATTCGCTTCCGGTCGTCCTGACCCGTGTGGATGACGGTGACCGCAGCGCCCGGCTGATCGAGGGGAACGGTGTATCGCTGATCTGGGCACCGGAAGGGCCGGGCTGGAACTGGAAGCAGCCCTGGGGCGGGTATCCATCCTGGCAAAGTCTCGCGCTCTATGGTGTATCTCCGGTCGGGCTGGACGACAAACCTGGCTATGGGCGGCAGGGTGAGGAGATCATCTTTGCATCGGGCGAGGATATGGCTCGGACGAATCTATGCCTCTACCTGAGTGCCGACGGCACGACCCTGCTCGACGAGCCGCAGAACATCTGGCGGATGCCTACCACCGAGGAGGTGGCCCGGTCGCTGATCAGGCATGGAGAATCGGCTGGCTGTACCTGGCAGGGAGAATATCAAAAGCAGGTAGCGTGTGAAGTGCTGCCTGACAAGGAATCACCGCTGTGGTCGACCGATCAGCCAGTCATCTACTATTGGACTGCCGATGCCTATGACGAGCGCGAGGGTGCCTTTGTTTCGTACAATGGCTGGGTCAACGCAACGTATAAACTGGGAGGTAACCCACGACATGGCTATCGCTGCGTCAGGGAACCTTAAGTATTTTGTTCATAATTCCTTCGCAGCTTGCTCGATCAGGCACCGGGGCTTTTAGGGGCAGCAGCACTCCGAGTAATTTTGCAAGCGGTAGCGAGCGTAATAAATTCGCACAATTTGCGGACAAATTTTTTAACTCGACTTTATCCATTTCAGGCAGCGTAGCATAAAGTCTCTAAGAGACCATGCAAAACGGTGTTAGAAATAGGAGGGGGTTTGGT
>JAFGOY010000036.1 GCA_016926255.1 Anaerolineae bacterium | reverse complement strand
CCATGTCTTCGAGCAGACCGCGCATGAGGACTTCTTCGTTCTTCCAACGCTCGGTGGCGAAGTCAGAGAATGACAGACCGACTTTCACCCCTGTCGCTTCTGCCGGTTCTTCTGCCGGTTCTTCAGCGGCTTCTTCAACGGTTTCTTCGGCGGCTTCTTCTTCAGCCGGCTCTTCGACTGCTGGGGTGCCCTTGCAACCCACCATGATTCCCACAGCCATCAAAAGCAAGATGACGAATAGGATTGAGCGAAAGACTCTGTGTTGCATTCTTATCCTCCAAAGGTTTTTAAAAACATTTGAGCACTTCAATACAGGTCTACATTATTTTTGAATTGGCGGCCTTTGTACCTCCTCTCAAACTAGCTGCAGACTTTACTTCTGCTTCTTACACCACAGGTAATAGACAAGTTGGGGGTATTTTTCTCTTAGGGGTCTGACTGTGTTGGACCATCGTGTCGTGTAACCCCGCAGATTTAGCGGTACACCTCAAATAAAGCGTTAATTCTAGTTTTTGGTTTCGAGCTTTACGTATCTAAGGGTTTTGTGTAAGCGGAACGCATTAGTATGTTGATAACACAAACTAACCTTTAGTATTCATAGGAATGCCAGTTTATGTCAATATTTTAACCCATTAATATGACATTTGTCACTATGGCTATATGACAAATAGCGCCATATTGACTGGTTGACTGCAAATGCTTGACTTGTTTTCTTAACCAACATAGACTACTAATAACAATTAGTTGGTATTGAAAACTAATGGACGGCATCTGAATTTATGTGGAAATCGGTATGCCTCCTGACTCTGAGTAGGCCCTGTTAGTATAATTTCCACTTATCAAAAATTCACGGAATGTAGCTGGCTGCATCAGCCAATGTTTACATTCCAAGGAACACCAGGATGCCAAAGTTAAAGTCAGTTGATCATACCACGATGCGTGAAATGAATCTAGCTCTCGTGCTGACTACTTTACGTTTGCATGCCCCCATTGCCCGCTCTGGCCTGTCCAATATGACCGGTCTGAACAAAGCGACCGTGTCCAGCCTGGTTAGGGAGCTTCTACAAAAAGGGCTGGTTCGCGAGATCGGGATTGATACCACCTCCTCTGACATTGGGCGCCCGGCGATCAACCTTGAACTTAACCCGGAAGCAGGGTATATCATCGGCGCAGAATTAGGCGTTGACTTCATATCAGTCATCGTGACAAATTTTGCCGCCGAGATACTGGCCCGCCGGTATGAGAGCACTCTTCAGTTAAAATCTCAGGAAGAAATCCTGAATCGTCTCATCAGACTTCTTAAAGAAGGTTACCAGGAAGTTGCTCGAAACCAGCGGCCATTTTTTGGTATCGGGCTGGGAGTACCCGGCCTGGTCGATGACGCGGACGGAACTCTGATCTTTGCTCCAAACCTGGGCTGGACCGGAGTTCCACTACGGACATTGCTGGAACATGAATTGAATGTTCCATTCTTCATTGACAATGAAGCAAACATGGCCGCACTTGGTGAGAATTATTTCGGAGTGGGCCAAGATAGTGACTCATTGATCTACATTAACGTGGGGGTTGGATTGGGAGGCGGGATTGTGCTTAACGGGCAGCTTCTGCCGGGCGCGCTGGGCTTCGCCGGGGAAATTGGCCATATGACAATCGATCCGGATGGACTCGAATGTAATTGTGGTAACCGGGGATGCTGGGAAACGCTCGTCAGCCAGCGTGCGCTGTTCCGATATGTCAAAGAGGCGATTCTGGCTGGCAGCACATCCATATTGTCGACCGCCACCGGTGGAAATTTTGATCGGCTGACCGTTCCGATGATTGTGCAGGCCGCCCAGCAAGGCGATATCGTTGCCTTGCAAAGCTTTGAGAAGATCGGCTACTGGCTGGGGATAGGGTTGGCTGGTTTAATCAATACCCTTAATCCTGAATGCACGGTGATAGGCGGGACTCTGAGTTTGGGGCATGAGTTCTTTTTGCCAGTTGTGACAGAGATTGTATCCCGGCGTGCGCTTCGTTGGTCAAGTCAGGCCTGTGAGATCGCAATTGCCTCGCATGGCACCGATTCATGCGCTATCGGAGGGATTGCCACCGTTTATCGTAAGGTGCTCAGCCAGCCGACAGGTTGGCTGCATCAGGAGAACGGCCAGTATCAACCTCGATAAAAGAGAAGTACCGTTGCCTCTGCGGACTCTTTCCCCTCTCCCCGGATGACCAGGTTGCAGGAAATCCGGAAGGTCATTTTCATTTATATTTGATATTTTCCCCTTTCTTAAGCTAGAGAACCTGACTATAATTACATTAATTCGAATTCATACGTTTGCGCGCCTCTCTCTAGACTAGGAAAAGTTAATATGATCGGCAAATCAAGGATAAGAGTGCCTGTTCGGGTATCACGATTGGCTCAAGCTATCGTGTTTTTGTTTGTCATGCTAATGGGGAGTCCGGCAATTGTCACAGCCGCCGCCGGGGATGTTGATGCTATGGTGGAGGCTGCGTTAACGGCTGACTCTGTCCCGGCTTCACTGATCCCCGAAGAAAGTATCGTTCGGCCTTTGTATGATGGCGTGGCCGAGGTATCGCTGGATGTCCCTGATACGGTGATGCTTGGTGCCGATTTTACCTTCACGGTAACTTTCACTAATGCTGGCTCCGATCCGGGTTATGGCCCGTTCATTGATGTTTATCTGCCTACTGCCGGTGGCGATGGCGATGGCGATGGGATCGATGTCGGTTCCGCCCCGATCGCCACGTACCTGGGCCAGGAGCTGAATGTTACCGTTCTGACTTTTCCCGCTTCGGGTGTGGTCAGCCATCCCTACGCATTTGACAGCAGTGGTTACCATGCTGATGTAGAAGGTGAAGAAGGCGACAAACTGGTGGTGATCGAACTGCCCTTTGGTAGTTTCACTCCTACCCAGCCTGACCTTGAAGTGACGGTCAAAGCCAGCCTGAGCGATTTTGCTAATCTTGGCGAAGACTTGGTCATTCGCACCCGTGGTGGGTTCCGCTATGGCAACACCCCACTCAATGACTGGTGCTGCGGTGATATCACTACCTACAGCGAACCCGATTTCGACGCTACGACATGGGATGGCAGCCCGGTTTCCCCGGCTGTGGTCGATATCGAAAAAGACCATGATGGTTTGGAAGGCATTGAAACCGCCACCGGCCCCAACTTCGAACGTATCTGGACGGTGACGGTCGATATCGCCGAGGGGCAGGTTGCCGAATCCCTGACAATCGTCGATGCAATAGATAACAACATTGTCGTGACCTCCGTCGGGAGTTTTGCCTATCCCGATGCAGCCACACCCCCGGCTGGCGCGCCAACCGTAAGTGTATCAGGTGGCGGCGGCTTCCCCTTTGGCCCGGCTAATGCGCCCGACAACGAAATCACGATCAGTTGGGGGGATGATATCGAAGGTGGTTCGGGCAGTGAAGATATCACTTTTGAGATCGTGTTCTATGTGCCCGATCAAAACGCCGATGGCGACGACATCATCGACCCGACTTCCGGCGATGATGCGAGTGCAGCTACCAACTCGCTGACTTCCAACGACATCGAAGGCGAGTTTGATTGGACACCAACTGACCCGGACGACGATCCGGACACTTTCACCCAGAACGGGGTCTGTGTGCCTCCCTGTGAGGTAGAAGACAAGTCAATCGCTACCCAGAAATCGGTTTCGGTAGTCGGCGGGGGTGATCCGGTTCCGGATGCAACCCTCGAATGGACTATCGACTTCCAGGTATCCGACTACTTTGCTTTCGAAGATATCGTCCTGACCGATTACGTCTCCGACGGACACATTGTCGATACCGGTTTTACGCCGACGCTTTCTGTCACCGAAAATGGGGCGACCATTTCCGGTGATTTCTTGCCTGCCCATTTCTCATACGACAACGGCACGCGCGATGCTCAGGGCCGCATCGAACTGATTTTCAATGTCTCGGATCAGCTCGAAGATGCTGGCGGTGCTCACAGTCGTTCCGCACAGTTGTTAGGCGGCCTGGTTGCTGACGGCGGCGGGGCAAACGACGGCGCAACCACTGGCCGGGTCGTTTTCCGAACCGTCATTCAGCAGGAATTTGATGTTCCCAGCCTGTATCCCGGCGATGAGAACGTCAACCAGGGTGACGAAGTATCAAATACTGTAGCGATTGCAGGTAATTTGCTCGATACCGCTACCTGCACCCCAGCACCGTGCACCGGCACGACCGGTGAAAGTGAGGATGACGACAGCGGTGAGACCGCTACCGTACCCGGCAACGAACCAAGCAAGGTTATCTATGCCCACAATGGTACAGCGCTTGGTACAACTGTTCCCCCCGGTGCGGCGTTCGGAATCACGCCGGGTGATACGATCACCTATCGCATCCGGTACGAACTGCTGTTTGGCGACTTCGAAGACCTCAAGCTCACCGAGTATCTTCCTCTGCCGATCTTCTTTGCTGAAGACCCGGACGCCGATGGCACCGGAGGACATACCTGGACGCAGGCCGCTGATGGGACAATTCCACCGGTAGGCCAGTGGGCCTGGGGGTCGAATGACGAATATCACACGGTTTTGAGCGGTGCATCTACTCCTGCCGTTACCACCAGTGAACCCGAAAACCTGATTCAATGGGAATTTGGCGATCACGAGGAAGACCCGAACCAGGGAGCACTGATTGAACTGCTGTTCACCATTCAGGCATCCAACGAGCCTTTTGCCGATGAACTGTACCTCTCGAACATGGTACAGCAGTCGGACAATAATACGCTGGCGGTGACGGAGAGCAGCGAGGCCATAGCCTGGGTGATCCTGACTCAACCGGTGCTTGTATCGACAAAGGGTGTGGTTGCCTTCCAGTCCGAATCCGCGACCAGCGCCCCTACTTACAATCCGGACCCCCCGGCATTAGCCCAGGATGGCAGCACGGTCACTTTCTCGCCTTCCGGCACCGATGGAACCCCACCTTCCTGGAGCGGGGGGGTATTCAATAACTCCAACAGTGTGCCATATATCGACGCTAACATTACCCAGGTAGAAGGCGACGATATGGTCACCTTTGCGATCATGATCCATAACTCCGGCACCAGCGTTAACGGCGCATTCGACCTGCGGATCAGGGACGAGTTGCAAACTGCCCAGTATGAAATCCCCGATCCGGCCAGTGCTCCTCCCGGCAATCCAACCCGTTTTGATAATGAGTTAAACCTACAGGTATCCTACGGCGATACGACCAACATCCCGCACGACCCCGACACGACGGATGGGTTGTCGCCGCTGCACTGGTATGGTCTGGGCGGTGGCCCGGATGGTATAGACAACACGGCGGACGATATCTTCGGCAACGGCATCGAAATCGTCGATGATGCGACGGGTGCCTGCCAGGCCCATTCAGTTGGCCCCGGTAAAAACCTGATCATTATCACCTATGATCTGCATATCAAGCCCGGGGTTGCTCCAAACACGTTGATCACTAACGAGTCGACGCTGTTTAACTATGCAGGCGAAGAGGGCGGCCCTGATCATACTTCTCCATCTGACCAGCCGCTGGAGGGCTTCAGCAATGAGGCCACTGCCCGCATCGCCTCAAGTGGTGGAAAGTCGGCAACCCCCGGCACGGTGTCTGTTGGCAGCACCTACGAGGTCGAATTTACTGTGGTGATACCGCCATATACGACCGCTTATGAAGACCCCACCACAGGAACAGTGTCTGTCAGGGACTTCTACAATAATGAAAATGGCGTATACCCTGTTCCTGGGTCGGATCAACTGGTCTCCTCGACTAATTGCAGCGGAACCGATCTCAGTTCGACTTCAGCTTTCTGGACGGGGCATACAATCAATCCGTTCAACCCCAGCCCGGACACCGGCACGGAGATCATCTGGACGTTCCCAGGCCCGATTGATAACGACACTGGTGGTGCCGCCTGCGGGTTTACCGTCTCCGTCGAAGTGATGGTTACCAATCAGGATATCTTCGATAGTGGCTACTATTGGTTGCCGCCAACCCAGACCGACATGACCAGCAACGACACGGCGACTTTCCAATTCATTGATGAAACGGGGGCCGACGCCTCCTTTGATCTGGGCAGTGCCAGTGTGGATATCGACCAGCCGTATTTCGTGACGACCAAGGCAATCCCGGCGATCTATGAGTCGGATGGTGTGACCCTTAGAACGGTTCAGCGACCGCGACGTGGCGATTTCGTTCTCTACAGCATCGGTTCGACCAACAACGGCGAATCTGAAGCCTACGAGGTTGTGATCGAAGATGCGCTGCCGGAGCATATCCAGTATGTCACCGGCTCGGCCTTCATCGATGATAATGGCAACGGAACTCAGGACGTTGGTGAAGTCTCGATTACCCCTACCGTGACCGGGGATGTCACTGCCGGTGGGCAAACGGTGACTTTCAACATCGCCAGTGTAGCGGCTGGCGACAACGCCGGGCCGATTGTCTTCCGGGGAGAGGTTCTCCAGTCGATGCCACTGGGTGCGGTGCTGGACAACTACGCCGACGTGGACTGGTCGACGCAGCCCGGTACGACTGCTGATGAGCGTGTCTACGATGATCGGACTGAACTTGGGGATGACAGCACCGACAGCGGCAACGATGACTGGGACACTGTTGCGATGACCGGGATCGATTTGACCATCGACAAGGACTTTGCTCCGACGGTCATCTCGCAGGGTGATGTCTCTACACTGACCTTCACGCTGACCAATCCAAACCCGGAAACCGACCTGACCAACATCACCTTTACCGACCAACTCCCGGTTGGGCTTGAAATCAACAACCCGGCTAACATCACGGCCAGCGGGGACTGCGGCGGTGGAACCGCTGTTATAACGGCGATCCCCGGCACCAGGGATATCATTGTTGCGGGATTGTCGATTGATGATGCCGAACCTGATGACACTCCTCGTGAATGCCAGCTTACAGTTGACATTCTGGGGGCAGTGATCGGTGTGTATGACAATGTGACCAGCAATGTCAATTCGACCGAAACTGGCCCCGGGCTGACGGCCAATGCCGCGTTGATCGTGGCAGACACCCTGGCGGTGGTGAAGGAGTTTGATCCCGATCAAATCTACAGATATGAGTCGACGACTCTGACTTTCACAATGGTTAACCCGAATTCAGCCGCCACCTATCCGGGTGGCCTGACCGGTATTGAGTTCATCGATATCCTGCCTGCCGGTCTGACAATTGTCAGCGGCCCGGTCGATCCTGTCTGCGGCGGCGCACTGGTGGCTGTCCCTGGCACCGATGAAATTCATCTCACCGGGGGAACTTTAGACCCGGCCCCGGTGCCGGCGACCGCGACTGGCGGCCATGTCTGCGAGTTTGACGTTGTTGTCACCGGTGATGTCGAGGGTGTCTATAACAACACGCCTGCATACCTGACGTCAACTGAAACGGGCGTCTCGACGCTTTATAACACGGATACGTTAACGATCCTCAAAAAGGGCGGTGGTGGAAGGATCGGAGCCAGTGCCCCTGCGTCTGCCATCCCGCCTTCTCTCTTTGTGTTTGACCCCGGTATAGTCAAACTGGGCGACCCGGCGTTTGCAGCCATTGGGGAAACAATCACCTGGGTGATTACCGTAAGGAATCCCTCCAGTGTGCCTTATCCCCATGCAGTTATCAGCGATACGGTCGATCCGCAGTTTTCGGTTGAAAGCGCCTCTAGCAGTAAGGGGACGGTGAATATCAGCGGCCAAACGGTGACCGCCACTATCGGCCTGATGAACCCTGGCGAAACGGTGACAATCTCAATTGTCACCCGTGTGATTTCCGGCCCTCCAGGAACCGCCTGGAACATCGCCGAACTGCTTACCGATCTCGGCAGCGCAGAGATTGAAGGTTCGGTTGAAATCTACCCCGAAGAACTACCCGGCACAGGCGGCAAGGCCCTTAACTTCCTATCCAGATGGTATTGGGTCGCCGGAGTCGGGCTGCTGGTCTACCTCGCCTATCGGCTGATGAAAGGCCGTCGGCGCAAGATCACCATATAGAAGACAGAATAACTCCCACGTGAATAAAAAAGAAGCACCCGGAACACCGGGTGCTTCTCGTTTGCCGGGACAGTTTGGGTTTATTTAGGTGCCAGATGCCGGTAATCCCCGGTGGTCAGATGGCAGGCGGCCAGGTGACCTGTGCTGCCCTCTACCGGGCGTAATTCGGGTTCGATCTCCGAGCAGACATCCACTGCCAACGGGCAGCGAGGGTGGAACCGGCAGCCCGAAGGGGGATCGATTGGGTTAGGGATTTCACCCTTTGGCAGCGGCTTCTCGTGCCTGGATTCGGGGTCGGGCACCGGGACGGCTTCCAGCAGCGCGTCGGTATAAGGGTGGCTGGGATGGGTATAGACATCCCGGAGATCGCCCACTTCGACGAGCTTGCCCAGGTACATGATGCCGATCCGGTCACAGATGTACTTGGCGGTTGCCAGGTCATGGGTGATGAACAGGTAGGTCAGATTGAAATCTTCCTTCAGCCTGATCATCAATTCGAGCAGCAGGGCGCGCACCGAGACATCGGCCATCGCAATCGGCTCGTCAGCGACGACCAGCTCTGGCCGGGTGACGAGCGCGCGGGCGATGACCGCTCGCTGGCGCTGTCCGCCCGACAACTGGTGTGGGTATTTCTCGTAGTAAAGTTTGGCGGGGGTCAGCCCGACATATTCCATCATCGTTTCGACAACCGTCCTTCGTTCGGTGGCGGTGGCGTCGGAGTGGATTTTTACACCATGCCCGATCCCGTCACCGATCCGCATGCGCGGGTTCAGCGAGGCAAACGGATCCTGGAAGATGATCTGCATACGGGCGCGCATCTGGCGCATATCTTCATTTGATAACCGAGCGATGTTAACCCCGTCGAAAATAATGTCGCCCTCTGTTGGGTCTGTCAGGCGCAGCACCAGCCGTCCGACGGTTGTTTTGCCGCTGCCACTTTCTCCGGCCAGCCCGAACACTTCGCCCCGCCGGATGTCGAATTCAACTCCGTCGACCGCACGCACCTTTTTCGCTTCTTCGGCTGACAGCAACCGTGAGATGAAATCCTGTTGTATTGGATAGTGTTTTGTCAGTCCTTTGACCTGTACCAAAACGTCGTGATTCTGATCGCTCATTCGCTAAGTTCCTTGTCCGCGTACTCCGCCGGGATGTCTTCATACAGCCAGCAGTTCACGAAATGATCGGGTTTTGACTCCAGAAAATGTGAGGGTTCTGCTGCGCAGACCGGCATGACTTTCGGACAGCGCGGGTGGTAGCGGCAGCCCATCGGCGGCTCGACCAGGTCGGGCGGGGAGCCGCCCATCATGTAGAGTTCTTCATCGTCGTCGATCTGGATATTGGGAACGGCTTTCAACAATCCCTGAGTATAAGGATGCAGTGTTTCTTTGAAGACGCTTCGCGCGTCGGAGAGTTCGGCCATTCTACCGGCATACATCACCGCCACCCGGTCAGAAATCTCGGCGACCAGCCCGATATTGTGAGTGATCAGCAGAATCGTGAGGTTGAACTCATCCCGCAGTTCTTTCAATAGTTCGACGAACTGCGCCTCGACGATCACGTCAAGCGAGGTGGTCGCTTCGTCGGCGACGATCAGGTCAGCGTTGAGCGCCAGCGCCAGTCCGATCATTACCCGCTGGCGCATTCCCCCCGAAAGCTGGTGTGGGTAGTCGTCCAGCCGGTTCGACGAGATGCCCAGCCGGTCGACGAGTGCCGCCGCCCGTTCGCGGGCTTCCTCTTTGCCGACCTCCGGCTCGTGGGTCAGGATTGTTTCGATCAGGTGATCACCCATTCGCTGGATCGGGTTGAGTGAAGTCATCGGGTCCTGGAAGATCATGCTGATGCGCTGTCCCCGGATTTGACGCATCGCTTCGTCGTCGAGGGTCATCAGGTCTTCGCCATGAAACCACAAATGGCCGGATATCCGGGCTGAGGGTGGGTTGATTCGCAGGAGGGCTTTACCCAGGGTGCTTTTCCCGCAGCCGCTCTCACCGACCAATCCCAGGATTTCGCCCTGCCTGATCTCCATCGAGACGTCGTCTACGGCGCTGACCCATCCCATGCGTGTCTTGTATTCTACAGACAGGTTTTCGATGTTGAGTAAGGTGTTGTTTGCCATGATGGTCAGTTCTCCGTCAATCGTGGGTTCAGAATTTCGCTCAGGCTCTCGCCCAGCATACTGAAACCGAGCGTTACGAACATCACCATCAGGCCAGGGAAGGTGATCAGCCACCAGGCCTGGCGCATATAGTTCTGCCCGGAGGCCAGATCAATCCCCCAGTCCGGCGTGTCGGGCGGCAGACCCAGGCCGATGAAACTCAATCCCGCCTCGGTAAGGATGGCATCGGCGACATTGACCGAGAAAATCACGACAATCGACGGGATGACGTTGGGGAAAATATAGCGCGTCAGGATTGCGAACGGTCTCGCTCCCAGGCTCCAGGCAGCCTCGACATATAATTCCTCCTTCACGGCCAGTGTCTGTCCGCGCACGATCCGGTAGTAGGTTGGGACGTAAAGAACAGCAATCGCGACAATGACGTTCATGATCCCTGGCCCAAGCACCGAGGTGATCGCAATCGCCAGGATCAGACCGGGGAACGAATACAGGCTGTCCATGACCAGTGTCAGGACACGTTCAAGCCCGCCGCTCCAGAATCCGGCGATCAGTCCCAGGGGGACGCCGACAAAGAGTGAGAACAGCGCTGCCGAAAAACTGACCAGCAGCGCGATCCGCGTGCCCCAGATCACCCGGCTGAGCACGTCCTGTCCAATCTGGTTGGTTCCCAGTAAAAACGGCTTCTGGATGTTGCCGCTCAATGCTTCGCCGATGACCAGGTCAGGATAGCTGACGAGCAGCGGTTCGATCTCGTCTTTCAGGCCGATCACGGCGGGAACTTCGCCGTTCGACAGCCCTTCCAGTGCCTCTTCGATAGTCCCATAGCGCTCCGGTCGGGGCCGCAGCATGACATTCTGGCCCTCGGCCTTCAGTTCTTCTTCCCGCTGTTCGGCCACCTCGCGCATAACCTGGGCCGACTCGCTCCCGATCACAATGCCGATCCGTACATCTTCGCCGATCAGGTCGTCGAGTTCGGTCGCGCCGCCCGATTCCCCAACCAGGACAAACGTGGGGGGAATCTGTCCGGGGGCAAGCTGCCCTGGGCCTACTTCCTGGCGTGGGTCGAAGGGAGCATAAAGCCCGGGGAAGATCGCCATGCTGAAAACGAATATGAGCAGCACGCCGCTGATCACGGCGAACCACCAGTCAGCTCCAAACCAGCGGCGGCCAAGCAGGAATCGTCTGACGAAACCGGCCTGATCCAGGTCTTTTTGCCATTGTGGAATATCTTCGATAGGGATTTGTTCGGTGGATGTCATATTTATCAGTTTCTATGAGTAAGCAGCATTCAATTAATAGCGCACGCGTGGGTCGAGGAACGCGTAGATGATATCGGTCAGCAGGCTGATGATCGCTACCGACATCGCAAATACGGTGATCACCCCCTGCACGGCGGTGTAATCGCGCTGACCGATCCGTTCGACCAGGTAGAGACCCATTCCGGGCCAGCTAAAGGTCGTCTCGGTCAGCACAGCCCCGGCCAGCAGCACGGAAAACTGCAAGCCGATCAGTGTGACGATCGGGATCAGGGCGTTGAGCAGCGCGTGGCGGTAGACGACCACCCGTTCGCGGATGCCGCGTGCGCGGGCAGCCAGTATGTAGTCTTCCACCAGTGACTCGATTACGTTGATCCGGCTGATGCGGACAAAGACGCCCGTCAGAGCCAGTCCCAATGTTAGCACGGGCAGGACAAGGTGATGCAGTGAACTGCCAAGCGCCGCCCAGTTCCCGGTGATGATCGAGTCGACGACGAGCAGGTTGGTGTATCGATCCAATGTCGTGTTGACGATGGCATCTATTCGCCCCGCCACAGGCATGATCCCCAATCCCACTCCGAAAATGACTTGTAAAATGAGGCCCAGCCAGAAGATCGGCATCGAGTAGACGGTAATACTGAAAAGCCTCAGCCCGTAATCGGAGGGCCGTTTTCGCCTGTCGGCGGCAAATGTTCCCGAAAGCACACCAAAACCGACCGCTACCACCATCGCCGGGACAACCAGCTCAAGCGTGGCCGGTAGACGCTCGCTCAATTCGTCGACAATCGGGCGATTGCCCTGAACCAGGGAAGTACCCAGGTCGAGGCGAACGACGCGCCCCAGGTATTTGACATACTGCACCATGATTGGGTCGTTCAGGCCCAACTGTTCCCGCATACGTTCCTTTGCCTGGGGGGTTCCGCGCGGGCCAAGCTCGCTGGTCACCGGGTCGCCGGGGATCACCCTCATCACAAAGAAGATGACGGATACGAGAATCAAGACCATCGGCAGCGTAAGCAGGACACGGGTCACGATATAACTGCGTAGCCCCTTACTCCCCCGGACGAAGGCATAGACGATCAATAACAGGGCAACGCCGAGGGAACTGGCGCAGATACCGGTTAATGGGGAGATGTGCATAGCGGATGCTTTCCTGTCAAATGGTGTGGCTGACAACATAGTCGGACCACAATATGTTTGGCCCATGATATGGGCTTCATCGTGGACCCACTTTGTGGGTCACATGAATTAAGTAACCCTGCCGGGCGATCGATCAGCCCGACAGGGTTAAGTGTTGCACAGTGAGATTACTTGAGTTCGATCAGCTCGTAGTTGAAGACCAGAGCTGGGCCAATGGTGACACTGGACACTTTCGCGTCGATGAGGACGACATGTTCCGGCTCCATGGTGAGCGGGATGGTCACGACATCTTCGGCGTAAAGTATCTGAGCATCGGTGTAGAGCTGTTCACGCTCGGCGACATCGGTGCTCGCACCGGCATCCCGCAGCAGTTGGTCCATCGTGTCGTTCGCGTAGCTGATACCCATACTTGGGGAAGCAACCGAATCGGCGAACGGGTCCAGGTAGTTGCTGGTGTCGGGATAGTCGAAGAACCAGCCCAGATAGCCGATCGGGTATTCGCCGTCGGTCAGTGCATGGATGTAAGTGCCCCACTCCTGAGTCTGGAGCGTAACCTGGATCATTGGGGTGGCTTCGAACTGCTCTTCGAGCACCTGGAAGATCTGGGCAGCGTGCGTGCCGTAGTGTTCCGGAGGATACCACAGATCGAAGGTGAGAGGTTCGTCCGCACTGTAGCCTGAGGCGGTCAGCAGTTCTTCTGCCAGCTCGATGTTCGGCGCGTTATACATAGTGAGGAATTCTTCGTTGGCAGCCAGGAACCCTGGAGGAACCATCGAATAGAGCGGATCAACGGTACCCTTCATCACGCGGTCGACGATCTCATCACGGTCGACGAGGGCGGCCAGGGCCTTACGTACGTTCACGTCATCGAACGGGGCCATTGCGTGGTTGGGCACCAGATAACGGATTCCACCACCGCCAGTGTTGATAACGGTCAGACCGTCAACTTCTTCGAGGCGCTGAACTTCAGGCGGGCCGAGAATACGCCAGGCAACGTCGATTTCGCCGTTTTCGATAGCGAGTGCCATTGCGGTGGCATCTTCGAAGTAGCGGACGATGACGCGATCAGGCGCGGTATCGGAAAAACCCAGCTTGTAGTTGGGGTTGTGCTCAAGCACGACCTGCTCTGCCGGGTCATATTCGGTGATCTGCCACGCGCCAACACCGACCAGCTTGTCCGGGAAGCGGTTGAGTTCATCTTCCGGATAAGCGCCGGCCTTCGTGGGCATGAAGGGGCCCATACTGACGATTTGTGGGAAGTCGCCACGTGGGTTGACCAGGTGGAAGACGACCGTCTTGTCATCAGGGGCTTCGACGCTTGCTACGTAGGTGGCAACCACGCCGTGGATATCACCTTCGAGCGCCAGGGCGCGATTGACGGTGGTCACGAAGTCTTCCGCTTTGAGAGCGGAGCCATCGGGATATTTCCAGCCGTCGGCCAGATGGAATGTATAAGTCAGGCCATCATCGCTGATGTCCCAACTGTCGGCGACGCCTTCTACGATCTCAGCCGTACCGGGCTTGTAGTTGGTCAAGCCGATGTTGCAGTTACGCATCAATTCCCAGTCATGGACTGCGTACGCGTCACTGTAGTCCAGGCTTGATATCTCATCGGTGGTGCCGATGATCACCGTCTTCATATCTTCGGCTTTTTGTGAAGGGGCACAGCCGACGACCAGAACGACGATCAACAGGCCAATCAGTGCATAGGATAGTTTACGCATAAATGTCTTCTCCTCTAAAATGTGAATGGTTATTCAGGCCTTGAGCCTTCATAAGACGTCGAATTCTTTCGGCTCATCACTCCTTTCTTCTTTCATCAAAATAATGACTGAAACCAAACCCCTATAGACTTTCTTGAGTTGATCAAGCCTTCGATAGTCGAAAAACAGGTATCGAAAGGGGTTGCCAGAGTTATTATAGCCGGGAATGATTTTTGCTGGTGTTTGCGGACAGCAAGGGAATCCGAATGTCGACTGTTGCCGCTCGAAAATGTATTTAGTAAATTTTTTACTGACATTCCATAGAAAGTATATTAGTGCTCATAGTAACCCCAGTTTGTACAGTATGTCAAGAATTTATACATGGTTCAGCCTGCAAGGAAAGTGACCCGGTTGTGTACTTTTGATATCAAAACGAATCTGCGAAACTGCCGGTGGTCATCAAAGATTGTGGTCTTTTGATACCCGGGCGAGCAGCTTTCCCCGGTAAATCACCGTTTGACAATGATTTATAGTGACCATCTTTATCTCCTCGTGCTATAATCCCGCGCGGTGGGCCACCAGTTTCATAGGGAACAGGATCATGACACTAAGCCTTGAACAGGTCGAACATATTGCCGAACTGGCAAAACTGGCCTTGTCTGACGAGGAGAAGGCGCTCTACCGCGAGCAACTTTCGTCCATCCTCGATTATGCTGAGCGCATCCAGCAGATCGATACCGATGATATTTCGCCAACAGCAACCGTCTTGCCCGTTCATACCGTCCTGCGTGAAGATGTCTCCCGGCCCGGTGCGCCGCGCGAGAAACTGCTCGAAAATGCCGCCGTGCAGGAAGACGGTATGTATCGTGTAGATACCATACTGGAATAACCCGATGATCAATCTCACCGATCTGACAATAAAAGATGCACAGTCGCTACTTCAAGCGGGGGAGATTACGTCCGTCGACCTCACCCAGGCTTACCTGGATCGGATTGCCGGGATCGATGATACTCTTCAGGCGTTTCTGACGGTCACCGCCGATCAAGCGCTGGCCCAGGCGCAGCAGGCTGACCAGCGACTCGCGAAGGGCGAGCACAATCCGCTCCTGGGTGTGCCGCTGGCTTATAAAGACGTGCTCTGCACGAAAGGCATCCAGACCACCTGCGGATCGAAGATACTCGAAGGCTACCGTCCGCCCTATTCGGCGCGTGCCATCGAGAATCTGGATGCGGCAGGCGCGGTGATGCTCGGCAAGACCAACTGTGACGAGTTTGCGATGGGGTCATCGACCGAGAACTCGGCTTACCAGGTCACCCACAACCCCTGGGATATCGAGCGCGTGCCGGGCGGATCGAGTGGGGGCAGCGCCGCTGCTGTAGCTGGCCGGTTGGCCCCCGGCGCGCTGGGCACCGATACCGGCGGCAGCATCCGGCAGCCTGCTTCGCTGTGCGGCTGCGTGGGCCTCAAGCCGAGCTATGGGCGCGTCTCGCGCTACGGACTGGTCGCCTACGCCTCCTCGCTCGACCAGATCGGCCCCTTCGCCCGGACGGTCGAGGATGTCGCCCTGATCCTGAACGTCATCACCGGGTACGATCCGCAGGACTCGACTTCGATGAATCTGCCGGTGCCCGATTACACGGCGGCGCTCACCCCCGATTTGAAGGGCGTGCGGGTGGGCGTTCCAAAAGAATATTTTATCGAGGGGATGCAGCCTGCCGTCGAGAAGATCGTCCGGGCAGCCATCGACCAGATGGTGGCGCTTGGCGCAGAGGTGAAGGAAATCAGCCTGCCCCATACTGATATGGCTTTGCCGGTTTATTATCTGATCGCCCCTGCGGAAGCCTCGGCCAACCTGGCCCGTTTCGAAGGCCAGCGCTACGGACCGCGCATCAGCGCCGGATCGATGTGGGACACCTACAAGCAGACACGCGGCGAAGGCTTTGGCCCGGAAGTGAAGCGCCGTATCATGCTGGGTACATATGCCCTATCGACCGGGTATTATGACGCCTACTATCTCAAGGCGCAGAAAGTCCGCACGCTGATCAAGCAGGACTACGACCGGGCCTTCGAAGAAGTCGACGTGATCGCCTGCCCGGTTTCGCCGACCACCGCCTTCAAGATCGGCGAGCGTGTCGACGATCCGCTGCAAATGTACCTGTCTGATGTGCTGTCGCTGGCCGTCAATCTTGCGGGGATTTGCGGGATTTCGGTGCCCTGTGGCTTCGATGCTGACGATCTTCCGGTGGGACTGCAACTGCTCGGCCCGGCCTTTGGCGAGGAGACCATCCTGCATACGGCGTATGCCTACGAGCAGTCGACCGACTGGCATACCAGGGTGCCTGAACTCTAATCAGCCAAATCAGGTGTTAGGGCCGCAATACGGATTTCCGATTGCGGCCTTTTTCTTTACAATCCCCGTATAAACTCGATGATCTCAGCGGCGAGATCGTAGCGGCTGAACTGTGGCATGAGATATATCCCGGCGGCCTTATCCCTGATCTGCCCGACCAGTTCTTTGGCGATCTCCACGCCTGCCTGTGGGGCCTCTTCCCCGGCGGAGTCAATCCGTTTCATGATCGTATCCGGGATGGTGATCCCCGGCACCTCGTTGTGCAGGAAGCGTGCATGGCGCGGACTGTACAGCGGCATCACCCCGATCAGCACTGGCGTTTCCAGCGGGCCGTACAGTGATTCATAGTGTTCCATAAAACGGTCGAGGCTGTCCAGATCGAAAACCGGCTGGGTGAGCAGGTAATCGGCCCCGCTGTCGAGTTTTTTGCGCAGCACGCGGATTTCCTGCTCCGGGTCGGGGGCGTTGAGATTCAGCGCGCAGCTTACCAGGAAACTGGTCGGCGGCCCGATCCGGTTCCCGGCGCAGTCCAATCCCTCGTTGAGGCTCTGCTTGACCAGCCGCACCAGCCCCGACGGAACGATGTCGTAATTGTCGGCGGCCTCCGGGTAATCGCCGATGCGGGTCGGATCGCCCATCACGACGAATAGGTTGCGGATGCCCAGCGCGTGCGCGGCGAGCAGATCACCCTGCACGCGGAGCAGATTGCGCCCCCGCGTTGGGAAGTGGAGCACCGTCTCAACCCCGGCATCGCGTTCCAGCAGGTGGCAGGCGGCCCAGGGACTCATTCGCATGCGGGCCATCGGGCTGTCGGTCACGTCGATCACGTCGGCTCCCGACTCGCGGAGCATCTGCGCGGCCCTCAATAACTTATCGGGGACGGCGCTGCGCGGCGGGGAAACCTCGACCGCGACCACGAATTCGCGCGCGGCCAGCTTCCGGGCGAGGGCGCTGGGTACACTGATCGATGTTACGACTTCGACCGGCTCGGCGGTGGGGCCGCCTTGCGATTGAATTGTGCTGACATAATCGGGGTTGTCCAGTGCGGCGCGCATCGCGGCGATGTGTTCGGGCGTCGTACCGCAGCATCCACCGATGATCGATACGCCCTGATCGCGGAATGCCGCTGAATAATCGGCGAAATAGTCAGGGCCGGAGGCATACATCACCCGCCCGCCGACATGCTCCGGCCAGCCCGCGTTGGGCATCGACGAGAAGGCGACCGGCGAATCACCCGGTAGGGCAACCTGCATCGCCTTGACGACGCGCATCGCCTGGGCCGGGCCGTTCGAGCAGTTCACGCCGATCACGTTCACACCCAGTCCGGCCAGCGTTTCGGCTACCTGTCCGGGGGTATTGCCCAGTAAAGTCCGGTCGTCCCTTGAAAAGGTGACCTGAGCGATCACGGGCAGATCGGTGATTTCCCTCGCGGCGAGAATCGCCGTCTCGATTTCGAGCAGGTCGTGAAATGTCTCGAAGATCAGCACATCGGGATTGGCATCGACCAGCGCGGAGATCTGCTCCCGGAAGGCGTCCTGTGCCTGCTGGGTGGTCACCCGCCCGAAGGGGGCCAGCCGCACCCCTAACGGGCCAATCGAGGCGGCAACGTAGCGGTTGGCTTTGAAAGCGGCTTCGATGGCTTTCCGGGCGATTTCCACCCCGGCCCGGTTGATGTCGGCTATCTGGCTCAACAGCCCGTGATCGGCCAGCTTGAAGCGGTTCGCGCCGAAGGTGTTCGTTTCGATCAACTCTGCCCCGGCGTCGAGATAAGCATGGTGAACCTCGAAGATCAGCGCGGGATCGTTGAGGTTCAATACATCAAAACAGGCTTCGGGCGGTACGCCCCTCGAATGAAGGTAAGTCCCCATTGCGCCGTCGGCCAGCAGCGGCCCTTCGGCGAGCCGGTCACGAAAAGACAGTTTGCTCATCAGCTATCCCCTGGTAGATGTTGGCGAACATCGCAAAACTGCCGTGACTCTACCAGCGGCGGGGTGGTGCGGCAAACAGTAGCAAAACTGACATAGTAGGAACGGCGCGGATCTTCGATACCTCTGCCAGGCGTATGGGTGAGGTGTGTTTGGCATATTCTCTTTGCACTATGCACGCTCGGAAACCGTCAAGTCTTAGCGTAGCTTTGAGACTCTCCTAAGTTTCTAGCAGCTTGTCCAATGCCTGTAACAATCGATCCATGTCATGATGAAAATCGGGATCGGAACGAATCTGGATACCGTTACGATAGACCATTTCCCTGAGACACTCGGGCAACGCACTTGCGTGGGGCATTGATGCATCACGCACCAGTAAAGGAATAACAGGAATATTTCGTTGAAGTGCTGTCTCGATCTCGATGCGTACGAAGTCAGTTGGATCATCAATTCGGCGCTGGCCGTGCTCGTTGCTTACTGTCAGCCACTCACGGCCAACAATAGCTAATAGCACAGCACAGCCACTAACTGCCTCACCGATCACTTTGCGAAAATCGCTGCCAAGCGGGATATTGTCTACATCCTTAAAGATCCGATCATACCCATATTTCGCAATCAGGCGATCATAAATTCGCCCCGCAGCATCCGCACTGTCGTGACGTCGATAAGATATGAAACATTTGCCCTGGCCAGATGCCAAATGTCCTTGTTCTGACTGTCTTGCAATCTGGGCAGCGCTGGTGGATTCGCCAACGGTAGATCGGGAAGGGCTGTTGATGGCGTCATTTAGTCTTGCAATATCCTGATCGGCGTGCGCCTGAGACAAATCATCGTCAGCCGCTATCAGCACTACCTGTGTATGATTACTGTCCAAAGCATAAAGTGAAACGAAGTACACTGGCGCTTGAGGAAGCAAGTCAGGTATGGGTACGTAGCAGGCAATGCGGTCTTCACTTGTCAGGTCACGCCTTAGCCGCCATTCCAATTTTCGTATAGCGCTCAGGCACTGTTCACGCGCTTCATCCAACGAGTATTCAATGGTGAAATTGTCCTTGTTCACTTGACCCGCCTCTTTGTCAACGATCCCCTTTTCGCCAACCCGAAAGGTATCGCGGGCATAATCCGCTCTCAGCGTAGGCAAGCTTAATATCCGCCGGATGTATGACCGGTGATCCTTTGCAATGCTTCACTGTCGTTCAATCATCTTTCAGACGAACGAACTCAGCCCCTATGCTTGCATTTTACGCCAATCTGAAAGAAAAGGAGAAACCATGTTTCCTACCAAATATGAAGCACATCAGCCAAATCGAAGCGACTGGAACGGTACAGATCATCAACCAGAATGATCTAACAACTCCGTGTTGACAGCCGGGGATGACTTGAACAGATCGCGCAGCAACAGGATTCCGCCAACGCCGATGGCAACCAGAGTCAGCGAATAGCCCGCGAGCAGCGTCAGGACGAGCATCCATTGCCAGCCGGTCGGCTCGATCCTGCCGGATGCCAGCCCCGTGACAACGGCAAGCGCCTGGCTGCCCACCAGCAAGCCGACTGCAACAACAATCCCCCAGCCGATGAGCCGCTGGCGTGAATGCGCCCGCACGGATGCCCAGAACAGCAGCCCACCGCCGATCAGGGCAACCAGGAAAAGCTCGGCAGGCATGAGATAGTCAAACAGGAACACCTGCCTGTCGATGGACACAATCACGGATAAGAGTATAGGTGCCAGAATCGGGAACCAGGCGAGCACCGTTCCCGTGACTGCCAGTATTCTAGTGACAACGCTTTTCTTTCCCATATGCTGTAGCCTCCACGAAGAAATCGGAATACCGCCCTGTGCTTTCAGTTTACACCTACTCTCCTGGATGGATATATTCACCCACCGCCCCGATCTTGCCTCCCCCGGCACCGATTGGGTATAATCGCCGCTACATGCCACCCTAGCTCAATCGGCAGAGCAGGCGCTTCGTAAGCGTCAGGTTATGGGTTCGATTCCCGTGGGTGGCTTTCGCCCTGGAAGATTTGTCCAGGGCGTTTTTTATAGCCCTGGCAGTGCCGATTGCGGAATCGGGAGTGCTGCCGATTAACGCACAGAGGAAGCAGTATGGCCGAGCAGGAACATCCCAGCACAATCACTATCGGCGTGGCCGGAGGCAGCGGGGCCGGCAAATCGACCGTCGCCAGGGTGATCCTGGATCGCATCGGGGCGGACAAAATCGCCTATGTTCCCCACGATTCGTATTACCGCGATCTGAGCAGCCTGCCCCGCGAGCAGCGCGCCTTGATCAACTTCGACCATCCTGATTCGCTGGATAGCGAACTTTTTATCGAACACGTCAGGCAGTTACAGCGCTATGAACCGATCGACATCCCGGTTTACGACTTCTCGACCCACACCCGTACCAGCGAAGTCCGCGTCGTGCAGCCTCACCGCATCATTCTGGTTGAAGGGATTCTGATTTTTGCCGAGGCCAGCCTGCGCGAATTGTTCGACGTTCGCATCTTCGTCGAGACGGATGACGATGTGCGCCTGATCCGCCGTTTGCAGCGCGACATCGCTGAGCGTGGTCGTACAATCGATTCGGTGATCAACCAGTGGATGCAGACGGTGCGTCCGATGCATCTCGAATTTGTCGAACCGAGCAAGCGCTACGCCCATGTCATTGTGCCGGAGGGGGGTCTCAATCAGGTTGCGATGGAGATGATCATCGCCCGTATCCAGGCGCTGCGCGGTGCTCAGAACAGTCTGCAAGAAGAGCGCTAAAAAGAGAAACAGGCCAGAAGCCTGTTGTCTGAGGAAAAAATATGCCCCCAAGGAGAGTCGAACTCCTGTTTCGGCCTTGAGAGGGCCACGTCCTGGTCCACTAGACGATGGGGGCTGGTAGGGCGGCATTGTAACATTCACCAGGACCGACGTCAAAAAACCCTCAGAGCTGTAATCAACAATGAGCCATCCCAAAGCGGGATGGCTCATTTGTTTTTTTATGCCCGGTGCGGCTACTGATCCTTGTCCGCCAGCTTGCTCACCGACCTCGCCAGATCGGTAAAGGACGAGATGACGTCAATTGGCACGGGGAAGATCAGCGTGCTGTTCTTCTCCGCTGCGATCTCGGTCAGCGTCTGGAGGTAGCGCAGTTGCAGCGTCGCCGGTTCGAGTGCCATTACGTGGGCGGCTTCTTTGAGCTGCTGCGCGGCCTGGAATTCACCTTCGGCATGGATGATCTTTGCGCGTTTCTCGCGTTCTGCCTCGGCCTGGCGAGCCATCGCCCGCTGCATCGTCGGCGGCAGTTCGACGTCCTTGACTTCGACCAGGCTGACCTTGATGCCCCAGGGCTCGGTTTGCTCGTCGATGATATAGGCCAGCTTGTCATTGATCCGGTCACGGTGGGCCAGCAACTCGTCAAGTTCCGCCTCGCCGATCACACTTCGCAGGCTGGTCTGCGCGATCTGCCAGGTCGCCCGGCGAAAGTCTTCCACCTGCACCACCGAGCGCTGTGGATCGATGACCCGGAAGTATGCGACGGCGTTGACTTTGACCGTCACATTATCGTTGGTGATCGCCTCCTGGGAGGGAATGTCGAGCGTCACGATACGCAGGTCGGATTTAACCATACGGTCGATGATCGGGATGAGGAAGAACAACCCCGGCCCCTTCGCCCCGATCAACCGCCCCAGCCGGAAAATGACGCCCCTTTCATATTCCTGCACCACGCGAACGGAGGAAGCCAGCAGCGCAATTCCCACGATCAGCACGCCGATCCCGATACACAGCGCCGATCCAAGTACTCCACCTGTGTTCATCAAGGTTCCTTTCTATACCATTCCGGCGGTCGCGCCGGTCAGCTATCATCTTAACAATGTCAATTCGACGATCCAAGTCCCAAATAGTGAGGGACTACCATCCCTGATCATAACCGGTGCTGCCCGTCTGGTAGTCCTGTGCCTGCCCCAGGCTGGACGACGAGGCCGAGAGCATGGCCGGGTTGCCGTTGATTACAACGTCCCAGTAGGGCACCCATCCCAATCCAAACAGCGTCAAGTCGATGTCCTTCTTCAGGGGCGAGATGCGTACTTCTTCGATCTGCTGGACGGCATTGACCCACTTGTCCTGCACAGACTGGAGCGCGGCGGCCATTTCTTGCTCGGTTTCTTCAAGCTGATCGGCGATGGCGAGCAGATCGCGCTCCATCAAGTCAACCTGATCCTCGCTAGATGACGTATAGCGGCGCATCCGGCTCGTCCGTGACAGGGTGTAGTAGGCGCGCCCCTTCATCAACTGCATCAGCGATTCTGCCCCGGTGAGCAGTTCCTCGCGTTTGCGGGCTTCGTGTTGTTCGCGTTTTGAGTCGAGCCGTATGGATTTTTGCTGGGCGCGGTTTTCGAGCGTATCCAGCTTTGCATCATACCGGGACGCTACTTTGTCGATTTCGGCGTCACGCTGTTCCCTGGCGACGGCCTGTAACCGGGTGATGAAGCTCTGTCTGTCTTCTCCCAGCGTGCTGTACAGCTTCAATACCGGGTTGTAATAGACATACAGGGCCGCATTGTAGTAAATCCAGTCGACCAGGTTGCTTTGCAGGTCCTTGAATCCCTGGGAACTGCTCATTGTGGCTGGGACGTCGGCGTAGTAAGCCTCGGCGAATGGGTTCGGCTCCAGTGCATAGGGATCGAACGGGTCGGAAACGTACTCGTTCCAGTCCAGGTAGGGGACACGGGGCAGGTTCGGTACGACGAAGGCATAGGTATATGTTTCGAAGGTGTTGGTTTTACTGTTCTGGAAACGTACCATCGTCTGGGCCAGCAGAGCCGGTCGATATAACAGCCTGCGCCGGGTTTCGACCTGCACCGCGGGCTGGCGCGTCCACTGCTCCCAGCTTCTGATCCCCTGCTCGACGGTGTAATCGACCGGCAGATAGTGCTGGTAGATCGTGGAGGGCAGCGAGGGCGGCGTCTTTGAGAAACCGGGAGGTGTATCGTCGACAGGCGCTTCTGTTTTAGGTGCTGCCGATGTGGGCGGCGCAACAGTTCCTGCCGGAGTGCCGGAATACAGCGGTTCTGATACGGTCTGCGGTTGTTCGGTTGACTGCGAATAGCTCGGCGTCTGGGGCATTACCCCCGCTCCTGCTGCCTGGTGACTTGGCCCGTGTTGCTGCTGCGCTGCCTTTTCGGCGACCGCCCGCTGGTTGTCCATCAGGCTGCTGATCTGCTGGCGGGTCAGCGGCCCGCGCAGGTACGACATTGCCCAGCGGGTGCTCATATAAAACGGTGTATTGGGTTCATGCACGTTATGCATGATGAATTCACGGGGGCCCAATCTGCCGATCAACGACTCTACCGTCTTCAAATCAAGCGCGGATGTCGCGTCACGGGCATAGTCGAGACCCTCCAGGACGCGTTCCTTATCGATATCGGTCTGCATCTTGCCGATGAACCAGGTTCCGGCATTCGACAGACCCTTATAATCGATATCTTTCGGGTTTTGGGTTGCAACCAGCATCCCGATGCCGAAGGCGCGTGCCTGCTTGAGCATTCTCAGGATGGGGTCTTTGGTCGGCGGGTTGTGCGGGTGTGGCGGGAACATCCCGAACACCTCATCGATGTAGACCAGCGCCCGCAGGCTGGTCGAGCCGGACAGTCCGCGCATCCACGAGTGGATCGATTCGAGCAGCAGGGTAGTGAAAAACTGCTGTTCGGCGCTGTTCAGGTGGGCCGTATAGAAGATCGTCGCGCGCGGGTAGCCTTCCGGCGTAAACAACATCGAAGGGATGTGGAGCGCCTCGCCCTTGATCCAAGTCTGGAATTTCGGCGCGGCGAGGATGTTGTTCAGAGTCTGGGCCAGCTTGAAACGCTGCTTCTCCGGGAAGATGGTTTCGATATCCATCACGCCCAGTTTACTGAACGGCGGCTGCTGCACCTGGTGAATCAACTGGGCGATAGAGAGATCAGTATTGTTGCGCCAGTTGAATTCAAAGATGTTGGAGAGGAGAATATGTTCTTTATCCTCGACCGGCTTAGCGTCGATCCCGATCAGCCCCAGCAGCGCGGTGACGATCCCGGAGATTCGTTCGCGGAGCATCTCCTCGTTGCCTGCCCAGCCTTCCGAGGGCGAGGACAGCGATTGCAGGATGCTCACCGGCAGACCGGCTTCAGAGCCGGGCGTGTAGATGCTGAATCGGGAAGCACGCCGGTATTCCTGAATACGGTTGTTGTCTATCCCCCACTGGGCCAATCCTTCTTTCCAGCGTGCGGCGACCGTCTCGGCATATTCTTCGTGTGTCTGATCCGCCTGCAGAGCATCGTCCACGTTTACCCAGGGCAAAAAATACTGGGGTTCAAGCTCCGGGAAAGCCAGCAGCATATTGGTGATATCGCCCTTGGGGTCGAGGATCAGACAGGGGATATTGTCGACAACGGCTTCTTCCAGAATGGTGATCCCCAGCCCGGTTTTCCCGCTGCCGGTCATCCCCAGGATCACGCCGTGCGTGGTGAGATCTCGGGCGTCGTAGTATACGGCATTGCCCGGAATGACTTCATGTGTTTCAGGATCGACATGTCCACCTAAGTAAAAATTGTTCGGTGCTTCTACAAAATGCATCGGCTGCATTCTGCCACTCCTTATATAATCTATAAACCGTGTAAAAGTCTCATTCGGCAGCGAGACACTCACCACCGCTTGGAAAATTCGCCTCGCTCATTCGCCGGGTGAACTCTCCTTCATACAATGCGGCCACCTGTGGGCTGTGAATGATCAGCAGGTTCTCGTCGTTCGACTCGGTGGCATTGGTGCTGTAGTTGAACGACCCCGTCGCTACGATTGCACCGTCGATAATGATGACCTTGTGATGGAATGTCCGGGGGTTGCCATCTAATCGCACGTCGATTCCCTCGCCGAGCAGTGTGTTGCATTCGGAGGATTCGGTGTTGGCCCCGCGCGATTCGTAGATACCGCTGACTTCCACTCCTGCCGCTGCCTGGTCGATCATCACTTTTGCCAGATCGTAATCGGTAAAAGAGAAGGCCATGAAGTGGATCGAATACGTCGCTTCCGAGGCCAGGCTGATCAACTGGTTCATCACCTCATCTTCCGGCGAAAAATACGTCTCGACCCACATCCCATCGATATCAACGCCGGGGTAAGGCGTATTGGCCGTTGAGGTCGGCCCGAATTCGCCTCCGAACATCTCTTCGAACTCGGTCGTGTAGTTGAGCGCCAGTTGGGGGGACAGGATGGCGATGGCGTTGTTGTTGTTCCGGTAAACGCCGTTCTCAGTGAAATTCAGCGAACCGGTCCACACAATCGAGCGGTCAAAGATGAAGAACTTGTTATGCATCAGGGCGCTGCGTTCGTCAGGGGTAGCCGGGATGCCCGCATCGATCAAATCCTCCATTTGAAAATCATCTTCCGTGTGCTCGTCGTCATAGACGATCCGCACCTGCACACCGCGATTGTGCGCAGCGATCAGTGCATCGGCGACATTTTGCAGGTTGAACTCGAACATCGCCGCGTCGATGCTGTACTGCGCGTTGTCGATCAGCCAGATCAAGTTTTCTTCGATGCCCCCGGTGGTCACATCGTCGAACGGGATCACCGGATCGGTGAAATAGACGGCCCAGAGATTGTCGCTCGCGGCGGGCTCTTCGACTTCCGGGGTGAGGATTCCCCCCGGCATCGGGACGGTGGGCGATGGAGCGGCAGCGACATCTTCGGCGGCGTTGAGGATTCCCCCCGTCTCCCCACCGGCCAATCCGCAACCGGTAAGACCGAGCAGTATTATCGCCCCAAGCATAATGAGGTGGCCAGTTGGTCGGCTAGTTGTCATTCAGTGCTTTCCCCCAATAGCCGGGCCATGATCATCTCCAGTACCTCTTCAAGAGGGGCGTTCTTCATCTGCATCACCATCTCTTGAGGGTCATCGGGAGGAATCGCCTGTAAAGCCGGTACTTCGGCAGCCGCCTCGAACATCTTTGACAGCAGTTTGACCATCTCCTCCTGATCGGCGCGGTCCCGCATTCCTACCAGTTTGTTGATCCGCCGCATCAACCGGCGCAGGTTTTGAAGGTTGGTGTCCAATTCTTCTTCGACTTCAGGGCTGCTGGATTTCGCCGCCAGCCTGCGGGCGTGCTGTCCTCCCCATTCTATCAAACGGGCTGCCAGGGCGTCATCCATATCATCAGTCAGGCTGCTGTCCCCGGTAATGAACTCAGCGGCATATCTGGCTTTTTTCTCCATTTTTTCACTGCTCCCTTTTTTACCAGTATTCTCCCAATGTCAATATTTTGATGGTAGTTTAGCAGGTACGTAGCCCTCAATGAACTCCACCGCTTGAATGGCATTTTCGACGACATGATAAAGTTGTTTGTAAGCCGGGTTGACGAAATGACTCTCGTATAAATGTTCAAACTGATTTAACAGGTGATCGTAGAATCCGAGCGTGTTGACAATGACCACTGCCTTCTGATGAAATTGTAGCTGTTTGAGTGTGATGATTTCCAGCAGTTCCTCCAGGGTGCCGAATCCACCCGCCAGAGCGATAAAGGCATCGGCCCGGTTTTCCATGCTGGCTTTGCGCTTTCGCATGTCCTTTGTGACGATTAGTTCGTCAGCCTGGGAAAATGCGTGAGGTACCAGAGCCTCCGGGATCACGCCGATGACCCGGCCTCCATTTTCCTGAACAGAAGCAGCGAGACTGCCCATCAGGCCATGCATTCCCCCACCGTAGACCAGGGAAAAGCCTTTCCCGGCCAGTGCTGCCCCCAACAAAACAGCCTGATCGGTGAAAGCCGGGTCAATGCTGTCACTGGACGAACAGTAAACACAGATCGATTTTGATTGTTTCATGTTGTTATTGTAGTGAAGCTTGCTTTGCTGGCAAGAGGGAGAGGCCTTTTTCTTCTTAAAAGCCGCGACGCGCAGCCCGAATTTCTTGTCACGAAACGCCGTTGATCAGTCCCATGGCGGCATCAAGCGTTGCTGGGTGCCCGGCCAGTATTTTCGACTGGCCCAACTGCCAGGGCTGTCCGCCTGGGTTCATCAGGTTGCCGCCAACTGCCCGGATCAGCGCTGCACCTGCCGCCAGGTCGTAGGGGGCGAGTGCATAGGCACCATAGAACTGTACACGCTGGTTCGCAACGTAGGCCAGGCCCAGCGCCGCCGATCCCAGGCTCCTGAACGTCTGGAAGTGGTGGATCAGCGAATCGACCGTATCGAACATTTCCTGTCGGAGCACCGGATTGTGCCCCCAATCGACGCACAGGATAGAATTCTCCAGCGGACGGGCTTCGAGCGGGGGGAGTTCCTTCCCATTGAAGCTTGCCCCCAGCCCCACCGCCCCGGCCCACAATTCATCGCGGAGTGGATCGTAGATCACCCCTGCCGCCGGTTTGCCGTCCAGCGCAAACCCGATCGATACGCAGAACATTGGCAGGGTAAACACGTAGTTCGTCGTCCCGTCAATCGGATCGACCATCCAGACCGGCCCGTCCGGTATCGTCCAGTTGCCGTCTTCATCCGGATGACTGTCCGGGTTCTCTTCGGCCAGGATGAAATGATCGGGATACTTCTCTTGAATGATGTCAAGGATGACATCCTGAGCGGCCTTGTCGGTCTGGGTGACCAGATCGCGCGGGCCATTTTTCTGTTTGACCTGGCGAGGCTGCGTGTATTGTTCGCGGATCAGTTCACCGGCACGATATGCGGCAAGTGAGGCAGTTTCTACCAGTTCTTCGAGAAATTCAGGATCGGTCATTGGGCATCTTTTCCAGGACTAGTAAGTGAGAAAGACCAAAAAGACGGAAGGGCGTTTTTTCGGCAAAGTAGAGTACACTGCGGATAGCACGGCCCAATTTTGGCCAGCGGGCGATGATGTTGTCGTACCCGCCGAAGATGCGGGTGTGGTGGACGACTTTTAGAGGCAGTCCATCGATCAGCTTGAAGAGATCTCGGCGGCGGTAGGCCCGGACGTGCGGAGCGAGCCTGTTTCGGAGGTTGTCGGGGAGATAGTTGATCAGCGGTGTGTTACCAAAGTGATATTCCCCGCGCCAGTAATGCCCGTGCGTTTCGACGGGATACCAGCGGTTGGGGCAGAAGATGATCGTCCGACCACCGGATTTGAGAACGCGGGCCTGTTCAGCGAGTGCCTGCTGGTCGTCCTGTACGTGTTCCAATACTTCGTTGGAAAAAACCACGTCGAAACTTTCGTCAGGATACGGCAGGTGCTCTGCCGCCGCGACATGGGTATTCGGAACACGTTCGTGGGCAGTGATGGCGCGATCGAGTTCGATGTCGAAGGCGTAGACATTGGGGTTTTCCCCGACCAGGTGGGCCGGGTATGCGCCCAGACCGCAGCCCACGCTTAGGATTTGCGTGTCCTGTATTTTCGCCCACTGCCGGATCATCTCCAGGCGGCGATCCTGCCCGGCCCGCCAGACATAGCTGGGCGCGCCTCGTTCGGCGTGTTTATCCTGGATAGTGGTCATCTGATTCTATCCCGCCTGTGCCAGGCGTTCCTTTAATTCGTTGATGGATGGAATGGGTGTTGGGTCGACTCTGTTAAGCATTGCCAGATAAAAACTGACGTAGTCGCCAAGCTGGATAAGCTCGAACTGCTGCACAAGGCGGCTTTCGCTCTGCGCTTCGATGCTGTGAACGTCGAGGCCGTGTTGTTCGAAGATCGAGGCTGTCGCCTGCTGCCGGATGGCGACCCTGGGATGATCGCAGCGTCCTGAAATAAGCTGCACAATTTTGATGTAATCTGCCGGTTCGCCCGGATAAATTGTTCCCACAACCGAGTTATGATCGAGTTCCGGCAGCACTTCGTGATAGGCGGCAGTTTTTGCATTTTCGTTGATCTGTGTCTTCCAGCGGTAGGCGACAGGGGCGAGAAAGCCCGATCCCCAGATTACCGGTACGCGATCTATCAGAAATGATGCAATGTCTTTTGCCGGATTCTCGTCGGAGGGCTGACCTGCTTCCAGGCGCGTTTTATTGTGATGCAGCTGCTGCACACTCTGTTCGATATCTTCTTCCAGATGATCGGCAAATCCGAGGCGAGAAAAGGCTGCCAGCATCAGGCCATACAGCCATCCAATAGCAGCGCGGGGCGGCGATTTATAGTCGAACAGCCATACGGCACCATTTGTTCTTTCAGCAAGTTCAACCAGCTTTCCCCCGGTTGTAATGGCGAGTAAATGCGCTTTTCTCTCGATGGCCTGTCCAGCCGCCGAGAGGGTTTCTTCGGTGTCTCCTGAATGGCTGAGAGCGATTACCAGTGTTTCCGGGCCATCGACATAGGCCGGGAGGTCGTAGCCACGATTGACCGTGATGGGCATCGGACTGCTGTCTTCGACCAGCGCTGATAACAGTTCCCCGCTGATCGACGACCCGCCCATGCCGCATATGACAATCTGCCGGATGTTTCGATAGGCGGGTAGATCGAGCTTCTGGCTGTGTGCCCAGGCATTGTTTACCTGCTCAGGCAGTGCGTCGATATGCGCCAGCATATTGCCAGCATCCAGTTGGCCGAATATCTCAACATTGTTGAGATCCATAGAAGAAAACCTCCCGCTTATGTATTTCACTCTGTACCGGGACGGGATTGTACCATATCAGCCAGCCGACTGTTAACGCTGGTTGGTAAATCCTATCACCGATACGTGGATGTGCTGTGCCAGTTCTTTGCCGAATTCGATCAGCCTGGCATGATAGGCTTCGTTAAGAGGCATTACCGTCATATAGTAGGCATCTTCGTGGTTGTCTCGATAGTAACCTTTTCGCCGCCCGGTGACCTCAAAACCGTACTTGTGATAGAGATTCTGAGCGATGGTGTTGGAAACCCTGACTTCGAGCGTGACCATCTCTGCTTTCCGGCGCATGGCTTCGCGAACCATGATCCAGATCAACAGTTCGCCGATCTTCTTGCCCCGCCAATCTGGGTGGACGGCAATGGTGCTGATATGGGCCTCTTCGCAGATTTGCCAGAATCCGGAGTAGGCTACTAAAGAGATTGGTGATTGGGCCGGGATCGACGGTGAAAACAACCGTTGGAGAAAGCCTTCTGAGTTTGTGTAGGTATTTGAGGCTACTTTATCAGTCGGTTCGGCGACGAACATCACCGAGCGGTCAGTGTTCTCTATTTCGTGGCGATAAGTTCGGGCCGACCAGGGTGTTGGAAACGCCAGGCGATCCAGTACCACGACGTTTTCAATGTCGTCTAAAGTCATCGGGCGAACGGTTACGTTGATTCTTTCGTTTGACATCTTCGCTCTACACCCTAACTTAAATAGATGGGAACCAGCAGCGCCGGGTTCGTTTCGGCCCCGCTCTCCAGTTTTTTAAGGGCGCTTTCGGCCAGAAAGCCCGCCCTGCGTAAGCAGTTGGAACCGTTGGCGATCAGCACTCTGCCCGGAACAGCAGACAGCTTTTCCCGGCCCTGGGCGTCGATTTCGCCTGCAACCTGGGTCGGCTGACCGAAGCGTGGCAGCAGTTCATCCCAGGTGCAAATGAACGGGGCGTCTCCGGCCCGATCAGACAGCCAGCCCGACTCTGGGTGCCAATCGTAGAACGCGGCGTTGATCCGCCCGCGCCCGGCCTGGGTGATCGCGCAAAGCCGTTCGGCGAGGTGCGGCTGGGCCGCCGCGACAATATCGAGGGTTGGAATGCCGACAATGGGCAGGGGCGGGGAGGCTGCCAGCGCCAGCCCTTTGGCGAGGCTCATGCCGATCCGCAGGCCGGTGTAGGAACCCGGCCCCAGGGCTACTGCCAGCGCCGTCAGGTCGGCAGGCGTTATGCCTGCGCGGTCAAACAAATGCTGGAGGGCGGGAGTCAACTCGACTGTGTGATGATTGGCAGTGCGCCACGTTTCCTCGGCGAGAATCGACTGCCCATCATGGATGGCGATGCTGATCGTTCGGGTTGCCGTATCTATCGCAAGTAGCATACCTGCTCGCTTTCTCTGATGCTTCTGCATTTTAACTATCCGCAGGGTTGATAGCAAAGTCGACTGGCATCGATCATAATAAACGGCATCGGCGCATACAGTATCAATGGGAACCGACAATGGAAAAAATCATCGTCAGCGTTGGTCAGATGGATGTGCAGACGGGGCAGCCCAAACGGAATCTCGATATGGCCGAAGCGTGGATCGAAGAGGCCTCTCGCCGGGGTTCCGACCTGGTCGTCTTCCCCGAATTGTGGGACACCGGCTTCGATCCCGATCATGCCCCGGCGCTGGCATCGGCGGTAAATGCGGGGCAGTTTGCTCGCGTCGCGGAACTGGCACGGGTTCACCGGATTCATGTGGTCGGCTCGATGCTTGAGCGGGTAATCACCAACGGAGAGAATCACTGTTTCAACACGGCGACATGGTTCACGCCGGAGGGAACCATCGCCGGGGTGTACCGGAAGATTCATCTGTTCCGGCAGATGGACGAGGATCGTTTCGTTCAGGCGGGTGACGAACTGCCGGTATTTGATTTGCCCTGGGGGAAAACCGGTACGGCGATCTGCTATGACCTGCGGTTCCCTGAATTATTCCGCCGATATGTACTTGCCGGGGTGCAGTTGATCGTTGTCCCTGCCCAGTGGCCGATCACACGAGTGGCTCACTGGGAAACGCTGCTCAAGGCGAGGGCAATCGAGAATCAGGTGTTCGTGATCGCCTGCAACCGGGTGGGCAAGGAAGGTAAGGTCAAATTCGCGGGGCACTCGGCGATTTTCGATCCCTGGGGCGAGGCGGTTATCAGCGCGGGCGAAGAAGCGGTGCTGCTGACCGCTGCCCTCGATATGAACGAAGTCGAGCAGGTGCGCCAGAAGCTGACCGTTTTCGAAGATCGCCGTCCCGACATCTACGACCGGTAGTCAATCAGGCATCCAACATGAAACAATTCCCCATTCCATCGATTCCCGAAGATTTTGCCCATGCGCTGCGCGAATCGCTTTCCGATGTGCGCTTCGATTGGACCACACGCCTGCTTTACAGCACCGACGCCAGTCTCTACCAGATGATCCCGGTGGGGGTGGCCGTCCCGCGTGACGCCGACGAGATATCCGCAGCAGTTAAGATCGCGGCGGCGCACCGGGTGCCGATCCTCCCACGCGGCGGGGGGAGCAGTCTCGCAGGGCAGGCGGTCAACCATGCGCTGGTGCTCGATCTGTCGCGGCATCTCGACCGGATCGTCGAGATCGACCCGGAGGCGCGAACGGCGACCGTCCAACCGGGGATCACGCTGGGGCGGTTGAATCGAGAACTGCGCGAGTACGGGCTGGCCTTCGGCCCGGACCCGGCCAGCGGTGACCGGGCGACAGTCGGCGGGGTGCTGGCGAACAATGCGACCGGTGCCCATTCGATTATCTATGGGATGGCTGCCGACCACGTGCTGAGTGTCGAGGTCATTCTCTCCGATGGAAGCCGAACCCGCTTCGAGGCGCTGACCGGTGGGTGGAAAAGTCGCGGCCAGCAATCGGGACTTGAGGGGGAGATTTATCGCGCCGTCCCCGATGTCCTCAAGCGATATGCCTACCTCATCGCCACGCGCTACCCGCGTGTTTTTCGGCATGTGGCGGGCTACAACCTCAACCGGCTGGCGGCGGCCCAATCGCCGAACCTCGCGGAACTGATCGCCGGGTCGGAGGGAACGCTGGGGATCATCAGCGAGGCGGCGCTGAACCTCGTCCCGGTGCCGAAAGTCAAGTGGCTGGTGCTGGTGCATTACGCCGAAATTGGCGCGGCGCTCGCCGCCGTCCCTGCCATTCTGGGAAGCGATCCATATGCCGTCGAGATGGTCGACAGGATGCTGCTTGACCTGACGCGCGGCAGGCTGGAATACAAACACCTGCTGACCTTCATCGAGGGTGACCCGGAAGCGGTGCTGATGGTCGAGTATGCCGGGGACGACGAGCGGCTGCTGGCGGATCGGGTGGAGGCGCTGAAAAACATCCTGACACGGGATGCGCACAGCGGATCGGTGGTGGTGGTCAAAAAGCCCGCCGATCAGAACGTGGTATGGGCCGCGCGGAAAGTCGGGCTGGGCATCCTGATGAGCAATCGGGGCGACGCCAAGCCGATCCCGACCATCGAGGACGCGGCGGTGCCGGTCGAACACCTGGCCGATTATGTTCAGGAGATAGGCGATTATGCGCAGGCGGTCGGCGTGGGGCGGATGGCGGTCTATGCCCATGCCAGCGCCGGATGCATGCACATCCGACCGGTGGTGAATATCAAGACTGATGAGGGGATCAGGCAGATGCGGCAGATCGCCGGGAGATCGGCGGAACTGGTGTTGAAGTACGGAGGCACGACGAGCGGCGAGCACGGCGAAGGGATCGCCAGGGGGGAGTTCAGCAAACTGCTGTTCGGGCCGGAACTGATCAAGGCGTTTCGTGAAGTGAAACACGCCTTCGATCCCGGCAACCTGATGAACCCCGGCAAGATGTTCGACGCACCGCCGATGGACGATCAATCGCTGCTGCGTTATGGCAGCGACTACGCGACGCCCTACGAACTCACCGATACGGTGTTCAGCTTCGAGGCCGATGGCGGCTTCGCGGGGGCGGTCGAGATGTGCAATGGAGCAGCGGTCTGCCGCCAGCTTGATGATGGCGTGATGTGCCCCTCGTTCCAGGCGACACGCGACGAGGCGCACAGCACGCGCGGTCGGGCCAACATGCTTCGGGCAGCGATGATGGGGCTGCTGGGGCCGGACGGGATGACCTCGCGGGGATTATACGATGTGCTCGACCTGTGCCTCTCGTGCCATGCCTGCAAGAGCGAATGCCCGTCGGCGGTGGACATGGCTCGGCTCAAGGCGGAGTTCCTGTTCAACTACCAGCAGGAACACGGCGTACCGATCCGGTCGTGGTTGTTCGGAAATATCGCGCAGTGGGACCAGATTGCACAGCCGTTTGCGCTACTTGCTAACCGGGTATTCGACGGGCCGGGGAAACTGGCGCTGTCCGCGCTGGGCATCCACCCGGAGCGGGAATTCCCGCGCTACGCACCGAAATCGTTCTCAAGGCAGTTCCGGGAGGATCACGGTGAGCAGCCCGGTGGGGCCATCAGGAAGCCAGTGGTGCTGTTCCACGACACCTTCATGGAGCACAACGATCCGCAGATCGGGCAGGCGGCGGTAAAGGTGCTTGAGGCGGCGGGTTACACCCCGATATTGCTCAAAGAAAAGAAGTGCTGCGGACGTCCGGCGGTATCGAAAGGGCTGCTGAAAGAAGCGGTGCGGCTGGCAAGGCACAACGTCGGGCTGCTGGCTCCTTATGTGCGGGAAGGTGTCTCGATTGTGGGCTGCGAACCAAGCTGCATGGCGATGCTGGCCGACGAGTACCGCGATCTCGCCCCTGGCGAGGAGTCGAGGCTCGTCGCGGAAGGCGTGTCGATGATCGATGCGTTCCTATTCAAGGAGTTGAGCGCGGGGCAGATCGGGCTGACTTTCGACGGGAAGCCGCGCCGGGTGCTGTTTCACGGGCACTGCCAGCAGAAATCGATCTTCGGCATCAAGGAGACGGTTGGGTTGCTGCGGATGATCCCCAACTGCACGGTCGAGGTGATCGAATCGGGGTGCTGCGGGATGGCCGGATCGTTTGGGTACGAGAAGGAGCACTACGATCTCTCGATCCAACTGGCCGAAATGTCGTTGGCCCCGGCGATACGGGCCGCCGCCCCGGAGACAATCATCTGTGCGGCGGGAACGTCGTGCCGGGAGCAGATCGCGCATACGACGGGTCGTCGGGCGCTGCATCCGATTGAGGTGCTGGCAGAAGCGTTGGTAATTTGATGATTGGGCGGCGGGCACAGCGCGCTATGCCCGTACGAACGGGACTTGGCTTTGTGCGTGAAGGATCACCCCCTCTGAGCGACCTGCGGTCGCCCATCTCCCCCACAGGGGGCGATCAAGGTGCGTGACGGGTTAGGATTGGCCCAGCCTGCCGAGGTGACGGGCGGCCCAGACCAGCCCAATTAGCGTTTTGCTATCGGCGATCTGGTTGGTCAGCGCGAGTTGAAGTGCCTCGTCGAAGGGCATGGATCGAACCGTGATTTCCTCGTCGATGTCGCCTTCACGGACTGAGGGGCGCAGCCCTTCGGCAAGATAGATGGTGATGTATTCCGTCGTGTACGAAGCCGCGACGTAAAAGCTACCCAACTCGGTGATCGTCTCCGGGTACTGGCCGATCTCCTCCTGAAGCTCGCGGCGGGCACAGACTTCGCGTTCTTCGCCCGGTTCGAGACCCCCGGCGGGGAGTTCGAGGAGCCGCTTGCGCGCCCCAGAACGGTACTGCTCGACAAGATAGACCTGGCCCTGCTCGTCGATGGGTACCATCGCCACCGCGCCGCTGTGCCGGATGATCTCGCGCTCAAACATCTGCCCGCCCAGATCGATTGTCTCGACGTAGAGATTGACCACGCGGCCTTCATATATCGTTTCCTCGTGGACGACCTGTTCCTCAGTCATCGGGATAAATCCTTTCGGTAAAAGTAAAAGGCTATTGGCGATGGACACCAATAGCCCTGAAGATCGGATTGAATAAAGGCCGCCTATTCGGGAATATTGAGCACCTGCCCGACAACGATAGCGTCCGGGTTGGTGATCCCGTTGTGGCTGGCGAGTTCTTCCCAGGTCAGGCCATATTGGAGGGCGATACGATATAGATTTTCACCGGCCTGGACGGTGTGGGTCGTGCCACCAGCGGCAGTTGTATCACCCTGGGCCTCAGTCCCGGCTGATTCTATGCTGCAACCGGGGATCGAAAGCACGGCCCCGACCTGGATCGCGTTTGGATCAGTGATACCGTTCGCGTCGGCAAGCTGCTGGGTGGTCAGCCCGTATTTCAGGGCAATGCGGTAGAGGTTCTCGCCTGATGCAACCGTGTGGGTGCAGTCTCCACCGGCGGTTGCCGGTTCGGCAGTGACTTCGGGTTCAGTGGTAGTCTCTTCCTCTGCTGCTGTTTCTTCGGTTGGCTCTTCAATTGCACCTTCGGACGGTTCTTCGGTTGCTTCTTCGATTGGCTCCGGTTCGGGAGTGGGTGCCATAGCGGTCTGGGTGCCGAACACGTCAGTCTGAGGCATTTCGGTTGGTTCAGGCAATGCGGTTGTTTCCTGACCACCACCTAGATTTGGGGTAGCAGTTGGGCCGACCGGTGTGAGCAGAGGCGCCTCGTTTGCCCCGGCCAACGTGCAGCCAGACAACAGGATCGCTACTACCAATACCCCGGTGATATAGAGTGCCATACGACGCACTAGAATGGTCATTTAATGCCTCCAATGACATGAAACCAGGTGGAACTAACAGCACTATAGCATTGCTTGACAGGCTATGCAACTACCCTGACAAAGATTGGAGGGGCAAAAAGGATTTATTACCGGGGAGATAAAAAGGAGCAGGATTTTACCTGCTCACATTGCATGGATAAGTCTTCTCTTGGTGGGGACAATCCAGACTACGACGCTGGCCTCAATCGTCCTGTTCGTTCTCCTGCTGAACCATCAAATGCAAAAATTCCCCGGCAAAACGACACAGCAGTGATAAGATCGTCCGGTCCAAATCGTTGAAGGGCATACCATCTTGCTTGTTGATCACCTCAAGCACGCCCAGCACCCGGTTGCCGCCGTAGATGGGGGCGGCGAGGATCGCTCGCGTCTGGAAATCAATGGACTGGTCGATCCCGGCATAGAAACGGTCATCGGCGCGGGCGTTGTTTACAATGGTCGGCTGCTTGTTAGCGACGACCCAACCGGCCACACCTTTATCGGCAGGCATCCGCCGACCAGTTAGCTGCATCGCATAGCGCCCTCTCGACAGAACAAATACCAGTTCGTCCGTATCTTCGTCGAGGACGAGGAGAGAGCCTTCCTGGGCGCGAATGACCGTCAGCCCGTTGTAGAGGATGCGGTCGAGGAGTGAGATAATATCCTCACCGGGATTGAACGCATCAATGGTTTCCATAATGGTCTGGATCGCCTCAATATACTGGCGGAGGCTGTAGACTTCCTCTTTGAGGTCTGCATTTTCGTCCTTCAGCCGGGCCAATTCCTGTTTGACATAATTGCTGACACCCATTGTCTGTTACCCTTATCTATAAAACTGGAACGACTGATATGAGCTTCCAATGAAGCCAGTCTATCATTGGTTACTCGTTGGGGCAAGCAGCTGTGTATAAAAGAACTGGGTGGATGCATCCGGTGTGGGCAGCAGGCGGCTGCCCGGCATGGTACAATCGTGCCCGGTGATTGAATCGAACAATATTGAAATGGGGTGAAATCTTAATGCGATCCTGGCGACGCTGGCTTCTATTGATCCTGGGGCTGATTATCAGTGCGTTTTTTCTCTATTTAGCGCTGGATGGGTTGAGCCTGGACGCTGTATGGGTTGATCTTAAAGGAGCCAACTATTGGTGGATCGTGCCGGGAGTGGCGGTCTACTTTGTCGCGGTGTGGGCGCGGACATGGCGCTGGCACTACCTGCTGAGGCCGATCAAATCGGTCAAGCTGTCGAGGTTGTTCCCGGTCGTGGTAATCGGATATATGGGGAACAATGTCTACCCATTCCGGGCCGGTGAAGTGATTCGCGCGTATGTCCTGGAACGTAACGACGACGTGAAGATCAGTGCTTCGCTGGCGACGATTGTCGTGGAGCGGTTGTTCGATGGGCTGGTGATGTTGATTTTTGTTTTCGTGGCGCTGCCTTTTGCGCCTGTGCCGCCGCCTTATGATCGAATAGTGATCTGGATGACGGTGCTGTTCTTCGGCGCGTTGATCGTCTTTATCCTGCTGGCACTGAAGCCGGAATTTACCCGCCGACTGTACACAAGGATTTTCGAGGCGATCCTGCCCGATGGAAAGGCTCAGGAGTTCACGCTGACTCAGGCTGACCGTTTTCTCGACGGGTTGGCTTCGCTGCGCGGCCCGCGCGAACTGCTGATGACGCTGGTTTCATCAACGTTGATCTGGCTGACCGAAACGACGAAATACTGGTTCGTGATGCATGCCTTCGATTTCAAGGTGAGCTTCTTTGTGTTGATGTTGATGACGGCGGTGGTCAACCTGGCGACGACGATCCCCAGTTCGCCGGGCTATGTCGGGACGTTCGACGAGCCGGGGATCGAAATTCTAAAGGCGTTCGGGGTAGGGGAGAATATCGCCGCCGCCTATACGCTGGTGCTGCATGCGGCTCTGTGGTTCCCGATCACTTTGCTTGGTTTCTACTATATGACGCAGCAGGGGATCAAGTGGCGTGACTTCTCTCGCGCTACAGATGCCGCGAAGATGCTGAAATCCGTCGAGTCTGAATAAGCCTGAATACCTGATTAATCATTTGAACAAGGGACAATCGAAATGCGAATTGCCATCATTGGAGCAGGGGCAGCCGGACTTGCAGCTGCCTATGATCTGGCGGCTGAGGGTCACGAAGTCGTTGTCTACGAAAGCGGGGCAGTTGTCGGCGGGCTGGCGGCGGGCTTCACCGATCCCGCCTGGGAATGGTCGCTGGAGAAGTTCTATCATCACTGGTTCTATACCGACCGGGACATACTGGGACTGATCGACGAGATCGGGAAGGGCGATAAAGTCCGTTTTTACAGCCCCAGGACAAGCCTGTGGCACGAGAATGGAATTTATCCGCTGGATGCCCCGGTGGTCAAAAATGCGACCCTCTCACGTACTGTCAACGTACTGCGGCTGCCCGACCTGTCACTGATCGATAAGATCAGGTTTGGGCTGGTCGGGGTGCTGCTGAAGATGTACGCGAACGGCCTCTCACTGGAAAAATACACCGCCGACGAGTGGCTCCCTCGCTGGACGGGGAAATCCGCCCATGAGATGATCTGGCGTCCACTGCTGATCGGGAAGTTTGGGCCGCTCTACGACCAGGTCAATATGGCCTGGATGTGGGCGCGGGCCTACAAGCGAACCGCGCAGCTTGGCACCTATGTCGGCGGGTTCCAGGCGATGCTGGATGATCTGGCCGAAGCGGTGACCAACCGGGGTGGGGTGATCGCCCTCGACAGCCCGGTCGAGCAGATCGTGCCGGGTCAAGCGGGCGGGCTGGACATTGAAGTAAACGGCAGGCGGGAACACTTCGACCGGGTGATGTGTACGACCGCGCCCAACGCGCTGTTGAAACTTGTGCCCGATCTGCCCGAAGACTACGCCCGGAAGGTTGGCGCACTGCGCAGCCTGGGATCGCTGGCGTTGATCCTTGCCCTAGACCGGCAGTTGATGGCCGATGGCACATACTGGCTAAATCTGCCAGCCAGAAGCCCGGTCAAGCAGGAGAATCCCTTCCCATTCCTGGCTTTGGTCGAACATACCAACTACCTCTCAAAAGAACACTATGGCGGTGATCATATCGTCTACCTTGGGGATTACCTGCCGGTCGATCACGAACATTTCCAGATGAGCGAGGAAGAATTGTCCCAACGTTTTCTGGCTTCGCTCAAACAGGTCAACCCGGATTTCTCGCCGGATTGGATCCGCAAGCAGTGGTTGTTCCGCGCGCCATACAGCCAGCCGGTGCCTTTCGTGAATCACTCGCAGAACATACCCGATATCCACACACCGATTGGGGGACTCTATTTTGTTTCGATGAGCCAGGTGTATCCCTGGGATCGAGGAACGAATTATGCGGTCGAACTGGCTCGCCGGGCAGCGCGGATGATGATCGAGGAGGGCAGTGAAAAATAAAAACTGATGCCGGTTTTGCATCAGTTTTGGATAAACGATAAGCGGGTAAGGGGACTCGAACCCCTGACATTCAGCTTGGGAAGCTGACGTTCTACCGCTGAACTATACCCGCAGTGGCTTCAATT
>JAFGOY010000035.1 GCA_016926255.1 Anaerolineae bacterium | reverse complement strand
TTTCTATAAGTTTTTGGCTTCCACCAGCATAGCTGGTGGTTTTCTGTTTCGGACCTTCGGTCCTCAACGCCCTAAAGGGACTAATCAAATGGGCGACCACAAGGGTCGCCCCACCCCCCGGATCGAATTGTTTCACCGGCTGAAATCCACGCGGGATCATCGACAAGTGGGGGGCGATCAAGTCTCGAACCGTAATACTACCCATTCGGGTACTACCCTCTCGTATTGATTTTTCATATACTGATCCTCACCGCCTTGTCAGGCGGTTTGTGCTACACGGTTGTCGATGTTTATTTGGCAATCCTGACGCTTTGCCGTATTATCATCCCCTTAATTCGGGATGGTTCTCAAGCGCAAAGCACCGGCGTCCGAGCGACTCACTTTGTCAGCAGGCCAGGAAGAGCCTGAATATTGACAAAGTGGTTTTAATATCCCGGCAGGACAGATTATATGGCATGATACCCGACTCGTTCGGGGCTACCGTCACAACTCGAAACAGTGTCGAAGGAAGCGGATGATGCGTGTTGCCTATCCACACAATCAAGGACTGTACAGCAGCGCCAACGAGCACGACGCCTGCGGGATCGGCTTTGTGGCGCATATCAAGGGCCAGAAGTCGAACGAGATCGTCCGGCGCGGCCTCGACGTGCTGGAACGGATGACGCATCGCGGAGCCGAAAGCGCCGACAATAAGACCGGCGACGGCGCGGGCATCATGCTCCAAATCCCCCAACAATTTTACGAGAGTCTCATACCTTCAATCCCCGCGCCTGGACAGTACGGCACGGGGATTGTTTTTTTACCCCAGAAAGCCAGTGAAGCCGACGAGTGCTGCAAGCTCTTCGAAAAGATCGTCAAGGCCGAAGGGCTGACTGTCATCGCCTGGCGCGACATCCCGACCGATAATTCCGTCATTGGCGAAATATCGAGGCGGGGCGAGCCGGTCATCCGGCAGGTGTTCGTCACCGGGAAAACCGACCTGACCCCTGACGAACTGGGCCGCAAGCTCTACATCGCCCGCAAGCTGGTCGAAAAAGCGGTGCGCGAGTCGAAGAAGATCGAGCAGAAAAGCCTGTTCCACTTCACCAACCTTTCGAACAGGACGGTCGTCTACAAGGGCATGCTGATGCCCGGACAGCTTCGCCATTATTATCCCGAACTGCAAGACGAGCGGATCGAGAGCGCCATCGCGCTGACGCATTCCCGGTTCAGCACCAACACCTTTCCCTCGTGGGCGCTGTCGCACCCGTACCGGATCATGGCCCACAATGGGGAGATCAACACGATCAAGGGCAACCGCTTCTGGATGCACGCCCGCGAGCGCGATTTCGCCTCGCCGCTGTTCGGGGACGACATCGAGAAGCTGATCCCGGTCATCGAGCCGGGCAAATCGGACTCGGCCTCGTTCGACAATGCGCTCGAACTACTGGTCATGACCGGGCGATCTCTGCCCCACGCGCTGATGATGCTCATCCCCGAATCGTGGAACGAGCTGAACCCGATCCCCGAAGACCTCAAATATTTCTACGAATACCACTCGACGATGATCGAACCCTGGGACGGCCCGGCGTCGATGATCTTCTGCGATGGCCGCTATGTCGGCGGCACGCTCGACCGCAACGGCCTGCGCCCCTCGCGCTACGTGGTCACCAACGACGACCTGATCGTGATGGGGTCGGAGGTCGGCGTGCAGGATTTCCCGCCGGAGCAGATCGCCTATAAAGGCCGCCTGATGCCCGGAAAACTCCTCCTCGTCGATACCGGGGAGGGCCGCATCATCCCCGACGAGGAGATCAAGCAGGGGGTCAGCCATAAGCAACCCTATGCCGAATGGGTGGAGAACAACCGGGTCAACCTGGAAGACATCCCCGTGCAGCGCCCGACGGCGGTCGGGATGCCGGAGGAGCAGTTGTTCGAGATGCAGCTTGCCTTCGGCTACAACCGCGAGGATATCGAGGACATATTAATCCCGATGGCGACCGATGGACAGGAACCGACCGGCTCGATGGGCACCGACACGCCGCTGGCGGTCTTCTCCGATCTGCCGCAGCCCCTATTCAATTATTTCAAGCAGGTGTTCGCACAGGTGACCAACCCGCCCATCGACCCGATCCGCGAGCGCCTCGTCATGACCCTGACCAGCTACATCGGGCAGCGGCAGAATTTACTCGACGAAATGCCCGAACACGCGGAGATGATCAAGCTCAGGCACCCGGTGATCAGCAACGCGGGGATCGATGCGATCAAGGGCTTCGACAAAAAGGGCTTCGAAACCGCCACCTTCCAGATGGTTTTTCCTGCTGACGACGGCCCGGCGGGACTCGAAAAGGCGCTCGACAAACTCTGCGCCGATGTCGAGGCAAAGGTCGACGAGGGATATACGTTCATCATCCTATCCGACCGGGGGGTCAACGAGAAGAACGCCCCGATCCCCTCGCTGCTGGCCTGCTCCGCCGTTCACCATCACCTGACAAGAGTCCAGAAGCGGCTCAGAGTCGGCCTGATCGTCAAGACTGCCGAAGCCCGCGAGGTGATGCACTTCGCGCTGCTGTTCGGCTACGGCGCGGGCGCGATCAACCCTTACGGCGCGTTCGCATCGCTGCACAACCTTGTCAGCGAGGGGAAACTCGGCGAAGAGATGACCACCACCAGGGCCGAGCAGAATTACATCAAGTCGGTGGAAAAGGGACTGCTGAAAGTGCTCTCGAAGATGGGCACCTCGACGCTGAGAAGCTATCGCGGGGCGCAGATTTTCGAGGCGGTGGGTCTCGGTCAGGAACTGGTCGACAGGCATTTCACCGGCACCGAATCGCGGATCGGGGGGATCGGGCTGGAGGAGATCGCACAGGAGGCGCTGATGCGTCATTCGCTGGCCTACGATGATCCCCCTACCCTGCTGCCCTCGGACGGCGTCTACCGGTTCCGAAAGGGCGGCGAGCGCCACGCCTGGAACCCGGAGGCGATCTACTTATTACAGTGGGCGGTTCGCACCGGCGATTACGAGAAATACAAACAGTTCTCCGATCACGTCAATAAATTCAACCAGCACCCGCACGTGATTCGCGGGCTGCTTGACTTCAAAGAACAAACGCCAATCCCGATTGAGGATGTCGAACCGGCGGAGGAGATCGTCAAACGGCTGACGACCGGGGCGATGTCGTTCGGGTCGTTGAGCGCCGATGTTCACGAAGCCATCGCCGCCGCGATGAACAGCCTCGGCGCGCGGAGCAATTCGGGCGAAGGCGGCGAAGACCCCGCCCGCTACAGGCCCCGGCCTGATGGCACCTGGGTGCGCAGCGCGATCAAGCAGGTGGCTTCTGGTCGATTTGGTGTCACCTCCAATTATCTTGTCAACGCCGACGAGTTGCAGATCAAGATCGCACAGGGGGCGAAGCCCGGCGAGGGCGGGCAGCTTCCCGGCTACAAAGTCGACAAAGTGATCGCCAGGACTCGCCACTCGACGCCGGGCGTGACGCTGATCTCGCCGCCGCCGCATCATGACATCTACTCCATCGAAGACCTGGCCCAACTGATCTTCGATTTGAAGAACGCAAACCCCCAAGCCCGGATCAGCGTAAAGCTGGTCTCGGAGAACGGCGTCGGGACAATCGCCGCCGGGGTCGCCAAAGCCTACGCCGATACGATTGTGATCAGCGGCTACGACGGCGGCACCGGGGCCAGCCCGCAAAGCTCGATCAAACACGCCGGGCTGCCCTTTGAACTGGGCATCGCGGAAACACATCAAACGCTGGTGCTGAACGGACTGCGCACACGCACCCGCCTGCAAACCGACGGGCAGCTCAAGACCGGTCGGGACGTGGTGCTGGCGGCGCTGCTCGGCGCGGAGGAATTCGCGTTCGGCACGGCAACGGTGATCAGCCTGGGTTGCATCATGATGCGCAAGTGTCACAGGAACACCTGCCCGGTCGGTGTGGCGACACAGGACCCGGAACTTCGACGCCGCTTCGCTGGCAAGCCGGAACATCTCGTCAACTACTTCATGTTCATGGCCGAGGAAATCCGCGAGATCATGGCCCAACTGGGCATCGCCAAATTCGACGACCTGATCGGGCGCACCGACCTGCTGGTGCAGCGGGAGAGCGATCACTGGAAGGCCAACACCATCGATCTGAGCCGCATCCTTTACCAGCCCATCGACCCGGCAGAGGAAAAGGTCTGCTGCTCCGAACCACAGCGTCACAACCTCGACGTGCTCGACCGCCAGTTGATCGAGCAGGCGCAGCCCGCGCTGGAATTCGGCGACCAGGTGTCGATCCGGCTGCCGATCAGCAACGCCGACCGCGCGGTCGGGGCGATGCTGTCCAGCGAGATTTCGCGTCGCTACGGCGAAGACGGCCTGCCCGACGACACGATCCAGGTCACTTTCGATGGCAGTGCGGGGCAGAGCTTCGGGGCGTTCCTGGCGAAGGGGGTCACGTTCCGGCTGAGCGGTGACGCCAACGACTATTTCGGCAAGGGGCTTTCCGGTGGACGGTTGATCGCCATGCCACCCGAAGGCAGCCAGTTCGACGCCGAGGAGAACATCATCATCGGCAACACGGTGCTCTACGGCGCGACGGGCGGCGAAGCCTTCATCCGGGGTATGGCCGGGGAGCGCTTCTGCGTGCGGAACTCCGGGGCGGTCGCCGTCGTCGAGGGGACGGGCGATCACTGCGCCGAATACATGACCGGCGGCAGGCTGATCGTGCTTGGCTCGGTGGGGCGGAATTTCGCCGCCGGGATGAGCGGCGGGATCGCCTACATTCTCAACACCGACGGCAAGTTCGCCTATTTCTGCAACTGCGGTATGGTCGAATTGACTCCCATCTTCGAGTATGAGGATCAGCACTTTGTCAAGACGCTGCTCGAAAAACACGTTGATTACACCGGCAGCCCGGTCGCAGAACACGTACTCGAAAACTGGCACGAGTTCATGCCGAAGTTCATCAAGGTGATGCCGCTCGAATACAAGCGGGCGCTGCAGGAGATGAAGCTCGAAGAGACGAAGCGGCAGCTTGAGAATATCAGCAAGGCGGAACGGTTGGGGGAGATTTATTAGGATGGGCGATTATGGCACCAACACCATTGCCCCCTTTGCCGAATCTTCGGTTCGCTCACGAACCTCAGTTCGCCAGGCGACGTTCTGTGTCGCCCACTTCCCCCAACCCCCTTCGACGGGGCTGCGCCCCGCCACTTCCCCCTTTCAGGGGGCAGATATGGGGCAGGGGAGCGAATCGTAAGATTTGATTCAAAAAACTGCCCAGCCCACTCGCCCCCAAGTTTGGGGGAGAGATGGACTGTAGGGCCAGGGGACCGTTACCGGGTTAATTGACCCGATAGCCCGTCAGACAAGGACATGGAAGGACAGAACACATGGCCGATCCAAAAGGTTTCTTGAAAGTCCCACGCGTCGAGTCGGGCTACCGCCCGGTCGAGGAGCGCATTCAGGACTACGGCGAAGTCGAGCAGCGCCTGCCCGACGATCAGCGGCGGGCGCAGGCCTCGCGCTGCATGGACTGCGGCGTCCCCTTCTGTCACTGGGGCTGCCCGGTCGGCAGTAAAATCCCCGAATGGCAGGACAAGCTCTACAAGGGCGACTGGAAAGCCGCCTACGAGATACTCGAAGAAACCAATACCTTCCCGGAGTTCACCGGTCGAGTCTGCCCGGCCCCGTGTGAATCCTCGTGCGTGCTTTCGATCAACGACGCCCCGGTGACGATCCGGCAGAATGAACTGGCCGTCATCGAGCATGCTTTCGAACAGGGCTGGGTCAAACCCCGCCCACCGAAAACCCGAACCAGCCAGCGCGTCGCCGTGGTCGGCGGTGGCCCGGCGGGACTCGCCTGCGCCGATATTCTCAACAAGCGCGGGCACTCGGTGGTCATCTTCGAAGCCGCCGACAGCATCGGCGGGTACCTGCGCTTCGGCATTCCCGACTTCAAGCTCGACAAGAGCTTCATCGACCGGCGGATGGAAATCCTGCTGCAAGAGGGGATCGCGATCCAGACCAGCACCCGCGTCGGGGTTGACATTTCGGTCGAGAAGCTGCAAAAAGCCTTCGACGCGATCTGCCTGACCATCGGTGCCCGCGAGGCGCGCGACCTGAGCATCGAGGGGCGCGAACTGAAGGGCATCCACCAGGCCGTCGATTACCTGTTCATGCAAAACCGGCTTGTCCGCCGCGACAAAGTCCCCCCGGAGGAGTTGATTGCTGCGCTGGACAAAAACGTCGTCGTGATCGGCGGCGGCGATACCGGCGCGGACTGTGTCGGGACGGCCAACCGGCAGGGCGCAAAGTGCGTCACCCAGCTTGAGATTCTGCCCAAGCCGCCCGATCACCGTACCGAGGAGACTCAGCCCTGGCCCTTATGGCCGCGCCTCTACAAGACATCCAGTTCCCACGAAGAAGGCTGCGAGCGGATGTTTGCCGTCTCGACCAAACGCTTCATCGGCGGGGACAACGGCAGCGTCAAACAGTTGGAGTTAGTCAAGGTTGAGTGGAACAAGGACAAAAACGGGCGCTTCCAGATGAGCGAAGTGCCGAAGTCGGAGTTCACCATCGACGCCGACCTCGTGATCCTGGCGATGGGATTCGTCCATCCGCAGCACGACGGCCCGGTGACCGAACTGGGAGTCGAACTCGACGCGCGGGGCAGCATCGCCGTCGATGAGAATTATATGACCAATGTCGAGGGTGTTTTCGCCGCAGGCGATGCCAAACGTGGGGCGTCACTGGTGGTCTACGCGCTGCAAGAAGGCCGCGAGGCGGCGAGGGGAATCGACGCTTACCTTAAAAAAAATCACTTCTAGGCGATTTGTCGTAACCTTTGAAATCGTCCATTGTTATACTGCATGAACTTCTCCTGTACCGGGTACGGTTGTGAGGGGACGCACCCGGACAATCAAAGCCCTGCGATGTAGATCGCGGGGCTTTTTGTTTAGTTGCATCCTCCCACTGTGTCGCACTGCTCGTGAGTTTTACATGAGGCGAAACATCCATAAGGCAGGACTCGAATCGCGAGAATCGGATCAAGCAAGAAACGATTGGAGCGGGCGACCACATCGTGTCGGCAACTGATTTTCAGTTGCTTTTTAGTTTTGCTTGCAGCAAAACATCGTCGCCCCTACCGGCGATCGAACTGCTGCACCGGGTTGACATCCACACGGAACCGATCTCCCAAAAAATCGAATCGGTGTAAAATTCAATCGGGGGTGGATCATGACATCGACAAAGCGAGTGATCATCACGGGCGGCACGGGGTTGATCGGGCGGGCGCTGGTCGCGGAACTGGCCCCCGATTACGAGGTGATCGTCCTCAGCCGGAATCCTGCAAAACACGCGGGGACGTTCCCGGCGGGGGTGCAGATCGAAGAATGGGATGCGCAGTCGGCGGCGGGATGGGGCCATCTGACCGAAGGCGCTGCGGCGGTGGTCAACCTGGCCGGGGAGAGCATCGGCGGGGATCGATTCCCCCCACCCCGCTGGACTGACGAGCGGAAGCATCGCATTCTGGAGAGCCGCCTGAATGCAGGCCGGGCGGTGCTGGAAGCCATCGAATCGTCCAGAGACAAGCCCGGGGTGCTGATCCAGATGTCGGCAGTGGGATATTACGGGCCGCGCGGCGACGAGCCGCTCGACGAGTCGGCGGCAAAGGGCAGCGGGTTCGTTTCGGATGTGGCTGCCGCGTGGGAAAAATCAATCGCCAACGTCAGCATCCGCACGGCGATCATCCGTACGGGGGTGGTATTCAGCATGGAAGGCGGCGCGTTCCTCAGCCTGATCCTGCCCTTCCGATTGTTCGTCGGCGGGCCGCTGGGCAGCGGCGAGCAAGTGATTTCGTGGATTCACATCCGCGACGTGGTGCGGGCGATCCGCTGGCTGATCGAGACGCCGGGGAGCCGGGGCGTGTACAACCTGACCGCGCCGGGGCCGGTGCCCAACCACGCGCTGGCCTCGATTATTGGCCAGGTGATGAAGCGCCCGGCGTTTATCACCGTCCCCGCGTTTGCGTTGAAGCTGGCACTGGGCGAAGTCGCCTCGGTGGTGCTGGAGGGTCAGTACGTGGTGCCGCGCCGGTTGCAGGCGGAGGGCTTCGAGTTCGAGTATCCGCGAGTCGAGGCGGCGGTGCGGGATTTGCTATCAACCTGACGATTACCTGGGGATAAATCCCCAGGCTAAAAATTCGACGTCGACCTGCGGTCGACTAAGCACTGCCGGTGGCGGGCGTCAACGCCGTAACCGGAGGTCGCCAATTGTAGCCGCAGGATTCATCCTGCGGAATGCCTGATATCCTGATATCAATCATCATCTAAGGAGAACATCCTCCTGGATAAACGCCGACAGATCAACATCTTCCTGGTTGTGTTCATCGACTTACTTGGCTTTGGCCTGATCCTCCCGCTGCTGCCCTACTATGCCGAAGCGTATGGGGCAAGCGACTTTGTGACCGGGCTGCTGGTTGCATCGTATGCCGCCACACAGCTGATTGGTGCCCCGGTGCTGGGACGGCTCTCCGACCGCTACGGGCGTCGACCGCTGCTGCTGGTGAGCATCGCCGGGACGGTGATCGGCTTCCTGATCCTCGGTTTTGCCGAGCCGCTGGGAGAGTTGATCGCCGGGGGGCCGGAAGCGCTGCGGTTGAACGTAGCGGTCGTCGGAGTATTGTTTGTCAGCCGCATCCTCGACGGGTTGTTCGGGGGCAACGTCTCGGTCGCCCAGGCCTACATGACCGACGTGACCGACGAGGAGAACCGGGCGCGCGGGCTGGGGCTGCTCGGCGCGGCCTTCGGGTTTGGGTTCGTGTTTGGCCCGGCAGTGGGCGGCTTCCTGAGCCAGTGGGGGTATCACGTCCCGGCGCTGGTGGCGGCAGGACTGGCGGCGATCAACTGGCTGGGGGTGCTCGCCTTCCTGCCCGAATCGCTGACCCACGATCAGATGTCGGCAAACGGGGAACGGGCATCGGCGCGATCCGGGTTCGACTTTAGTGCACTGCGTGACTCGCTCAACCGACCGGTGGTTGGAACGCTGCTGACAATCAGCTTATTCTTCCGGCTGGCCTTCGCGCTGCTGACGACAATCTTCAGCCTGTACGCGCTGAAACGATTCAATCTCGATGCGCAGACAACCGGCTATTTGCTCGCCTATTCGGGGGTGATCCTGGTGGTCGTCCAGGGTGCGATAATCGGGCCGCTGACGAAACGCTACGGCGAGAACCGGCTGATCTTCATCTCGATCATCCTGATGGTAGCGGCTTCGCTGGGCTGGGCCTTCGCCCCGAGTGTCCCCGTGCTGATCATCGCGCTGACCCCGATGTCGATAGCAGGTGGAATATTGAGCACGGTGCTGCGGAGCGCGGTCACCAAGGCGGTCGATCCCGACGAAGTGGGCGGTATCCTCGGCATACAGACATCATTGGAAAGCGCCACACGTGTAATCGCTCCGGCGCTGGGCGGATCGCTGATCCAGTGGATGGGGACGAGCGCACCGGGCTTATTCAGCGCGGTGGTATTAGGGTGGCTGGTATGGTATACATGGCGCAGACTGTTCAGTACAGATCGAGGTGATAACGATTCTCCTGTGGAACGCATAGCAAGCACTACAACCAGACCAGTCGATGGGGAAGGATAATATGGCACGGGGAGATGAACATATCAGGGAAGCATTCAAAGCTGATCGAGATCGAGACTATTTGAAGGTCGTTGAGGAGTGCGAAGCCGGGCTGAAAAAGGGGATCAAAGTTTACGATGAAGCCCGGGTCTATGCCACACTGGGATATGCCTACAGTCAATTAAAGCGTTATGACAAAGCACTGGAAGCCCATGAGAAATCGATCAAGGCGGATAAAACCAGTGTCGTGGCGTGGCGTTATTACGGTATCACCCAGCGCATGCTCGAAAACCTCGACGAGGCCGAAGCCTGCTATGAGATGGCGCTCAAATACAGTCCCGGCGACGAACTTACGTTAGCCAGTCTGGGCGCGTTATATGTCTTCCGTGACAAGCCCATGCGGGCCATCGAACTGCTGGAGGAGGCCGTGCGGGATGGCTCTCAGTCCGGGACAACCTACAGCAATCTGGCGCTGGCCTATGGCAAAGTAGGCCGCTTCGAAGAAGCGCAGGAAGCCCTGGGGAACTCGGTCAGCAAAGGGTATCACAACTGGCGTTCCGTGCAGCAGCGGCTGAGCGATATGCAGGAATTCCAATCGACGTTTGGCGGGTATGATACAAGCTGGCTTCCGGCTCAATGCCCGTTTTGCAATGCGCCGACCGCCGCCGATACGGTGCAGTGGATCACGGCGAAATCGGCGAAATGCGGCTACTGTGGGAGCAATCTAAAAGCATAATGAACAAAAACGACGCTGTACATTTAAGCAAGACGATTGCCCACGCGCTGCGACACGCGCCCTGGCTCTACGAACTCGAAATCGACGAGGAAGGCTGGACGCCGCTCGATCAACTGCTCGACGGGCTGCGCGGGCATCGCAAGGCATGGGCCGACCTGACCGAAGCGGACATCGTGGAGGTGGTCGAGGGGTTCGACAAAAAGCGCTACGAAATCCGCGAGGGGAAGATCAGGGCATATTACGGCCACACGCTGAAAACGACGATCAAAAAGGTTCCCTGCGAGCCGCCCGAACGGCTCTATCATGGGACGGCAGCGGGGGTCGCACCGCTGATCCTCGATCAGGGCCTCAAGCCGATGAGCAGGCAGTACGTCCACCTTTCCGCCGAAATCGAGACCGCGCAGGATGTCGGGGCGCGGAAGGGCGACGAGGTCGTCGTGCTGGTGATCCGCGCCCGCGAAGCCCACGCCGACGGCGTCGCGTTTTATCATGGCAACGAGATGGTCTGGCTGGCCGATGAGGTCCCGGCGGCGTATATCACCCAATGGGAAAGCTCGTAGTCACCTGTCCGCCGATCTGGGGCCGGGTTTGCGATCACTCTGCGCGTATTCTTCCACACTTTGCCGACTGACCAGCCAATCCCGTCCCACTTTCCGACAATCAAGCTGACCGCTGCGGCACAGCCGCGCCACCCAGCGCGATTCATGATCGATCCCCAGTATCTCAGCCGCCTCCCGTGACGTAACATAAGTGCCAGCCGGTGGAAGCCCCTTATCGGCCCGCCGCTGATCGTTTTGGGCCTGTCCGGTCTCCGCCATCTGCTGAATATCATCCAGCATGGCATCGATCTCCGACTGGTTGTCGTAGTAGTAGGCCAGTGCCGCATGGACTTTTGCGGGCGTGATGCCTGAATCGCTGTACCCGTCGGCGATCTGCTCGACGGTCGCGCCAGACCGGTACAGCCCGGCGATGACCTCGACTCCGATCCGTGTCCCATCGATCCGGGCACGCCCGCCGCAGATACCGGGTGTTTTCACGATATACTCGTTGCTGATTACAATTGAATCTACCATCTCAACCTCCACCCTTATTCACGAACCCACCATTCGCCGCCCAAATAGTATTCCTCTGTCTCAACTTCAACGATTCGGCGAATGATCAGCTCGGTGTTCTTTTGCAACTGAGGAGGAATGTATATCGCACCGAGGAAAAGTTCGCCCCGGCGGTTTACCTCATTTTGAAACGAGCGAAACTCATAGATATTCCCCGTCACAATGACGTATCCGTGTTCCTGCGCAAACTGGAAGATGATCCGATCCTCGGTCCTGAGCAGGCCAAAGTCATGAACCCGGTATATTTCGATACCCAGTTCCGTACAGTGTGCTTTTACCCTGCCAGACTCGTTGACATTTTCATCAAGGAGATAAGCTACCATTTGTCTTCCTGATTCGTACGTTGATACTTTTTAATACTACACTACAGTGTATCATTTTTCAATTTATCACAGCAACGAGATGATCTGGCTTACCGATGAGGTTCCGGCGGTGTATATCACCCGCCTCCCGTGAGGTGATATAAGCACCAGCCGGTGAAAGCCCCTTTTCGGCCCACTGTGCTTGACGCGCTGTTAACACTTCTATGCTACAATGCATGCAGTTCGTATACACTCTGACTATTTTCTGGAGGTTTCGGTGGAGAATTTTGCCGGTTTTGCTACCGTAGGTAGTTGTTTCTTTATCGGGCTTATCATCGTCGTCGGGTTGATATTGCTGCGCAGTATCCGTATGCTGTATCAATACGAGCGCGGCGTCGTGTTTCAACTCGGTAAGTACAAAAACACGCGTGATCCCGGCCTGACGCTCGTCATCCCCGTCTTACAGACGATGCGCAAGGTCGATATGCGGATCAAGACCGCCGATATCCCACGCCAGGAAGTGATGACCCGCGACAACATCCCGATGCTGGTCAATGCGGTGGTGTACTTCAAGGTGGTCAGCCCGGAGGACGTGATCATCAAAATCGAGGATCATCAGTTCGCGGTGCGGCAGTATACGCAGGCGGCCCTGCGTGACGTGATCGGCAACGCGGAGATGGACTTCGTGCTGACCGAGCGCGAGTCGATTGCCGAATCGATCAAGGGCATCGTCGACTCGGAAACGAGCGGCTGGGGCGTCGATGTGGAATCGATCAAAATCCAGGAGGTCGAACTGCCTGCCGAGATGAAGCGGGCGATGGCGAAACAGGCCGAAGCGGAACGCGAGCGCCGGGCGATGATCATCAACTCGCAGGGCGAATTGTCGGCCTCGGAGAACCTGGCTCAGGCGGCGGAAAACCTCGCCAAGACGCCGGGCGCGCTGCACCTGCGCACGCTGCAAACCATCCGCGATATCGCTGCCGACCCTTCGGAGAAGATCATACTGTTCATGCCCGCCGAAATAGGTAGGGCCTTCAACGCGCTGCTCGGCGAAGAATAAGACCAGGCGATCACGATGCTTGACGATAGAAAGCGTTACTTACAGATCGCCTTCAACAACGATGTGGGAATGGTGCGGCAAATCCTGCCCAGGATCGTGAAGAGCGACCGGATTCTGATTGAGGCCGGGACGCCTTTCATGAAGCGGGAAGGGCTGGCCGGGCTGAGAGCAATCCGCATGTTCTGGAGCGGTTCGATTGTCGCCGATATCAAGATCACCGATGGCGCAGAAGAAGAAGTCGCGATGGTTCGCTCGGCAGGCGCGACGGCAGTCACCGCCGTCGGGAGCGCGCCGATTGCCACGCTGAAGCTGTTCGTCGAAACGTGCCAGAAACTGGGCATGGTGTCGATGATCGACATGCTGGGCGTCGACGACCCGCTGAAGGTGGTGCGGCAACTCAGTTCGCCGCCCGATGTGGTGGTGCTGCACCGGGGCCGCGACGAAGAGTCGATTCGCGGGATAGTAATCCAGTATCGACACGTCAACCGGCTGCGCAGTAAATACCCGGTGCTGATCTCAGCAGCAGGCGGCGTCGATCTGAAAGAGGCGCGCAGCGCAATCTTCAACGGGGCCAGCATCGTCGTGGCGAACCTGGTGAGGCCGGGCGACCCCTGGACCGGCATCCGCACCGATACGGATGTCGGGGCGATGTCACGGCAGTTCCTGGAGACGATTGAATAGCGCGTTGGGTTGATTGGTGAGATGATCGAGGCCCGGTGTGGCGGTATCCATGCCGGGCCTTTGTTGTTGGGCGGTGAGAAATGAAAACGACTATTCGGGAAGCCAGTCGGGATGACAGCGCGGGGATTTTAGACATCTACGGGCCGGTGGTGGCGAATACGGCGATCTCGTTCGAAGTCGAGGTGCCGACCATCGAGGAGATGGCGGAGCGGATCGAGCAGACGACGGTCAATTATCCGTGGATAGTGCTGGAGATCGATCGGCAGGTGGCGGGGTATGCCTACGCCAGTCAGCACCGGGCGCGATCTGCGTATCAATGGTCAGTGGACGTGTCGGTGTATGTCGATGAACGATTCAGACGACGGGGAGTGGCGAAGGCACTGTATACGTCGCTGTTCACAACGCTCGAACTGCTGGGCTACGTCAATATGTTTGCCGGGATCGCCCTGCCCAATCCGGGGAGTGTTGGGCTGCACGAGTCGATGGGATTCGAACCGGTCGGCGTATACCGGTCGGTGGGGTACAAGCTGGGCGCGTGGCGGGATGTGGGGTGGTGGCAGCGCGATCTGGGTATGCATGTGAGCCAGCCGAAGCCGCCGAAGAAGGTCAAATCGGTGCGGGGATCGGATGTGTGGTTGAGGGCGCTGTGGGCGGGGGAATCGATGGTGGATGATCAGCCGCTGGCTGATTGATGGGAATTTTGCCTGTGGCAAAAGTTCCATCCCCCTCTGTTTCCTGCGAAGACATCTCCCCCAGACTTGGGGGCGATCAGGGTTGGCTTTGTTAGTTACGGTTTGTTTAGTCGGGTTGGATTAAAGACCTATTCACCGATCCACAATGCCATCGTGAGTGAGTCGAGGTATTCGCCGTCGCGGCCCCCCCCCAGCCTATCGCCAAGCAATAGGCTGTCCCCCCTCACAAAGGGGGACTCAGTGGCGCGGGTTAATCTCCGATCCAGAGGGCCATACGCAGTGAGTCGAGGTATTCGCCGTCGCGGAAGAAGGCTTTGCGGCGGCGGCCTTCGTGTTCGAAGCCGAGGCGTTCATAGATATGGATCGCTTTTTCGTTGTAGGCGAAGACTTCAAGCTCGACTCGTTTGATTGTGCCGGTCTGTTTGGCCCAGTCGATGAGGTGGTGCATCAGTTCGGTGCCGATGCCTTTGCCGCGCCATTCCGGCAGCAGCGACAGGCCGATCTCGACCACGTGGGAGACCATCGGGGCCATAATCGGGCTTGGGTGTGGGGTGCCGTGGGCCGAGCCGACGATCTGGCCGTCGGCTTCGACGACGAGGTAGGTGGCGTTATCGGCTTCGATGTGGCCGGTGAGATAGCCGCGCTCATCTTCGATAGTGAGGTTCACGCAGCCGGGGACGAGAGGCAGAGGGATGTTGGGTTCCTCGGCGAGGGTTTTCAGATAGTCGAGCAATGCCTGGGCATCGTCGAGGGTTGCTTCACGGATCAGATAGTCGGGCATGGTCGGTTCCTTTCGTTGTGGGGTGTATTATAGCGCGGTAGTGTTACGTTCCCCTCTGTCGCTGCGCGACATCGTTAATCAACCTGACGGTTGATTATTAGAAGTTTTGCCTTCGTCAAAACGTCCATCCCCCGATAACGAACCTAAGGTTCGCCATCTCCCCCAGCTCTGGGGGCGATCAGGATCGGTGGTATGCCAGTTTTTGTTTATGTCTCGGAGAGAATCCACATCACAATGAAGAATATGGCAATGAGTGGAAACAAGTACCGTGCATAATCCAGATAGACCCGGTCGGTTCTCCAACGTTTGCTGGTAACCCAGAGAGAGAGTCCCAGATCACTTTTAGAGTCTACTGCTCCCAGGTTTCGGAAGAAACGCATGAATCGTTCGGGCCAGAGCCAGGCGATCAAGGATATGGAAACAAGCGGAATAATAAGGAATGCCATTGATATTTCCAACTGTGCGCTTTCGGGTACTGTATGTGTGAATTATGGACAAAAAAACGGGCGGGCACAAGGCCCGCCCTACCGGCGAATTGATGAAAGCGATGCTCATTTCACAGTGAGTATCGCTTTTACCGTTGTATTGGTCAGTCTGCGGCGATGGATTGGGCGCGGCGGAACTGGCTCATGTAGAGATCGTAGTAGAAGCCGCGCTGTTCGAGCAGCTCCGCGTGGGTGCCGCGCTCGATGATCGCGTTCTCGTTGATCACCAGGACGGCGTCGGCCTCGCGGATGGTCGAGAGGCGGTGGGCGATGACGAATGCGGTGCGGCCCTCCATCAGACGCAGCAGCGCGTCCTGAATGTGCATCTCGGTGCGGGTATCGACGCTGCTGGTCGCCTCGTCGAGGATCAGGATGGCGGGGTCGGCGAGCACTGCGCGGGCGATGGCGAGAAGCTGCCGCTGCCCCTGGCTGAAGTTGCTGCCCTGCTCGGAGACTTTCGTCTGGTAGCCCTGTGGCAGTCGGCTGATGAACTGATCGGCATTGGCGAGTTTTGCCGCCTCGATCACTTCCTCGTCGGTGGCGTCGGGACGCCCGTAGCGAATGTTGTCCATCACCGTTTCGGTGAACAGATACGTGTCCTGGAGGACGATCCCAAGCTGGCGGCGCAGCGTCTTCTGCTGGATGTCGCGGATGTCATGCCCGTCAATGCGGATCGTGCCTTCGTTGACATCGTAGAAGCGGCTCAACAGGTTGATGATGGTCGTCTTCCCGGCACCGGTCGGGCCGACCAAGGCGATGGTCTGGCCCGGCTCGGCGACGAGCGAAACGTCTTTGAGGACGGGCTTGTCTTCCTCATAGGCAAAGCAGACGTGGTCGAATTCGACGCGGCCTGCGATGCGGGGCAGCGGCTCCGCGCCGGGCCTGTCAGCGACGGTGGGCAAGGTGTCGATCACATAGAAGATGCGCTCGGCACCGGCCAGCGCTGATTGAAGCTGATTGTAAAGCTGGGCCAGCTGGCGGATCGGGCCGAAGAACTGGTAGCTGTAGCTAATGAAGGAAACGATCACGCCGACGGATATCAGATCGCGGAGGGCAAGCCAGCCCCCCAGCCCGGCGATGATCGCTACGGCGACGGTGCTCATCACGTGGATGAGGGGCATCAGCAGGGCGGTGATCCGCTCGGCCTTGATGCCTGCATCGCGGTTATTAAGGTTGACCGAGCGGAACTGGTCGATGGTTTCCTTCTCACGAGCGAAAGCACGGACGACCCGCACACCGGAGATGTTCTCCTCGGCGTTGGCGTTCAACGCGCCGAGGTTGAACTGAACCTCGCGGAACGCCTGGCGTGTGCGGCTGGCAATCGACATGGTGACGAGGACCATCAGCGGGAGAACGACCAGCGAACCGAGCGCCAGCCGCCAGTTCAGGACGAGCATGGCGATGAGGATTCCGACCAACTGCAAGATGTTAGAGATCAACTGAACCATGCCGTTCGACAGGACACGGTTGATCGCGTCGGTGTCGTTGGTGATGCGGCTCATCAGGTCGCCTGCTTCGTGCTCATCAAAGAAGCCCATCGAAAGAGTCTGGATATGGTTGAAAAGGTCGGCGCGGATGTTCTTGATCAATTTCTGGGAAATATTGACCATGATCAACGAGTAGGCAATCGAAGTGCCGCTGGACGCGAGGTAGACACCAAGCAGGATTATTCCCATCCGCAGCAGCCCCGGCACGTCACCGGGGATGATATAAAGGTCGATGGCCTTGCCGACCATGATCGGCCCGGCGAGGCTGCCCAGAGTCGACAGGATGATCAGAAGAGTCACCCCGGCAATCGCCCATGCATAAGGTTTCAGGTAGGCGGCAAGCCGACTGATGGCCTTTCGCTGATCGGCAGCGTCTTCGATTTTCATCCCGCCCCGGCGGGGTCCGTGTCCAAATCCCATAGTGTGTTACTCCTGTTTAATCCGGGGATCAATCTCCCAGGTTGTTGTCGTTATGTCGACCAGTCGGTGACTGATGACGGGCGGGCGACCACAAGGGTCGCCCCTACCACCGGGATCGATGAATGTGTCATAGCCGAATCATTCGCCGATCCGTCTCGTTCCGGTGTTTTCGCTGTTAGCCGCTCACCGGAGCCTGAACCAGCGCGTCGTCACGAAGCTGCGAGCGATAGATGTCCTGGTAGATCGGGCTGGACTTGATCAACTCCCGGTGCGTGCCCTGGGCGGTGATCCGGCCCCGGTCGAGAATGACGATTTTGTCGGCGTTAAGGACACTGCTGATCCGCTGGGCGATGATGAACGTCGTCCGATCTTCCATCAACTCTTCGAGCGCTTCCTGAATGCGGAACTCGGTGTCCATATCAACGGAACTGGTCGAGTCGTCGAAAACCAGGATGGCAGGATCGATCAGCAGGGCGCGGGCGATGGCAATTCGCTGCTTCTGGCCACCGGAAAGGTTCGCGCCGCGTGACTCGACTTTGCTGTCGTAGCCTTCGGGCATGGCGGTGATGAAGTCGTGGGCCTGGGCCGCTTTCGCCGCCGCGATGATCTCCTCACGCGGGGCATCGGGGCGACCATAGGCGATGTTTTCGGCGACGGTGCCGCTGAAAAGTGTCGTTTGCTGCATGGCAAAGCCGATCTGCGCACGCAAAGCCGTTTCGGACAGGTCACGCACGTCGACTCCGTCGATCAGCACGCGGCCCGATGACGCATCGTAGAAACGCGGAATGAGATTGACGAGCGTCGACTTGCCGGAGCCGGTGGCACCCAGCAAAGCAACCCGCTGGCCCGGGTCGATCTCCAGATCGATGTCGCACAGGACTTCACAGTCGGAACTGCCGTTGTAATGAAACGAGACGTTCTCGAAGGTGACTCGACCGGCAATCTGGCCCGGATCGCGGGGATGATCGGCCTCTTTGACTTCTGGCTCGGTATCGAGGACTTCGAGGATGCGCTCGGCGGAAGCGTCAGCGGCGGGCATCATCGAGAGGATCATGCCCAGCATCAGGATTGGGAAGGAAGCGGTCATCAGGTAGTTGTTGAAGGCGACCAATTCACCAACGGTCATCGTGGTGTTGATCACCTGCAACCCGCCCAGCAGCAGCGCCGCCAGCGTCCCCAGGCTGGTGAACATGAAGATGAGCGGGAAAGCGGTGGCCATCAGCCGGTTGACCTTGAGCGCCTGCTGTGTGAAGCTGGTATTGGCCTGGTCGAAGCGGTCAATCTCGTGGGATTCCTGAACGAAAGCACGGACGACTTCGGCACCGGCCAGGTTTTCCTGGGTGACGGTGTTGAGGATGCTCAGGCGTGCCTGAAGTTCCTTGAACAACGGCTGAGCAATCCGGGCGACGAAGTAAAAGACCACGCCGATCAGCGGAAACAGCACGGCGACGATGAGCGTCAGGCGTGCATTGGTGGCGATCAGAAAGCCAACACTGCCTACGACCAGAACCAGGGCACGGACGATCAGCATCAGGCCAAGACTGGTGAACATCCGCACCTGATCGACGTCGTTGGAGACGCGGGTGATCAGGTTGCCGGTCTGGATGCGGTCGAGATTGCCAAAGGAAAGGGTCTGGATGCGCGTGAACAGGTCGTTGCGCATATCGTAGGCCATCGACTGGGAAAAGCGGGCGGCGTAGACAGCCCGCTGGACGGTGGCGTAAGCGCCAATCGCTGCCGCGCCGAGCATCAGCAGCGAACCGGTGATGATCACGCGCATGACGCGCGGGGTGATCCCCGCGTCGATCACATACTGCAGCAAGCGCGGGATGATCAACTGGGTCAGTGCCTCGATGATGATCAGGCCAAAGGCGATCAGCATCCAGTTCCGGTATGGTTTCAAGTAGCTCGTTATTCTTCTAAGATATTTCATCTACCTTCTATTCCTGTATCAGACACAATTGCAAAGTCACAGATTATATCACGGGGCCGAAGCCGCCGGGTTAAGGCCGGTCAACCCCCTCTGGCGCTACGCGGACTATCAGCCTTCGGCTGAAAAATAGGAGTTTTGACTGCGTCAAAACATCCGGCCCCCTCTGGGCCTGCGGCCCATCTCCCCCAAACCTGGGGGCGATTGGGCTGGCCTGGTTTGATACGGCTGCGGCGACCGGCAACTGGTTTTCCAGTGCATAAAACCAGATCGGCAAATGTGGATGTAGGGTTCAATCGCCACCTGCCTCCGATGACGTCAGATAATTCATCCCGGCGGTGACGACTTCCTGCTCGAGGTCACCGGCGCGGGCCGCATCCTTGAGGATACCGGGAAACTGTGAAAGGATCATCGTTCCGTTGATCAGTCCCAGCAGGGCAATCGCGGCGAGATTCGGATCGCGGGGGGCAAAAACACCCTGATCGATGCCCACCTGGATCAATTCGGACAGGTTGTCGATCTCCCGGTGGATGCCCATGCGCGGTCGACAATCGCCCTGGGCCGGGTGAGGGCGAGGGTGAGGCGGCATCCGGCGAGCGTGTTCGGGCATGTGCCAGATGAAGCGAAACATCTCGGGATGATCGCGGGCAAAAGCGATGCGGGATTGCAGCACCTCGCGCATAACGTCGAGGGTCTGGCCTTCTGTAGCGCGTGCCATCCGCGCGTTGTGACTCTTCTGCTTGCGCTGGTGCTGCCGGTTGATCAGCGCGGCGAACAACGCGTCGCGGTCATCAAAGTAGGTGTAAAGCACCATGTGGGAAACGCCGACCCGCTCGGCAATAGCGCGGATGGAAAGCGCGTTAGGACCTTCTTCGGTCAGGATGCCGTGAGCGGCATCCAGAATGCGTTCGCGCATTTCTTCGATTTCTTCTTCGGTGCGCTTAGGGCGCGGCATAGCGAGTTCCCTCGTCGATAACTTGTACAGCGTATAAATTATACACCGTAAATTTTATCGCATGGATGAAAAAAGTCAAGGGGTGGGAGGAAAAAGAAAAAAAGGGTTAAAGGCTTCAGCCTCGCCGCCGCCCTCCCCTATCCGAACCGGCTTAATCGGGTTTATACTGATATTGAGCTGCACACAATTGAATCGGCGATACCAAAGGAGCAAACAGGCTATGATCGGGGAAACGCTGGGTGGTTTTCGTATTGTCGAACAGGTCGGCGTGGGCGGCATGGCGACGGTGTACAAAGCCTACGATGCCGCCATGGATCGCTATGTCGCGCTGAAGGTCCTGCCCGATCGCTATGCCCGTGACACGGAGTTCCGCCAGCGCTTCGAGCGCGAGGCAAAGGCCATTTCTCACCTCGAACATCCCCACATCCTGCCGGTTCACAGCTACGGCGAAGACCGGGGATACACCTTCCTGGTGATGCGCTATCTACCTTCCGGTACGCTCAAAGAGCGGTTGGAGCAAGACCGGCTGCCGCTGCCCCTGGCGGCCAGCGTGCTGCGCCAGGTGGCCGATGCCCTTGACTATGCCCATGAACGGGGCGTGCTGCACCGCGATATCAAGCCCAGCAATATGCTGATGGATGACCGTGACAACGTCTACCTGATGGACTTCGGCATCGCCAAGATCATCGAGGATTCGGTGAATCTGACCGGGGAGAAATTACTCGGTACCCCCGCCTATATGAGTCCTGAGCAGTGCCAGGGCAGCCAGGAATTGACCCCGGCCTGCGACGAGTATTCGCTGGGCATTGTCCTTTACGAGATGCTCACCGGCAGCGCGCCCTTTCAGGCCGATACGCCCGTTGCCATCGTCTACAAACATCTCTATGATCCCCTTCCACTGCCCCGCCAGTTCCGGCCCAACCTGCCCGAAGCGGTCGAGACGGTCGTCCTGAAGGCGCTGTCCAAAGACCCCGCGTCACGTTATCCTTCCTGCACGGCGCTGGCCGACGCGTTCGCCGCCGCCCTCCGCAGCAGCGACGATGTCACCCAGTCACCCACCATCGACATCGCGCCGCCCGCCCGACGCAAACCAAAATCCGCCCTGCCGATCATTCTGGCATTGGTGGCGGCGCTGGTGATCGTCGGCGGGCTGCTGCTGGCGCTGACCGGCACCGGACGCTCGCTCGTGTCGGCGCTCTTCGCCGGGTCGAAACCCACCGAAGAGTCGACGTCAACCGAGACGCTGCCCACCGGGGAATGGGTTGATGCGGTGCAGGCAAGCATCGAGGGGCGGGAGCCTGATTACGTCGACACTTTCGACGATCCCGGAAGCGGCTGGGGCGAGGGATCGTTTCCCGGCGGCGATTGGTGGGATTATCAGGATGGCGAGTACCGGGTGCGGGCATCGTACCGTCCGCAGGGGGAATGCTGCATCGGCCCCGGCTACCCCGAATCAGTGCTGCTGACCGATTTCGTGCTGGAGATCGATACCACGCTGCTCGAAGGCGAAGAGGGGTCGATCTTTGTGATCATACGCTTTGATGACCGCGAAGGTGATCAGGACCCGCACTATGGCGTGATATTGAACAGCGACGGCCTGCTCAGTTTTTATAAGAATGACGGCGTGAATCACCAGCCCCTGGCCGATGACCAGTTTGTGACGGCGTCGCGGGGGTTTGGAGGAGCCGCGAATCACCTGACCATCATCGCCCAGGGTGATCGATTCGCGTTCCTGGTCAATGGCGGCCACATCCTGGAGGTAACCGACGACCTCGTCGGCCAGGGGCGGCTGATGTTCGGTGCCGAGAACCTCGCGCCCGATACCTGGCTGGAAGCCAGCTTCGATAATCTGCGAATCTGGAACCTGGATCGGTGAGTGAAGGGGGCTACGAACGAGTAGTCAGTGGCTCATTTCACTGTTAGCCCTCATCCCCTGCCGACCTCCGGTCGCCGTCCCCTTCTCCCTCATGGCGAAGGGGAAATGCCGTTTTCAGGTCCCCTCGCCATGCAGGAGGGTGGCAATATGGGCAAACAGATTGCCCATATTGCTAAGTGAATTGGCATGCGCCAATTCACACGAGGAGGATTCAGTGGTGAGGGCAAAACACAAACCTGGTATCCCGACAGGTTATTCGTACACCCTGAGTGAAGTGAAGTGACCATCATCTCTGATGGTCACGGATTTCGAGTTTGCCGCCCTTATTCGGATGGCATCTCCAGCAGGGACTTGACCTGCGCGTGCGGGAATGCCTTCGAGAAAACCCGCCGCGCCTGGACGACATCCTCCTGAGTCACCTGCCTGGTATTCCGGTCGGTGGCGTATTTATACCGGTGCTGGAAGGTATGCATGTTGACATAGTTCTGTGCGTTCTCGCAGCCACAGTGCCAGACGTCGATGCTGCAATGGCTTTTAGCAACCGGATCGGCGGGGAACGTCTTCAATTTCTCGAAGTCGCCCGCGTTGAGCACGTCGAGCAGGTCCTTTTCCTGCCGGATAGGCCGCCGGGCCAGCACATGGCGTTTCATCCATTCCTCGCATTCCTCACAGAAAGGCTTAACCTCCGCTGCACCACCCGCCGCGGCGACGACGACCGCCGCGATCAACACCCAGCCCAGCTTCAGTAAGTCGAAGAATGAATCGTAGGAATCCGGGCCGAGGGCGAAATAGTAGACGGCCAGAAACGATCCAAACCCGACCAGGCCGGAGATGAGCGCAATCACGGTCCGATCGGTCGGGTTGCGGCTCTTGCCGATTTCGGCAGCTTTGCCGACCAGCAAGCTGATTACCCCGCCAAGGACAGCCGGTGCGATGAGCCACGCCCCGATAGCGATCACGAGGGCGGCTAACCCGGCAATACAGATGCCCGAACTGGCGATCCATGCCCCGATAGTCGCCGCGATGGCAATCACCAGATAGGCCAGCGGTCCCCCGACCAGACCGGCCAGGAAGCCAAAGAGGAGCATCAGCAGAACCGCTCTAACAGTCGTCTTGCCGCTGGGTTCGTAGGCGTCTTCGACCGCAGGGAAGGCGAACTCGTGCGGCCCGGCACCCTCTTTACCTGTGGCGAACTCGTAGCCACATTCGGGGCAGAACTCTTTGCCTTCCTCGCGCGGTAGTTCGCATTTGGGACATTGATTTGTTGTTTGTTGATCCTCTGTCATTGGAATCTCCCATCCTGGCATCCTGATCGCAGGTGAACAGGGCTGCATAAAGGTGTTGTTGGAAAATACCGGTAAAGAATCGTCTGTGGATTGTGCTGTGCAGTACGGACCCCGTCTGGATAATGTAGTCTACCATTCAGGTAAACGCAAACCTCGTTCCACCGGAAGGAAGAATCAACTCCGGCAATTGGTACCCCATCACCGACCTGATACAATATCCCGCTGAGATATTCTTTGGAGAGATCATCCATGCAGCTTACCCGCCGACAATCAACGCTGGTTCTGGCCGCGATATTCATCGTGACGTTCTTACTCAACGCCTGGTACCCGATCTCGCGTCCGCCGCAGTGGCTTGCCCGCGCGATCCGCTTCGAGCAGGCGGTCGAAGAAGCCGACTGGCCGCAGACCTACCAGATGTATCACCCCGGCTACACGACGATGGCGGTCGGGGCGGTGGCGCTTGAGGCTTACGATCACGCGAAACCGGCCTTCGATGCGCTGCTCGACGTCGCCGCGCCGCCCTATCTCACCGACTATGGCTGCAAGATGGTCGTCGCCGTGTGGGGCCTTGCGCTGATGATCGCCGCGTTGAATACGGCGATTGCCGCCGTGATGCGTCGATTAGGCGGCTGGACTTTCGCGCTGGTCGCCTGCGGCCTGCTGACCTTCTCCCCATTCGTGCTGTCACAGTCGCGGTCGTTCCACGTCGACGCGCCGGTCGCCTTTTTGATGATCCTCTCCGGCCTGCTGATTTTGCTCTACGCCCAATCGGGGAAGCTGCGTCACCTCGTGGCGTCGGGCCTCGTGGCGGGCTTCGCGCTGCTGACCAAGACTCCGGCGGTCTTCCTGGTGCCCTACACCGGCCTGACGCTCGGCGTCGTCCTGCTGATGCGGCTGCGGGCGGGATGGGGGGATCACCCCGATAAACGCCTCGGCTGGATTGTGCGCGAAACGTGGATCGGGCTGGTACGGCCCGGCCTGCTGTGGTTCGTTATCGCGCTGTTGCCCTTTTTGCTGTGGCCCGCCTTCATCGACAACCCGGACTACATCCTCAACGAACTCTACTTCAACGCGGCGAAACACGTCGCCGAGCCGCACCTCAACCCGCGCTTCTTCGCCGGGCAGCTCTATAACGAGACTCAGCACCCGGGCGTGCTGTTCTACCCGGTATCGCTGTTTTACAAAGCCAGCTTCGTCACCTTCACCGGGACGCTCCTGTCGATCATCGGCTACGCGATTGGCCGGAAGCGGCTTCGCTTCCCGATCCGACCCGTCACCTACTGGCTGCTGGTCGCGTTCGGCGTCTTTTACATCATCCAGATGGAGATCGGGGCCAAGCAGGACCCGCGCTACGTGCTGCCTGCACTGATGATCATGGCGATCTGCGCCGCTGCCGGGCTTGTCGCGCTGGCCGATCTGCTTAAGCGTGCGGCGACCGGCACGGATTTTTCGGTCGCGGCGACTGACAGATTATCGAAGATGGTCTATACGGCACCGCTCGCGCTGGCGGTCGGCTTCCAGGCGATCACGCTGATCCCCTTCGCGCCCGATTACGGGGCGCATCACAACTACCTGTTCGGCGGGAATCGCACTGCCATCGACATGGTCGAGATCGGTGCCGATCAGAACGAGGGCATCCTGTACATCATGAACGCGATCCACGAGCAGGCCGACCTCAGCACCGATTCGGTCGGCGCGGAGTCGAAATCGCTGACCTCGATCAGCCAGTATTATGCGGGCGATTATCAGATGCTCGAAGGCGACTCGACGCTTGACCTGGATTACTACGTGTTCAACACGGTCAACACGCAGCGCAAGCTGCGGCCCGATCGCTGGCTGGCGGCGTGGGAGGCTTACGGCGACATCACGCCGCTGCTGATCGTCAACTTCGACGGTGTCGAGTACATGCGCGTCGTCGCGCCGAACCTGCCCGAACCCGCCGCCCCGCAGATCGTCGAGCGCGGCTGGCCCTGGCTGATCGCCGCCGCGTGGCTGTGGACGGCGGTGCTGATCGGCGGGATGGTGTGGGCGCTGGTCAAAATGCGCAGCGATAAGCTGTCGATCCCCGCCCCGGAGCCGGTCGACCTGAGATCGGAGCGGCTGGCCCGCTGGCTGATCGTGCTGGCGGGGGTGATCGGCTGGCTGGCGCTGATCAACGGGGCGCGGCTGCTGTGGCAGCACGAGAGTCACAACCCGGTGATCCTGGGGCGCTTCGAGCCGGACTTCTTTGTCGTGTTTGCGGGCTACCACCTGATCTTCGCCGCGTGGACGGCGATCACCGGCTGGCTGATTGCGTCGCAGGTGCGCGGGCGCTGGGATCGAATTGATGCGTTGTGGGATCGGCTGGTGCGGTCAAAGCCGCTGATTCACGCGGGGGTGCTGGTGATCGGCTGGCTGGGCATGATCGCCTTCCTGATCGTCTCGGCAGGGCTGACGGCGATCCCTGCGGATGTCAAGGCGGCGCTGGTGCTGGTGCTGATCGTGTGGTCGGGAGCGTTTGGGGATCGGGTGGTTGTATCAAATCGGCGGCAGGAGTAATGAGCATGCCCAAATTCGGTTGTAGCTGTGGTGAAATCTTGAATCTATCCGGAATACCAGCCGCCAATCAATGGTTGTGTATCTCGGATGTTGATTATGATAACTTCACCGGGAAAATCGATGCCGAGAAACTCTATCTGTCCTTTGTCCCCATGCTGAGATGCCCGAAATGTGACACATTGTGGTTCTTCTGGAATGGCTTTGGCGAACCTGCAAAGGCTTACGACCCACGCGACCGGTAGGGGCGACCCTCTCGGTCGCCCGATTATCCCCCTCTGCCGAACCTGCGGTTCGCAAACGAACCTCTGGTTCGCCATCTCCCCCAGTATTGGGGGCGATCAGGAATCGCTTGATTTTGGGCGTGGCGAAGCACCCCCTCTGTCACTACATGACATCTCTCCGCCCCCCTTCGACCGACTTTCCCCTTTCAGGGGTCAGATATGGGACAGGGGCGGCACGAATTGTAAAACTCAGATCGAAAGCCGGGCGACCGGCGACCTCTGGTCGCACATCGCCCGGCTCTCATATATCGCCAGTTGTGCTGCGTTTTGATGCTCAGGCTTTGAGTTCTGCGGCGACGCCTTCTGCCCAGGCGGTGATCATACCCCAGTCGCGGAAATCGCCGGTGGGGGCCTCGACCTGTTTGATCATCATTTTCTCCATCCCGGACAGCGTGTCGGGATCGACGTTGCCGTGAAAGACGGCGGTATCGCGAGGCTTGATCGCTTCGACGATGGGTTCGACTTTCTTCGGCAAGCGCCAGCCCTTTAGCAATTCGACCGGGTCGCCTTCACCGGTGGGGCCGCTAGAAAATATCCACACCTTGCGGTCGGCGAGCGCGGACTGGTTGACATTGACGAATCGAACGGCATCTTTGCGCCACATACCAATGTAGACCGCGCTGCCCAGGATCACCGCCCCGTAGGGGGCAAGGTCTTTGACCTTTTTCACGGGAAGCACATCAGTTTCCAGGCCGGATTGGGCAAACACTTCGCCAATCTTCTCGGCGATCTCGGCGGTCGAGCCGTGCTTGCTGGCATAGGCGATAAGTACTTTGTCTGACATTTGATCCTCCATTTTTAGATCAGGGAAATAAATAATAACCAGAATCAATCAGCTATACGGGAAGTCTGGCAAGAATGTCGCAGTCGGCTAGAATTTCTGCGAGAGCCTGGTTCCCAGTCCACCGGCAAGCCCGGCGATGAAGGCCCCCAACAGGCCGGTCAGGTTGAATCCACCGCTGGCCTGGATCGGCAGGGTGCCACCCAGGAGCATCTGAACCAGGACGATGATCACCCCGGCAAGCAGCCCGGCTAACGCGCCCCCGATGACAGCCTCAAGCCATTCTTTACCAGAACGAATGGCGTAGTGGACACCGGCAAACATCGCTGCATAGCCCCACAATGACAGTCCTTCAACGCCAAACGATGAGCCAAAGATCGGGGCCAGGATCATCAAAATGACCCCGATAACAGCCCAGGCAATCCCCGCCCGTAAAACAAGATTCCCGTTTAATTTCATTTCATTCTCCTTAGGAAGTGTAAAAATATAAGCCCGCCTTTTTTGACCTTGACCTTACCCCTGAGGGAGGGAACCTGATACTCTCATTGGAAAATGCGACGTTATTTCTTTACAACCACTTAGTATCAACGTGTCCGGTTAAATCGCCAATCAGCAGATGGCAGGAGATGGCGTTCGCTCAGGCAAAGCGGCCCGACTCGATCCGCTGCCTGACCTCCTCCAGCCAGGTAATGATCGACTGCACCTGCTGCATACGGAACGAGTAAACGAGGTCGGCGAAGTGATCGTGTCTGTCTTTCGATTCTTCGGGCTTTTCGGGAAGGGAGGCCTGCCACCATTCTTCCATCAGCGTGTTGAAGATATCGAGCTGGCAGTCGACGAGCGTATCGGCGCCGGGGAGATCAAGGAGGTTGTAGAAGCGCAGCTTGGCGATGAACTCGACGCGCATGCCACGCACCGACCGGTTGGGCCGGGTGACCCAGTCCATAAACTTGTCCCTGCCGGGATCGGTCAGGCAGTAGACCTTGCGCGGCGGGTGGCTTTCCTGCGGTTCGATGGTCGAATCGAGATAGTCGTTGTACTGGAGATCGGCGAGGGTGAGATAAAACTTGGTCTGCCCGGCTTTCCAGATCAACCCGAAATATTGTTCGAAGTCCTGGAATAATCCATAGCCGTGCTTCGGGCCGGGCACCAGCAGGCCCAGGGCAACGTTTTCCAGCGGGAAGCGGGCAAAGCCGCTTTGATCGGTTTCAGCCATGACTGGTCAACTTTCACAACCGGGAAAATAACCTTTCAGGAACTATATACCAATCCGTGAAAACAAAAAAACGGCCCCACAGGGAGCCGCTTGATTGTCCTCTCTGGCAGCGGGCTAGTGAACGGCACGCCGGATGCGATGCGCCTGCACTGCCTGATAGTTGAGCACCAGGGCGGCAATTGTGCCCGGCACCCATCCGGCCAGGGTCAACAGCAGAACCAGAAGCACGGTTCCACAGCCCCGATCGAGAACTGCCAGCGGCGGGAAGATGATACACAGTATCGCTCGTAACAAACCCATTGAAATACCACTCCTATCCAAAGACCGATAAAACACTATTCACATGTCTATACGTGGTCGAAGCCGGGGACGTTTCATAACCTATCCGCAAATTCACCCCGTTTATTTCGGACAGGGACAGAAACAGACCAGCCAGAGTGATTCCCGGGGGAAAAATGTCAGCGGTTCAAAAGAGTTGCTGTAAAAGCCACTTAGGTGATACCATTCGATTGTCGGATAATGACCAGTCCGGCGGGATGGAGCATATCGTTCGGGTTGTCAGGGGCGGCCACCTGATTCAGGTGAGAATTGTTCAGTACTGTACCTGTAATGATTCTGCAATCTTATAATTCCCTGCTCATATTGTGTTTTTTTGGGCTATGCCCTACACTTGAATCAATTAAGCACCCTTGTAATGGTATCGTGCAACCACAATGGGCGACAAGATAAACTGGACAGGGAATCGGCAATTTAACCGGCTGCTATCCCGGCTGATCGATCCCTTCCAACCTATCAGCGAATTACAGAGCTATCAACGGGCACGCCTTGTTGCAGGGCTATGCCTGCTAATAGCCGTGTTGACCGGCATCGACCTTTTGTCACGGCCTGTGTTTTCGCCTGTGATCACCACTGCCGGACTCTTATTTCTTGCCTTGTATTTCCTCAGCCGAACACGCTATTACAATGCCGCCGCCGTTCTGCTGATCGTCGTCCTCGCCGCCTGGCCGATTGTGGATATCGCCATAAATAACAGCCTGACCGAAACAGATGTGCATACCCGGCTGTTCTGGATGGCACAGCCGGTGATCGTCGGGGGGTTAATTTTCAACCCGCTGGTGGCAGCGATCATCTTCGTTACGGTCCTCATTATCCTCGTACTGTCAGCGTTGATCCTGTTTCCTGTCAACCTGACGATGGTTGCAATGGTTTTTTCGTTCATCACCACGCTGATGTTCCTCGTTCTGTCGGCGTCGATACAGCGGCACAGGTTTCAGAATCAGCTCGAACGCTCGATCAGAAAGACCGTCAGCAGCGAAGAACGCTACCGCAGCCTGATCGAACGCCTGCCGGTCGGGATCAGCGTGGAAATTGACGGCGCGATTGTCTTTGCCAACCGGGCACTGCTCGACATGATGGGCTATGAAAATCCGGAAGAGGCAGTCGGGGTGCAGGTGATCGACTTTATTCACCCCGAAAACGTGGAGGACATCAAAACGGCCCTGGCCTCGGCGAAAGGTCAGTTTGGCCCGCAGTATTTCAAGATTGTCGACCATCGCGGCGAAACGCGTGACATCGAGATGGTTGTGATCCCCACGACCTTCGAGGGCGAAGCCGCCAACCAGTACGTGATCGAAGATATCACCAGCCGCCGCCTGGAACAGGAGACGCTCGAGACGCTGAAGGAGTTCAACGAGGGAATCATCCAGGCGATGATCGAAGGGGTCGCCATTCAGGACAAGAAGGGCAATTTCACTTTCGTGAACCCGGCGGCGGGAGTGATCCTGGGATACAAGCCTGAGAGCATGATCGGGATGCACTGGACGGAAATCGTTCCCCCCGACCAGCACCGAAAGGTCAAAGCCGCCGACAACCTGCGCGCACAGGGCGTATCGAGCCGGTACAGGCTGGAAGTGCTCGACAAAACCGGCAGGCGCATCCCGATCCTGGTCAGCGGCAGCCCCCGTTTCGAAGGTGATCGGGTGATCGGCACGCTGGCTGTGTTCACCGATATCTCCGACCTGCTCGAAGCCAGGGAAGCACTGGAGGTAAGCGAGGAACGGCACCGGACGATCATCGAGACGATTGACGACGGGTACGTCGAACTGAACATGGACGGCGAGATCGTTTACTTCAACAAGGCGCTGGTCAACATCCTGGGGCGCACCGCCGATCAACTGGGAGGGGTGCGCTTCAGGGAATTCATGACGGAAAAGTCGAGCAAGCGGCTCGACAGAGAACTGCAAAAGGTCGAACGGGCGGGCACGCCCTCTAAAACGTTCGAAGCAGAAATCCACAACCAGAACAAAACGAAAAGCTACGTCGAGATATCGATTACGCCGATCAACGAGAAGGACACAATCGTCGGGTTCCAGGGGATCGTCCGCGATTCGACCGAGCGGCGGCTGGCGGAAGAGGCGCTGCGGGCAGCATATGAGGCGCTGCAAGAAGTCGATAAGGTGAAGGACGAGTTGATCCAGAATATCTCGCATGAATTTCGCAACCCGCTGACCTATGTGCTGGCCTACGTCGATCTGCTGCTGGCCCAATCATCGGAGTTGGGGCCGCTGACCGAAGAGCAGAGGCAGACGCTCAACGTAGTTGCCACACAGTCAAGGCGGCTGCAAAGACTGGTCGAGGATTTCATTACGCTGCATCAGATCGAGGAACACGGGCTTGACCGGCGGAGAACCGACACCAACCAATGGCTGGAGACGATTGTCACGGCGGCGCAGTCGGTGGCGAACGGCCAGCATATCACGCTGACCTACGAACCCGATCCCGATCTGCCGCACACGATGATCGACCCGGAGATTACACGGCAGGTGATGGACAACCTGCTCTCGAACGCATTCAAGTTCACGCCCGAACACGGGGCGGTGACCATCGAAGTCGAGAGCGATCCGCCGTGGGTGACTATCTCGGTGAGCGATACGGGGATCGGCATTCCGGAAGACCAGTTACAGAACATCTTCGAACGGTTCTACCAGGTCGATGGATCATCGCGGCGGAAGCACGGCGGGCTGGGGCTGGGGCTGTCGATCTGCAAGAAGGTGGTCGATGCGCACGGCGGGAAGATATCGGTGAAGTCGAAAGAGGGCGAGGGATCGACGTTTACGTTCACGCTGCCGGTGGCGTGAGCCCCCCCGCAGAATAACCCCCTCCGCCCGACCTCCGGTCGTCCACCTCCCCCTTGCAAGGGGGAGGAAAGACTGAGCGCAGCGAAGTCAGGTGGGGATTCTGATAGACATCACATATAAACTGGATCAGAAAACGCCCCTGCCTGCCCCGACATCGCCCGGCCCTGCGCCGCAATGATCGTATCCAGAAGGCTGTTGAACGCCTCGTCGACCTGCTGGCGGGCGGGGTCGGCATCGTACCAGGCGATGACTTCCTCGACTCCCCGCTCGAACGGGATCACCGCCTGATAATCCGGCACCAGCCGCTTGATCTTGGTGTTGTCGAAGATCACGCTGTGTGATTTGTCGCCCAGCAGGTTCGCACCCCAATCGGGATCGTAGCTGGCGATGGTCTCCGATGCCGCGTGGACGATCTCGGCTTTCGCCCCGGCGGCGCGGGCTATCGCCTGCGCGATCTGGTTCCAGGTCAGCACCTCGTCGCCGGTGATATGATACGCCTCCCCGACCGCCTGTGATCGTCCCATCAGCCCGATGAATGCCTTCGCAAAATCGGTGTGATGGGTCAGCACCCAGAGCGACGTCCCATCGCCATGCACGACGATCGGGCGGCCCTTCCGCATCCGGTCGACAATCGTGTAGCCACCGGTCAGCGGCAGCTTCGTCTGATCGTAGGTATGCGAGGGCCGGACGATGGTCACCGGAAAGCCGGTTTCGCGGTAGGCGCGGATCAGCCGTTCCTCGCAGGCGATCTTGTCACGCGAGTACTGCCAGAATGGATTGTGCAGCGGCGTCGATTCGGTGATCGGCAGGCTGATGACCGGTTTGTGATAGACCGACGCCGTGCTGATGAACACGTACTGCCCCGTCCGACCGGCAAAGCGGCGGATATCGGCCTCGATATGATCGGGCGTATAGGCGATCCAGTCGACGATCACGTCGAAGTGATGCGATCCGAGCGCCGCCTGTAAGCTCGCCTCGTCGTGGATGTCACCGGTCAGCACGATTGCGCCGTCCGGCACGGGCCGCGTCGACTGCCCCCGGTTGAGCAGATACAGGTCGATACCCCGATCCAGCGCCAGCCGCGCACACGCCGAACTGATGACCCCCGTCCCGCCGATGAATAGTGCTTTCATTTGTTCCTCTGGTTGAATGTGTATCGTTGAGAGCCATAGTAGATGGTCGGCGGCTGTTTGGCAAGCGAGGGGATCAGGACAGGTAATATTCGTGACATCCTTCTTTGATGGGCTTTGCCTTATCCCCTTCGTCCGATCTTCGGTCGGCTGGCAACGTTCTTTGTTGCCCACTTCCCCCAACCCCCTTCGGCGCTTCGCGCCACTTCCCCCTTTCAGGGGGCAGAGATAGGGAAGGCCCGGCACGAAGCGCAAGAATCGAGTCAAAAAACGGGGTGGAGTCTACCCGACCCCACCCCGGTTGATGTCGACTATCGCCAGACGCACTTGCGCGAGTCGTTGACCCTGAACGACCAGGTCTCCGACCAGGGGCCGCTCGTTGTATAGATCATTCCGGCCACACGCCAGTAGTAGGTTTCGCAGTCGTCAAGCGGATCGCCGGGTGCCCAGCGGGTGTTGGTCGTGCCGGTGCCTCCGCTCAGGCTCGTATCGCTGAAGCTCGGACTGGTCGAAAGGTCGATCCGGTAGCCCTCCGGGGCGCAGTCGCCCTTGTAGGACCAATCGAGAGTCGGCCAGTCGTCGTAGACCATCGCGCCATCGGCGGGCGAGTCGAGGGTCGGCGCGTTCATGTCGCAGACCTCCGGTTCGGGCGGCGGGGTGCGGAAGCTCCACGTCGCCGACCATTCGCCCAGGTAGTCATCGCGCACGCTGCCGACCCGCCAGTAGTAAACCGTGTCGGGTTCGAGTTCGTGGCCGGGTGCCCAGCTTGTCGAGGGGCCGCTGGTGCCGCCGTTGAGCGCCGCGCTGCTGAAGGCCGGATCGGTGTCCAGGTGGATGACGTAGCGATCGGGGACGCAGTCGGTGGGCAGATAGCGCCATTGCAGGCTGGGCCACAACTCGCTGGTGGTCGATCCGTTGGCCGGGGCGGTCTGCTCCGGGGCGATCAGGCAGGCGGCGGGATCGGTCTCTTCCGGTTCAGGTTCACCGCCGGTATCGCCCGATCCGGGTTCGCCGCCCGTGTCACCACCTGTATCACCTCCGGTGGTCGCGCTCGGTGTGGTGAACGACCACGTATCAGAGAAGGGACCAAGATCGGTGCCGGTGATCCCCGCGACTCGCCAGTAGTAGGTCGTGCCGGGGTCGAGTTCATCGCCCGGTGCCCAGTCGGTGGACGGGTTGCCGGTGCCGCCGCTCAGACTCGTATCGGCGAAACTCGGATCGGTGGCAAGATCGATGCGATAGCCCTCCGGGTTGCAGTCACCGGGATACGACCAGTACAGACGGGGCCACAACTCGCTGACGGTCGAACCATCGGCGGGCATCGACAGCACCGGCGCGACGATATCAGGCCCGGCGCAGGTGCCGCCCGTACAGTTCAGCGTGAATTCTGCCTGCCCCGACGATATGTCATTGGGCGTCAGCACGTGGAGAAGCTCCCAGTGCGTACCGGCAGCCGACAAATCCCAGGTGGCAGTGACGGTGTGGTCGCCCGCTGCGGGCGCGTCGAGCGTCTCGACCGGCGACGATACGCTGTCGCTGCGCTCCCATTGATAGGTGACGATGCCGGGGCCGTCGGTGGTGATCGTCCCGGTGAAAGTGAATCGCTCCGTATCGCCGCAGGGGACGGTCGACTCCGGCGGGGAGACTTCGGCGCTGACCGCCGTCACCGAGAAGGGCAGCGAGGCGCACGTCCCGCCGAAATCGGTCGAGAACGAGCGGGATTCAGAGAAGGGGCCTAAACCGCCATCGCTGAACGCAGCGACCTGCCAGTAATAGGTGGTGCAGTCGGCGAGATCGTCACCCGGCATCCAGCTTGTCGACGGGTTACCGGTGCCACCGCTCAAACTGGTATCGGAAAAATCGGGGGTGACGGAGAGATCGATCCGGTAGCTTTCGGGATCGCAGGGCGCGGAGAACGCCCATTCAAGGATGGGCAGCGCGGTGGAGACGACTGCGCCTGATGCGGGTGAAGTAAGGGCCGGGGCGACCATATCGGCGGCGGCGCAGGTGGACAGTGGAACCGGGGTGGCAGTGGGTTCGGTGTCGCCGCCTTCGCCGGGCTGGCAGGCGGTGATCAGCAGCAGCGACAAGACAATAATGAAACTCAATCTTATAACTTTTCGCTTCACTCCCATTGTTCAACTCCTCCTAAAAACCAGACAATGATGACCCTCTTTCTATCGTAGCACAGTCGACGGTTTGGCGCTGAGGATCGGGGATGGGAGTTTGGGGCTATGGCTCACCGCAAAGCTGCCCATGTGCCGAGGGGCGGCTTACCCACGAAAATGAAAACAGGCGTCTATTTTCAAGAGAGTTTTCTGCCCGCTCAAAACCGATTATACTGAAAATGGCGAATGTTCAGTTGCTGCTCAACCCCCAATTCAAGCGGAGGCAGGATTGGTTCTGAATACTGGAGAGAGTGAACAGGGTTTAAGCCTGCTCTGGCCCGGTGGAGAGCAAGCGCGATCCGGCGGGCAGCTTTCGAACGAGGTAATCCGCGACCTCGCCCTGGAGACCCTTGTCGCGGGCATGTGCCCTTACAGCCCTCACCGGGACTCAATCAGAAGGATTTTGTATCAACTGTGCCGGGATTCGGCGGTGATCGCCTATCGACAGGCTGTCCTGAATGACCTGCTCCACCAGCCGATCCTGGTGGAAGCTTTCAAGTCGATGCTGCCGCTGCTCGACGAACTGGTGCTTTTTACCTATCCTCACTTTGCTGGCGACACTTCTCTTCAGGAGGTCATCCAGCGAGCGGGCGAACTGCAACTGCTGGTCGATTGCGTCCATCTCCTGAGCGAGGCTTTCAAGGGCGTGGATGGCGATATAAGTTCGCCGGGCCTGCGAACGCTGCGAAGCCACATTGATCGATTCATCACCGAAAAGGATTTTCAGCGGGTCATCAAGGCCCTGCCGGAGATACTCTCGGACTTGCGGGCATGCACGAGCATCACCGTGGGAGTGAATCTTGACGAGCATCTACGCCCGGAAGAGGCCGTGCTCCTTTCGGTAAATTCGGAGCGGTTCACAGAGCACGGCCTGTTAGATCGCCTCCTGGGTAAAAGCGCGGCTGTGGGAAAGGGTATAGCCCCTTTACATTCGCTGCCTATGATCACCGAAAGCGACAACATGATCACCGGAGGGCTTCCCAGCAGCGGTCCGGCCCGGCGTGCCGAGCCGATGATGGTTCCCCTCTTCCGGGACCTGTCCGGAGTGTTGGAGAAGACAACTCAACCCATTGCCCGCGAGTTAAAACGCTATGTCCACCTGAACAGCCAGTTCATGAAGAACCTGCGCCCGGAGATTATTTTTTTTGTGCAGGCGGTGGAGCTTGCGCGGAAGGTGGAGTCGCTGGGGCTGCCTCTCTGCCTGCCGGAGATCGCTCCCGGTGAAGAGCGGGTTTGCGAGATTGAGGATAATTACAACGTCCAGTTGGCTCTCCACCTGAGCGGCCAGAAGCCGGGGGAAAACCTGGCCGGGCAGGTGGTAACCAACGAGGTGATCCTGGGATCGCGTGGCCGAATTGTGATCCTGACAGGCCCTAACCAGGGAGGCAAAACGACCTACATGCAGGCTGTAGGCCAGGCCCAGGTGATGGCACAATCCGGGCTTTTTATTCCAGGGCGGCGCGCTCGCATCAGCCCTGTCGATGGGATTTATACTCACTACCCGGTAGAGGAACGGTTGGAGCTGGGTACCGGACGCTTTGGCGATGAAGCCTGCCGCCTCCGGGCCATCTTCGAACAGGTCACTCGTTACAGCCTGGTGCTCTTGAATGAATCGCTTTCTACTACCAACATGGGGGAGAGCCTCTACGTGGCGCAGGACGTTGTTCGGGCGTTCCGCCAGATCGGCCTGCGAGCCGTCTTTACCACCCATCTGCACGAACTGGCGGCCACCGTTCAGGACGTGAACATGAACACAACCGGAGACAGCCAGGTAATCAGTATGGTAGCTTCTTACGAGGAGGGAGAGGGGCAGGCGGATGTCACTGCCGGGGATGGCCCTTACAGCTACCGCGTGGTGTTAAGCCCACCTTTGGGACGGAGCTACGCGGATCGAATCGCCGCGCGCTATGGCATCAGCCTGGAGCAGCTGGTAGATTTACTGCGCCAGCGTAAAGTCCTGGACGAGAAGACAGAGCTTTAGCCTGAATTACCGTATCACCTCACCTGACGGGGCGGCATCGCTGCGAAACGACCATAGGTCGCCGCCCTCCACCACACTTGTTGCGATTCCGCCCGGCGCGGCATAGACTCGGCGCAGTTCACCGACAAGGAGGATACGTGGCGAAGAAAAGAAAAGCACCGAACAAGAAATCAGGGGCAGCGGTGAAGCGCATCGCGCCCTGCCTGACAATCGAGCGGCTGCAATTCGCCGGTGAGATCGCCCTGATCCGGCTGTCCGAAGCGCTCGACAAAGAATCGGACGAAGTAAAATCGGCGGCGGCGGCATTCGACGAGGCGGCGGGCGGGGAAGATCGGGACGCAGCACAGACATCGGCTGAAAAGCTGATCGAACTGCTGCCCGATAATGCGGCTGTGTTGTGCAATCAGGGGGCACTTCATCTATTGATGGGCGATCCTGAGGCGGCGGTCGAGACATTGAGCAAGGCTATCGAGCAGGATGGTGCAATGGCCCCCGCATTCTACAATCGAGGGCTGGCGACCTACACCGATTTCAGCGACCCGGACGCCAGCAGCGAGAACCTCGATTCGGCCATCGCCGACCTGGGACGGGCGATCAAAATCGATCCGCGATTCGCTCCCGCCTACCTGCGGCGGGGATATGCACTGTTCGCGGCGATGAATCTCAACGCGGCGTTGAAAGCCTTCGAGGAATATTCACGGCTGGTACCCGACAACCCGGAGGGGTTCAACAACCAGGCGTTTTTGCTGCTGGTCATGGATCGGGCGTCAAGGGCGGAATCGGCCTGGGCGCGGGCGACCTCGCTCCCCGATGCGCCGTCGTATGCGTTCGCCGGTCACGCGGTCGCACTGCACATCCTCAAAAAGCGCGAACCGGCCATCGAGCAGTATCGCAAGGCAATCGAACTCGATGCGAAGTGGCGGGACGATCTGGAAGCGCAGGCGAAAGCCTACAACTGGGCGGAGGAGATGGTCGAGACGGCGCGGGTGATTCTGGCTGGAATGGGGGGGACACAGTAGTTTCACCGGTCAGAAGACAGCCTTCAGCAAAAAGAAGATGGATGCCAGCATGGCTATTCCAGCCACAAATCCGACCACCAGAACGCAGCCTGGGGGTTCCTGGCCGCGCTCCTGCGCCCTGTTACCAAGATATGATATTGGAAGTGCTACCAGCAGCGACAATCCCAGGAGTTTCAGTGCTGCCCAGGCCTGCGGCCACTGCCAGAAGGTGCGCCACCGGCTGCTTTTAGCAACCGTCCACAGGTTGTTTTCCTTCCGTTCCTCGTACTCGGCCCGCTCCTCTGCTGTCATAATGAATGGTGTATGTATCGAATCGCTGGCCGGGAAAACAGTTATCCCGTCTTTTTCCTGATTGTTCGGATAATCGACGAAGTAGTTGATAGCGCTCGATTCTTCAAGTTCCCGATCGAGTATCCAGGACAGGTACGCTGAATAATGCTCGTACAACAGGCTGATCGCCCTGGTCAGTTCACCTTCGGTTGGGTCTCCTCCAACCATGGTACGGGCAAAAGTTTCGGCTTCCTCGCCAACCGATCCTGACAATGGACGGGGCATCAACCCCGCTTTGCCGTTAAATTCCCACACGACCTCCCCCTGCCGGTTGACGATCATGGTATCCGATGCCAGATAGTAATTACTTACAAAGGTCGGCCCGGTCAGGCTTTGCAGATGGTCGCCCGCTTTCTCGCCTAAGATCGTCTCCAGCGTATCCTGTGCGGCATCCTCCGCAGCTTCATCGAGAATTGCCCCACCCTGATTCATTTCGTAACCATAGCCGTTCAACACCAGCACCGCGCCATCGGCCCCAAGCTCGTCCAGAATCGCCTGAATAGATTCCAGATCGTCCGGCGATGGGATATCACCCTCCGGCACGATGTCCTCATCCGTCATATCAACAATATCAAAGTGTTCAGCCATTGCCTCGATGAAAGCTGTTTTGTGCTCTTCCCCGATGGTTGTTGCAAGCTCCTCGTCGACCAATTCGGCCCGCATCAGAACACCTTCCGGGTCAAATCGAATCAATACCAGTTCGCTGCCGTGCAAATCGGCCAAAGCATCACGGTCGCAGATCGTTTCATATGGCAGGTCTTCAACGTGACTGCACCCCGCTGTCACTGCGATAATCAGCAGCGCCAATCCGATCTGTAATGGCTTCCACGCTCTGCCTGTGCCAGACATCGTATTCTCCTTATAACAATCGTTGGATTAAACTACAGACCGAAGGGGGAAGATGAATATTAAGTTGTTTGAACGGCACGTGTTAATTGGCCTGTACGGAGGATAGAATTGTTCGAGACTGAAAGAAGTAAGCTCCTAGATTTCAGTATAGGGTATGGGAAATTGCCTGTCAACGATTGGCGATTCAGGGCATGGCTCAAAATTTCCGGACTCTCTGCCTATACACAACCGCATCGGGAACGAGTATAATTAAATGGTTGAGTGGATATAGGAAACACAGCAGAAGGGTGAGATATGGCTGAGCAAGACGATCTGAACGCGGTAGAAGAAGATCAGGAAGAGAGCCAACCGGCCAACAACAAGCCGCGCGCGCGGCGAACGAAAGCGGCGGCTACGCCGGATGGCGGTAAGCAGGCAACGGCAGCGGCTCCGGTAGTCGACAGCACGCCGACCGCCGCATCGACGCCGACTCCGCCAACGCCAACGGCGGCAGTCGTCCCCCCACCCCCAGGTGGCCCACCACCCGCTGCACCGAGAGTCGATTACAGCGCGCAGATCGCCGCCGACCAGCCAAAGGTCACTTTCGGCGACCGGGTGGGGCGGTTCGTGCGGCGGATGTTCGCCTGGGTATTCGTGCTGATCATCGGGGCGCTGCTGGGCGCGGCGCTGTTCTTCTTTGTCCCGCAGTTATACCGTGACGCGATCACCCCGCTGGCCGACAACACCGGGCAGATCAACAGCCTGCAATCGGATGTCGATACGCTTGAATCAAACGTTGCCGCGCTGGAAGCAGCGCAGGCCCAGGCCGAAGTCGACCAGGAATCAGCGATGCTCGATTCCGAGCAGGAACTCTCTACCCGGCTGGCGGAAAGTGAGCAGCGGCTGGCCGAAGCCGAGCAGCGGGTCGCCGACCTGGAAGCGCGTCTCCGGGACGCTGAGCAGGGCCTTGACGACCAGGACACACTGATCAGCGACCTGGGGGCAGCGGTCGACCAGCTGTCGGTGGAGTTGAACACGGCCTACGACCAGATCGCCCAGCTTCAGGAAGACCTGCCGGGTGTCGCAGAGTACGCCGAATACGACCGCCAGTTATTATTGATCCGCGCGTGGCAGGGCATTCTGCGGGCGCGGATCCAGCTGCAGGATGACAACGCCGGGCTGGCCCGGAACGAGATCGAGGATGCGCTCGACCTGCTCAACTACATCCTGACGATCACGCCGGATGAAGAGAAGGCCGACCTGCAGAAGGTGATCGACCGGCTGAGCCTTTCCTACGACGCCATCGAGGAAAGCCCGTTCACCGCCAGCGCCGATCTCGAAGTGGCCTGGTACACGCTGGGCGAGATGATCGGCCCGGTGAATGAGGACTACCAGCCGCCGGTCGACGAGGAAGCCGCCGACGCGGGTGAGGCGGTCGATGAGGCGGAGGCGGAAAGCGCCGAATAGCGCTGCTGGCTGTTTCTACGGAAGATTCGAAAGGGTACGGATCAATACCGTGCCCTTTCAGCGCACTAACATCCCTCCACCATGAACCCGATACCCAACACCACCCTGAACCAAAAAGGAAACTCCCATCTTGACTGAAACGACACCCGAAGCGCATCGCGCTCATAACCTGTTTCGATTTTTCTTCTTCGTAATGTACGGAGGGGCCGCTTTCCTGTGGCCATATATCAGCCTCTTCTATTCGCGCCAGAACCTCGACGGCGTACAGATCGGCGTGCTGGTCTCGATTGGATCGGGAGTCGCGCTGTTGGTCGCTCCGCTGTGGGGGCGTTGGAGTGACCGGTCGCCTCGACCGGTCCGGCTGCTTCAGATCGCGCTGCTCATCGCGGCGGCGATCAGCCTGATCATCGGGATGAGCCAAACCTTTCTATGGCTGTTCCTGCTGACAATCATCAGCGGGACGGCATCTTCCGCGCTCATGCCGCTGACCGATGCGCTCACGCTGCGGCTGGCCGACCGCGAGCATTACGGCAGCATCCGCCTGTGGGGATCGGTCGGCTGGGCGGTCACGGTGCTGCTCGCCGGGTGGCTGATCGAAAAGACGACAATCCTCGTTAGCTTTTACGGCTTTGCCGCGCTGCTGTTCCTCTCGATGCTGCTGCTGTTCCTGATACCGGCCAGAAACGTGCGCTTCGAGCATCCCGATACGCCGGGCCAGTCGGGAACGGTCAGGGCTTTGCTCAGCAACCGCAACCTGTTGGCGCTGGCAGGGGCAGCCTGCGTGTGGTATTTCATCAATGCAGGTATTCAGAGCTTCGAGCCGCTCTACCTCGATCAACTCGGCGCGGGCGAGTCGGTGCTGGGGCTGTACAACACGCTGCGTGCGCTGGTGGAAATCCCGGTGATGCTCTGGGCCGATAAACTTGGCCGACGCCATTCGCCCGGCCTGCTGATCGTCCTGGCGCTGGTGATCCGCGCGGCGGCAGGCGCGGCGATTGTGATGTCCCCGACGGTGCCGGTGATCGTCATGGCACGGGCGGTCGATGGGATTTCGAACGCTTTCATGTTCGTGGGGATCGTGGTATTCATCGGGCAGTACGCGCCGAACGGGCAGCGCAGCTTTGCCATCACGATCATCACGATCACGATTATGAACCTGATGAAACTGCTCAGCGGCCCGTTCTCCGGATGGGTGTATGAAATGTTCGGAGCCTACTGGCTGTATGTGATTGCGCTGGGCGGGTATTTGATCGGATTGGGCGTGTTCAGCCTGATCAAGAATGGCAAAACAAAAACCATTGCTGTCGAACAACCCGCGTGAGATTCGAAGAAGATGATGCAGGCAAGTTCAATCCCGGGGACTGGACTTTGACAGCACCACCGATAGAGGCCCGCCGGGAACGTAATCTGCTACGGCTCTATTTCTTTGTAATGTGGAGCGGTGGCGCATTTCTGTGGCCGTTCATCAGCCTGTTTTACGCGCGGCAGAACCTCAACGGCATGCAGATCGGCGTGCTGGTCTCGATTGGATCGGGGGTGGCACTGCTGTTCGCCCCGCTGTGGGGCCAGTGGAGCGACCGTTCTCCCCACCCGGCCCGGCTGCTTCAGATCGCGCTGGTCGGAACGGCGCTGATTTCCCTGGTCATCGGGTTTCACAAAGTCTTTCTCTGTCTGCTCCTGCTGACGATCCTCAACGCGACCCTCTCCTGCGCAGTCTTGCCGTTGAGTGATTCGCTGGCGCTGGGGATCGCCGACCGCGAAAACTATGGCAGCGTCCGGATGTGGGGATCGCTTGGCTGGGCAGTGGCGGTGCTGTTCGCCGGGTGGCTGATTGAAAAGACGACGCTCCTTTCCGGGTTCTATGGCTTTACGACGATTTTTATCGGGGCAGCGCTGCTGCTGTTCCTGGTGCCGGATGAGCGGGCACGGAACGATCAGAACGACCCGGCACCCGGACGAGCAGGGTCGATCAAAACGCTGCTGGGAAACCGGAACCTGCTGGCGCTGGCGGGCGCGGTGTGCGTGTGGTATTTCATCGAGGGCAGCTTCCGGAACTTCGAGCCGCTCTATCTCGATCAGCTCGGTGCCGGGGAATCGGTACTGGGGCTGCTCAACACACTGCGGGCGCTGGCCGAAATCCCGGCAATGCTGTGGGCCGACCAACTGGGCCGACGGCGTTCGCCGAGCCTGTTGATCATCGTGGCGCTGATCGCGCGGGGGCTGGCGTGCGCGGCGATTGTCGCATCTCCGTCGGTGCCGGTGATCGTCCTTGTGCGCACCATCGACGGGTTATCGGGCGCGTTTCTATATGTGGGCATCGTGGTGTTCATCGGGAAGTACGCACCGGTCGGGCAGCGAACTTTTGCAATCACGGTGATCACTTCGACGCTGGTCAACCTGGTGCTGCTGCTCAACGGGCCGGTCTCCGGGTGGATATACGAGACGATCGGGGCGTACTGGCTGTATGTGTTCTCGCTGGGCGGGTACGTGGTCGGGCTGGGGGTGTTCATGGCAATCAAGAACGGCAAAAAAGGATCGATGCAGAGTATATGAGGCACCCTGCATCGACGGTTCTCAACGAATCTCGTTATTTCGTGGCGGCAATACAGAAGAACCCATCGGTTGGCGAGGGGTAGAAAATGACAGGCTCGAAAGCATCAAGCATCTGCCGGTACTCGTCGTCGGTGCAGGGATGGTGCATCGCCGTGTAGGTCTGGATGTCCTCGTTGTCCTCTTCAATAACATAGTAGGTCGTCGACTGGCGGCCTGACTCGAAGCGAGATTCCTGCAAACACAGGTGAGGATGGTCGGAGAAAAGGCCGCTTTCGGCGGTATACCACGTGGGTGGCTGCCCGGCCATCTGTTTGATAGTCTCGCTGCTCATCACCTCAAGCAGCAGTTTACCACCCGGCCTGAGCGCCCGGTGAGTCTTATCGATGATTCTCTGCGCGTCCTCCGGTGCAAAGGCGTTCAGTTCGCCATAGATCAACATGACGAGGTCAAACCCGGTGCCGTAGTCGCCGGTCACGATGTTATCCAGCCGGTAGGTTCCGGCATGATTGCGCCGGGCGTAGTCGATTGACGCAGGCGAGAAGTCGATGCCGGTGCAGGTATGGCCCAGCTTCACCAGCCGATCCATATACAGGCCAGGACCGCAGCCCAGGTCGAGGATCGCGGCGGGTTGGGCATCGAGGATCGTGCGGTGAATCCAGTCGACGTGTTGATCGATGATCTCGTACCGGCGGCTGGCGAGATCGTGATCCTGGGAAAGATGTTCGGCCAGCATCCGGCGGCTGAAATCGGGATCGTGCCAGGGGATTTTCTGCCATTCGGCAGTTGTGTTGTGTCGATTGAGCAGTACGTCAAGCAAGGATTGGTCCCCCATTTTTCAGACTCCTTTGATGTGATGAATGGTGATTACAGGTTGAATGAGCGCCGGGAGCGACAACCTTCAATTGATAATCGACGGTTGTTTGAAAGAAAACAGCCGCGAGTGTTCGCTCGCGGCTGGCTGCATCAAAAGGAAGGAGACAACTGGATCAGTTGCTCGCAGACTCCCGGAGCGCTCTTTGATTGGTATCGATGTTGATTGATTGGTTAAAAATCATTGGAACACCTCCTTTCGTCTGGTGGATATCGCCCCGCAATAGTATCCCGGAACGATGATTGGCGCAAAGGCCGGTCGATCATCTTGTCAGGGGGTCTTTTTCCCACTACACTCATAACAATGGTTTGGGATAAATACGGTCGATGTTCTCCCGGTTTTGCGATTGGAGAAGAATCATGAAGAAGCCGCTTGTATGGATCGGGCTGCTGGTCGGGTTGATGGCGACCGCGCCCCTGATCGCCCTGTTCTTCGTCGGCGACGTGCTTTTCGGTTTACCCCTGGTTCCATTTGATTTATTCGCCTGGCTGACGCGTGTCCTGCCCGGCCCGCTGGTCACCTTCGGGATCGACTCGATGGTCGATACGCTGATCCTGATCGGGTTCGATGTTTCCGAGACGGCCAAGACCGCCGAACGGATGATGGCGGTGACGATGTCGCTGGGCGCGAGTATGAGCCTCGTGCTGGTCTACGTGCTGCTGCGGCAATTTGTGCTCAGGAAAGGCCATCTGTGGTACGGCGCGATCCTCGGATTAGTCGCCACACTGATTAATACCATCATCCATGCCAGCCTGCCTTTCAGTTCAACCGCCCCGGCGGTGATCGGCTACCTGTGGATCGTCGTGCTGTTCGTCAGTTGGGGACAGATCATCGAGTGGGGGATCAGCCAGTGGGAAGCGCTGCCCGAAAAAGAGGTCCTGGCTGATGAATCCGCGATGGCCGTCGAGAAAGTGACGGTCGTCGAGCAGATCAGCCGCCGCGAATTTTTGATCCGCATGGGCAGCACGACCGCCGCGATGACAGCAGTGGGGGCCGGGCTGAGCTTCGCACTGGGAACAAAGGATCAATGGGGTGTGGCAGCCGAACCTGAGCAGACTTCTCAGGGGCCAACCCCGCAGCCGTCAAGCGGCGATCAGCCGGGGGCACCGGCTCCGGGCACCCGCGCGGAGATCACCCCGGTTGACGACCACTACCTGATCGACATCAACCCACGCCCGCCAGTGATCGACGGAGATACCTACAAGCTGGTCATCAACGGGATGGTCGACAACGAACTGGCGCTGTCGCTGGACGAGATCAAGAACAATTACACGATCAGCGAACGCTACATCACGCTGTCGTGCATCTCGAACCGGGTGGGCGGCGACCTGATCGGGACGACGAAGTGGACGGGCGCGAGCCTTCAGGAAATCCTGGCCGATGCGGGGATTCAGAACGGAGCGAAGTTCATCGAGATTCGCAGCATCGATGGCTACCATGAGACGGTGGCCCTCGACCTGATCGAATCGGAACCGCGCATCATGCTGGCCTTCTACTGGGATGACCAACCGCTGACGCACGAGCACGGCTTCCCGCTGCGCATCTGGATACCCGACCGCTTCGGGATGAAGCAGCCGCGCTGGATCACCGAGATGGAGGTGATCGCCGAAGACCGCGACGGCTACTGGGTCGAGCGCAGTTGGTCGAAGGAGGCCATCGTCCGCACCACCTCGGTGATCGACACGGTGGCCGATCCGTATCAGGCCGCCGACGGCACGATGATGGTGCCCATCGGCGGGATCGCCTACGCGGGCGCGCGGGAGATCGGCGCGGTGGAGGTTCGGATCGACAACGGCGAGTGGCAGACCGCGCACCTGTTCGACCCGCTCTCGGATACCACCTGGGTGCTGTGGCGCTACGACTGGCCGTTTGAAGCGGGTCTGCACACCTTCGAGGTGCGCTGCTATGAAGGCGACCTGACACCGCAAATCTCGGCGGTGGCCGATCCGCGTCCCGACGGTGCGACGGGGATTCACAGTGTGCAGAAGAATGTGTAGGTTTATTCGAGCCTAAATCAAACGGTGGTTGGGATTTCCAGCCACCGTTTTTGTTTACCGTTTATTCGATTTTAGAGTATGCAGCGCATCCATTACGCCGCCGCGTTCTCCCGCCGCCGCACGATGATCGCCAGCACGGCGATCACGATCATTGCGACGAGAGTGATCGCCGTGACGATCCCACCGATCAGGACAATCGACGGTTTGAACTCGACCACCACATACTGGTTGCGGCCCGGCGTCACCGGGATGCCGATCAGCCCCGCGTAGGTATCAACGATCTGCGCCGGTTCCCCGTCGATGGTCGCCTGCCAGCCGGGGTAGTTCGGCACGGCGAGGGTCAGCAGCGCGTTCTCGGTCGTCGAGACCGTCACCTCGATGCGCTCCGGGGTGACCATCTTCGCTTCGGCCTTGCTCACTGCGGGCCGCTCGACGGGGAGTTCGATGGGCAGATCGCCCATCGTGATTCCCATCTCGCGGAGATTGACCTCCGGGGCGGCGATCAACGCGCGGGCGTAATCATAGTCACCGGCAGGGCGATAATCGTAGACGAGATGACCCAGCGGGCGCGGATCGAGCGCCTCGTAGATCACGTAGACTTCGCCGCTGTAGTTGGTGTGATAACTCATGATCTGCACGTTCGATGCCTCGGGCGGATTGGTACCGTCGAGCAGGGTGACATATTTGACCGAGAACAATTCCCAGAAGCGGTCGACGGGAAGCTGGCGCAACCTGTCGGTGGTTTCGAGGGTGAAGGGGCCGGTGCCGTAGATATCGGGGATGTCGAAGGTGGGGCCGAATCCCTGCAAACCCGCTGCCCCATCGACGTGCCACTGGATTCGTCCCTTCGGCTGGACGATCTCTAATATCTCCGGCGGCTGTAGATGGTTCTGCTCGGTATCGGGCAGGTAATTGACCAGCCGCATCCCCACCGTGAACAGGTCAAACACGAGGATCGGGATCAGCAGGGCGGCGGCCTGCCATGGCGGGGCAGCCGTCTGCCCCGTTGGACCTTCGGCGTCCCGCCGCCAGCGCAGCCAGCCGAAGAACAGGGCGGCGGTCAGCGTGACGACCGAGAGCGCGTTCAGCAGCCCCCCGGCGATCGCTTTCTCCGGGTTGAGCTTGCCGACATACCACATCACGATCAGCAGCAGGCCGACGAATCCTAAATAGACGGCGGCGATCTTTTCGAGGGTAGCAGCGGAGTCGCCTTCGGTTTGCGCGTCATCACCGGTCAGCCAATCGATCTGAAGGACGGCGAGAACAGCCAGCGCGAAGGAGAACAGGAACGCGGCGCGCTCCTGCGATCTGAACACGTTGAAGCCGGGCACCAGCACGTAGAAGAAATCATATACCGCGCCGTTGCCACCCAGCGAGAGCATCAGCGAGAGGGCCGCCGTGCCGAGCCAGAACAGGTGAACCGGTTTGCGTCGAAGCACCGCGCCGAGCGCGAGAAGCAGCCCGGCGACGCCGACATAGAGCGGCGAGACGATCCCGTCGGGATTGGGCCAGAACAGGGTCAGCCATTCGCCCGGCTGGAAGCCGAGCGCCTTTTCCATGTAGCCGTAATCGGCGACGCGCGAGCTGAGCGAGGCCAGCTCTATCGATGGGAATAATTGGACCGCCGAGAAGCCCGCACCGAGGGCGAGGGTCAGCGCGCCGCGCCATAAAATCGCGTGCCAGGGCAGTTTCGCCTGCCAGCCGGTGAAGATCAAATAGGCGATGGCGAGGTAGCCCATGTAGAGCGTCGTCTGTGGATGCCCGGCCAGGATCGACAATCCTATCGCAAGACCCGCCAGCGCGCACCCGGCGATCCGCCAGCCGTTGTCATCATTGATGGATCGATGAACGCCCAGCAGGATCAGCGGCAGCCAGATCGATGCCTCGACGATGCTCGGCTGCATCATCGGGTAGCCGGTCAGGTAGCCGCCATAGGTGAAGATCACGCTGCCTGCCAGCGCCGCGCCGGGCCGTTTGACAATCGCCCGGAAGAAAGCATAGCAGAACAGGCTGCACAGCAGATAGTGGAAGGCGACTTCAAGCTGGTAGGCTTCGACCGTAAAACCGCCCGGCCCGGCGATCCAGATCGCCAGCAGGCGGGGCGGATACCACGTAGCCCACTGGATGTTGGCCGCGAAGGGCATCCCGCCGTGATTGTAGGCATCCCACAGCGGAAGCTGTCCCTGCCAGAGCCGCTCGGCCTGGGTCTGGGCGAAGGCGTAATAATGCTGGATGAAGTCGCCGCGCTGATCGAGGATCACGCGGTCGACGGCGTTGGGGGTCAGGAAGCGCCAGAAGAAGACCGCCCACAGCAGGCTCAGCACGACGACCGCGATGAAGGTCGGGTGGCTGACGATTCGTTTGAGCAGGGCCGGGATGCGATCCGCGCCCGTCGATTGTTCCTGGGTCATAGTCACTATTCTTTATGCGTGTTGTTCGATAGTCATCAGGGGCATAGTGTAGCAAGGTCGGCGGAGATTGTCGATTGATGGGAGGACTAACCGCAGAGGTCGCAGAGATCGCAAAGGAAAAACGGAAGATAAAAGTCAAAAGAGGAAAGAGGGTTTTCCAACCTAAAACAGCAGTGTCCGCAGCTTTTCCAGCACCTCATCGACAACGTGATCGGGCAGCGTGGCGATGTGATCTGCCTGCCGCGCACGCCAGTCGAGGCTCTTGACCTGATCGGCGAGAATGACGCCGGTCACCGGCAGTCCGTCGGGGATGGCGACCTCGAACGGATAGCCTTTGACCTGATTGGTGATCGGGCAGAGCAGTGCCAACCCGACTTTCTCGTTATACGCCGCCGGAGAGAGCACCAGCGCGGGGCGTCGGCCCGCCTGCTCGTGACCCGCCTGTGGATTGAAGGCCAGCCAGACGACATCGCCACGATCCGGGGACGCCATCACCATGCCTCGATTCCCTGCGGCGACCCGGTATCGACTTCGCCGTGGATGTTGTCCGGTGTGATCCCTTCAAGCAGTTGATCGAGCGTGGCCGGTTTCACCGGGCGGATGACCAGTTGATCCGCTTCGATGATCAGTTCGACCTCACTGTTTTCGTCAAGGCCGATTTCGGCAGCGAACGATTTAGGAAGTCGCAGCGCGAGACTATTCCCCCATTTTTTGATGTTCGTGATCATCGCCAGTTCCTTTGCAGAGTATCTACGTTGTAGATACATTGTAGCGTAAAACGGAGACGAGGGAAACCCCCTCTGGGCCTTTGGCCCATCTCCCCCAGATTTGGGGGTGATCAAGAAGGTCTGTGTTTTGTGCGTGAAGAAGCACCCCCTTTGTCCCTGCGGGACATTTCCCCCACAGGGGGCAAAATAGGTTGGCCCCGTCACGAATACCTGAGCTTATTCCCCAGCACAAACCCGATCAGTCCGGTGAGGCCAAAGCCGAAGAACGCCTGCACCGTTTCCAGCATCCCGACGAAGGGTGTGGCGGGCTGCAAGGCAGCCATCTCGATGGTGAACATCGACGTGGCGGAGAAGATCAGGTTGTGCCAGACATTCCGGGTCGATGGGGTGAGCGTCCCGGTGTGCAGATCGATGTAGGTGACCATCCCGCCGAGCCAGTAGATCGCGGCAAAGACGATCAGCACGACGAACATCCAGGCGAAGGGCAGCAGGAGACTCGTGCCGTAATGGGCGATCTTGTCGGAGAACTCCATACGCAGCCAGTTCAGGATCGGGTATTCGAGCGATCCCTGAGCTTCGTCCTCCTGTTTGCCCATCAGCTTATCGCGCCAGCGGGGGTAGATCAGCTTGAGGAAGGGCTTGCACCAGCGCGGCATCGCGCGGGCATACATCAGCTTTTCCATCACCTGCTCGCGGACGTAGGCCCAGTTCGCGCCCTCGTAATCCCCGGCGGATTCGAAGGTGCCCTTGAGCGTCTTGTAGACATCCTTCGCCTCGTAGAACCGGCCTTCGGCTTCCCCCCAGATCGTCGAGCGGCCATCCTCGCCGATGAACTGATCGTAGCGCAGCGAGAGAATCCCCCGGAAGTTCGCCCGGTAGAGCCGGACGCCGCGCAGCCCGCCATCGGTGACTTCCGACAGGGAGACATTGCGCAGGCGGGTCTGCCACAGGCTGGCCCCGGCGAGGTTCGCTTCGAGCAGATCAGCGCCGGAGAGATCGGCTTCACCGAGCGCGGCCCCGGCGAGGTTCACCCGGTGCAGCGATACGTTGGAGAGGTTCGCAAATTGCAGATCGGCGCCGGAGAGATCGACCACCCGGTCGCGGCTGATGTTCGCTGCGTGCCAGGCGTTCCACAGTGCCGACTTGACCTTCCGGTCTGGGTGATTCTTCAGGAATGCGATCAGCCCGTCCTTATCCAGCCGGTTGAGATCGTCCGGCGTTGTGACATCCTCCCAGCTAAAACCCTGTTCATTTGCCATCGTGATTTTCCCCCGTGTGCATGATCATCTGCCAGCATTATACAGAAGGTTGCTTGCCTTTGCGCGATTCCTTTTCTCCTCCTCCTTGAACCCCGCCGCGCCCCGGTGTAAATTCTCTATACAACGAACTTTAATGAGAAGCGGCTGATGCTGGCCGCGGCTCACCGGGAGGTGTTCTGATGGATGATCTCGAAATGCTCCATACCCTGTTCGATTTTGCCGCCCCTGCCGATTTCCGGCCCTGGCAGCCGGTGAACGATGTGGTGATGGGCGGCCTGTCGAGCAGCCGCTTTATCCCCGGAGAGAACCAGACTGCCATTTTCGAAGGTGATGTCTCACTCGAGAACAACGGCGGATTCGCCTCAGTGCTGACACGCGGCACCGGTCGATTCAATCTCTCCGGCTGCGACGGCATCACGCTGCGGGTGCGCGGCGATGGCCGGACCTACGGTTTCAACCTGCGAACCCTCGACATGGCCTCACCCTATCGCTTCGAAACCAGCTTCAACACCGAACCCGGCGCCTGGGAACAGGTAATTGTGCCCTTTGAAGCCCTCACCGCGCGGCTTTTCGGGCAGGCATTCCCCCTCATGCGCCTGAGTAAAAGCCGGATTCGCTCTTTCGGGTTCATCATCGCCGATAAACGCTCCGGCCCCTTCCGTCTGGAAATCGACTGGATCAAAGCCCACCGCGAGAGCGAGGCATAATTTACCGGCCCGATTGTCTTTCCCTTTTTCCCCAGGGTCTTATCATTCTCCGGGATAACCTTGCCTGTATCCGATCCCATATGAGGGAGAAGGGCCGGGGATGAGGGCATTGACTGTATCTGGTCGGGCGATTCAAGCAGAGTTCATATGCCCGTCTCATTTCATCCCACACTTTGTCACGCTATCTTCTCCGATTCCCTGTTGACTCCATCAGCAATCCGTGTTATTGTTTCCCTGGTCGCCAACGGCGATACACTTTTGAAGAAATGGAGGCGCACACTATGGTCTATCACAAGATGTCGGGCATTCCCACCGCTGCCTGCCCAGGCCGGAGTGCGCCTATTGACCGTTGACGCCTAGCAGTTAATCACCAAGCGTTTACCGGCCACGGGTGCAACAAGCCTCGTGGCCGTTTTGTTTTGTTCGGGCACCATGCCCGGCGAACCCAACGCCATCGAACGCGCTCCGGAACCTGCCGAAAGTTCCGGAGCGTTTTTTTGTTGTCGAGAAGAAGAGACTGCCAGCAAAAGGGGAGAAGAAATATGAACAGAGTGCGTTTGCGTTAACCCGGAATTATTAGCAGGGACGGCCCTCGCGGTCGTCCGGGGAGATCGAGCCGCTGTCGCTCGCCGCCCACATTGATTTCAGCCCGGTGCTTCAATGCCGGGAAAGACGATAAATCAGATTTATAAATCACCAGCCGGTTCGAACACGGCCCGGCTGACAAGAACGATCGATAAGGAAGCGAACAATGACCAACCAGACACTACCCGAAGGCTACATCATCCGCCCCGCCCGGATGGAAGACGCGGCGACAGTTGTAGCGGCGCTCAACGCCCACTCGCAGGCCGTGCTCGGCACCGACGCGATGGACGAGGAAGAACTCGTCCAGGACTGGCAGGAGCCGGGCTACGATCTCGACGAGCTTACCCGCGTGGTCGCCGCACCCGATGGGACAATCGTTGCCTACGGTGAATTCTGGGATCGGGTGGCGACACATACGCGCCCCTACACCTACATCCGTGTCCACCCCGATCACCATGATCTGGGCATCGGCACCTTCGTCACCAACTGGGTCGAAGGCGTGGCCCGTGACCGGCTCAAGCTGGCCGACCCGGCCTACAAGGTATCACTGGTCGCCCATGCCTACGCCAACGACGCGCCGAGTCTGGAACTGCTCGATGAACTGGGCTACCAGATGACCCGCGTCTTCACCCGCATGATCATCAACCTGGACGGCAATCTGCCGGAACCGGTCTGGGCTGACGGGATCAAAGTCATCTCCATGGCCGAATACGGCGCAGGCATCGACGAATACCGCGCAGTCTGTAAGGCCGACGTTGAAGCGTTCAAGGATCACTGGGGAATAGTGGAGCAGCCCTTCGAGGAGCAGTTCAAAATGTTCCTTCACGACTCGCTGGACAACGACCGGCACGATCCGGCGGTCTGGTTCCTGGCGATGGACGGCGGCGAGATCGCCGGGTTTGCCCTGAACAATCCCTACGACAGCCTCGGCGAAGATGTCGCCTGGGTGCGAAGCCTGGGCGTCAAGCGTCCCTGGCGCAGGCGCGGGATCGCGCTGGCCCTGCTCCATCACACTTTTCGTGAGTTTGCGGGGCGTGGTTACCGCCAGGTCGGGCTGTCGGTCGACAGTCAAAACCTGACCAATGCGACGGCGCTGTACGAGAAAGCCGGGATGCGGAAGCTCAACCAGCTGACGCTCATGGAGAAAACACTCCGGCCCGGCATCGATCTGATGACCACCACAATTGACGACGACGAGCGGAAAGAAGAGTCCGCTTTTGCAGAACCAACGAAAGAGGAGTAAACGATCATGTTAGCAATCGACGGGTATCGCATTCATACCGAACTACCCGCTTTACCAACCCTGCCCGGCCTGACCATCCGGCTGGCAAGAGGAAAAGAAGACCTTTTCAACATCTGGCAGGTGCTTTCCGACTCGAACACGGTCGACAAAGCGCAAATGCTGCCGACGGCTGAGGAACTGGAGCACCTTTACAACTGGTTCGTGAACTTCGACCTGAAAAGAGACATGGTTCTCGCCTTCGACGGAGATCGCCCGGTTGCCTACTGCGGCATGACCTGGGCCGATGAGCCAAACGACGAGCGCATCTATCACTGGTGGCTGCTGGTCGCACCCGACTGGCGCGGCAGGCGCATCGAGTCGATCCTGCTCGACTATGCCGAGAAGCATCTCCGGGCGCTGGCTGCCCGGAACAAGACCGGTCACGAGCAGTACTTCCAGTCGTGGATTCTCGATACCGAGACCGACAAGAAGGCGCTGGTCGAGTCGCGAGGTTATCAGCCGTTCACCTACGGTGCAATCATGGTTCGTCCGCTCAGCGAGCCGATCCCGGAGGCGGTGCTGCCCGAAGGGCTTGAACTTCGCCCGGTCGAGGAAAGCCACCTGCGGCCCATCTTCGATGCCGATCAGGAAGCCTTCCGCGATCACTTTGGCTTCATCGAGGCGGACGATCTGGACAAGGCGTTCCAGAACTATCTGGATTTCCCGCACATGGATGCCAGCCTGTGGAAGATCGCCTGGGACGGCGACAGGGTCGCCGGGCAGGTGAAGCCCTACATCAACGTCGAAGAGAACGAGCGATATAACCGCAAGCGCGGTTACACCGAGGAAATCTCGACCCACAAATCGTGGCGTAAGAAGGGTGTCGCCACCGCGCTGATCAATCTCAGCCTCCAGGAACTCAAAGAGCGCGGGATGGAAGAAGCGGCGCTCGGCGTTCACACCGAAAACAGGAACGGGGCCTACGGGCTGTACGAGAAGCTCGGCTACCGTATAGTCGAAATGCAGATCGTCTACCGCAGGCCGTTCTGCTGAGGATAGCATTCTAAGTGGGCGGGGAACTACCCCGCCCACCCCGCTCCCTTCGCCCGACCTGCGGTCGGAAACTGGTTTTCCAGTTGCTCTGACCCCCTTCGGCGCTGCGCGCCACTTCCCCCTTTCAGGGGGCAGATAAGATCATAATCATGCTTTGATTGCTAGTCGAGTGTGTTAGTGTGATTTAATGGCAAGAACCCCCTCTGAACGGCTACTCGCCGTCCATCTCCCCCTTGCAAGGGGGAGAAAAAGCGAGTGAAACGAGCTTGAGAGGGGGTTTTCAAGACCGTAAAAGCACATTTCGATAACTGGCAATCAAGGTAATCATATGTAACGAATCGAATAAATCTGTGCCATCCGTGTCGTCAGTGGGTGATCCCTGCCCCGCACAATTCGCGGATAAAATTCATCTGGCTTTTTACCGGAGTCACGGTATACTCTCGCACGGCACAGGCGGCAGCCTGTGTTCTTTTTTGCGTCTTGACCTGGTTTTCACGCGATCTTCACGAGGTTTTTACCAAAACTCACACAGGTTCATGACATTATCTGCTACAGTAAGGTTGCTCCTCAGATGGCCGATCACAGGAGCAGCCGGACTCAGCAAAAATAACGTAAGGATAATCGAAGCTCTCGTAAAGTGAATCATGAACACTCCGCCACGAATCCTGATCGTCGACGACGAGGAATACAACACCGATCTTTTGGCTATCATCCTGAAGAACTACGAGCACATCACGGCTCACAATGCCAGGACTGCCCGTACGATCCTCGACTCTGACCCACCTGATGTATTGATTCTCGATCTTATGCTGCCCGATCTCGACGGCCTGAGCCTGCTGGCCCAGGTCAAGAAAAACTATCCCAACCTCCCCGTCATTATTCTCACCGCCTATGGCACCACCAACCGGGCCATCGCCGCGATCCGCAACGGGGCCTACGACTTCATCACCAAGCCTTTCGACCGCGATGTCGTGCTGTCGAGTGTTGCCAGGGCCGTCGAACATCACCGCCTGCTGAAAGAGCGCGAAGCCTACACGCGGCTGCTTGAAGTTCAGAATGCCGAACTCGAAACCACCCGTGAGCAGCTTGCCGCGATGGAAAGCGTCGCACTGGTCGGGCAGATGGCCCGCGCTCTCGCTCACCAGCTTTCCAGCCCGCTGACCACCGTCCACATGACCACCGACCTGATCGAAAAGACGGAAGAACTGAGCGAGCAAAACCTGCGGCGTCTCGACCGCATACGCAAGGCAGCCGGGCAGATTCACCAGGCTATCGACCTGCTCAACATGCTCGCCATCACCCCCGAAGAGCAGATGCCCGTCAATCTCAACAAACTGCTCTCCATGCTCATCGCTGACCTGAACGACAGCGGACGGCTGGACTGCTGCCAGGTCAGGCTCTCCGTTCCCGACACCCTTCCCGAAGTTCTCACCCGGCCTGACCAAATCTGGCAGGCGGTTCGCAACGTGCTGCTCAGTCTCGAACAGGCCGCAATGGAAGGTCACTACGAAGACGTGTCGATTGAAATTTCCGGTCGTGTCCACAACGATGCCGTCAGGTTGATTATCCGGCAGGACGGCCCCGGCATCCCTACCTACGATCTCGAAGAAATTCTCGCCCCGCTGACCGTCGATCACGGGCTGGAACCCAGTCCCAAGGGTGTCAGCCTGGGGCTGACCGTCGCCCGCAATGTCGCCACCGCCAACGGAGCCGAGTTCGAAGTTTACAGCGTGCCCAACGACGGCATCGACGTGTGCCTGACGCTGCCGCTCCAGGCGTCGGTCGCTGCGAAGTAAACACCACCATCCCCAATAGGCTGGTGTTTGGGCCTTATTAGGCCAACGGAGGCGATCCCACCCCGATCGCCTCCGTTCCTTTTTTTGATAGCCTACTTGTCAACTCTCGATCTTCACGCTACCCTGTACCCCAATATCCCCACTCCGGGGACTTACCATTGAAAGGACCACCTGACCAGTATGACCACCATCGACAATTCAATGACCGGCAAAGTAGTCCTCGTCACCGGCGCGACCAACGGCATCGGCAGGGTCACCGCGATGGCCCTCGCCCAGATGGGCGCGACCGTCGTCGTCCACGGACGCAGCCAGGAGAAAGCCGAATACACCGTCAGCCTGATCAAAGAGGAGACCGGTTCAAACACCGTTGACTATCTCCTCGCCGATCTCGCATCCCAGGACGAAATCCGCGCGATGGCCGCCGAGTTCAAGCAGCGATACGACCGCCTCGACGTGCTGGTCAACAACGCCGGGGCGATCTTCCTGAAACGCAAGGAGAGCGCCGAGGGGATCGAAATGACCTTTGCCCTTAATCATCTCGCCTACTTTCTACTGACCAATCTCCTCCTCGACCTGATCATCCAGACCGGCGAGCAATATGGCGAAGCGCGGATCGTCAATGTGTCGTCGGGTGCCCATTATGGCCCGCAGATCGTCTTAGACGATATCCAATCGCCGGGTATCTATTCCGGCTGGCTCGCCTATGGGCAGTCGAAGCTGGCAAACATCCTGTTCACCTACGAACTCGCCCGCCGGTTACAGGGGACGAATGTCACCGCCAATGTGCTCCACCCCGGGTTCGTTGCCTCTGGATTCGCGAAGAACAACCCGATTACCCGCCCGGCGATGGCCCTCTCATCGATCTTCGCCCTCAGCCCGGAAGAAGGCGCGCAGACCAGCATCTACCTGGCCAGCTCCGACGAGGTCAAGAGCGTGACCGGCCAGTATTTCTACAAGAGCAAAGCGCGGAAATCCTCTGCTGCCTCATACGATGAAGAGGCACAGCATGAACTGTGGAAACTCAGCAAGAAGCTGACCGGATTGACAAATATATAACATTGCCGTCGTTTGCGAGTTCCCCTTTGCTTGAGGGGGATGATCGACTCAACCAGGAGCCATCTTATGCCCGAATCCCTCCGCATGTGGATCGAAATCACCTTCAACATCGCCTACCTGATCGCCATCTACGCGCTGGTCATATTGATGATCGCCCGGCGGGATCGAGTCGCCCCGGAAGATCGCACCGCCGCGGCGCTGATCACCTGGGCGTTCGCCCTGCTCGCCCTCGGCGATACCGGCTATGTGGGTTTCCGCGTGATCGCCTACGCACTCGGCGATCTCGAAGCCGCGGTCGGCCCGACCACCTGGGTGGGCCTCGGCGCTCTGGCGACCGCTTTCACGGTAACCCTGTTTTACGTGCTTATGCTTTTTACCTGGAAAGCTCGCTTCGATAAGCCGCTGGGCTGGTTCGGCTGGCTGCTGATCGCTGCGGCGGTTGTCCGGCTGGTGGTGATGGCGTTCCCGGCCAACGAGTGGTATCGCATCGAACCGCCCTGGCCGATGTCGCTGTATCGAAACATCCCCCTGATGGTGCAGGGATTGGGTGCAGCCTACCTGATATTGCGCGACGCAAACAAAAACGCCGACCGGCTGTTCACCTGGGTCGGCGTGTGCATCCTGATCTCGTATGCGTGCTACCTGCCGGTGATCTTCTTCGTGCGCCACGTGACGATCATCGGCATGCTGATGATCCCCAAGACACTGGCCTATGTCGCCATCGCGGTGATCGCTTATCGGGGGATGTATGAGGGCAAAAGAACTATTTTTTTATAAGTTCGATTGCCTTTCGCGCAGCCTGCTGAACTTCATGATGTCCAGCCTTGTTTTGGATATCTTCTAAAGCAGAGATCGCTCTACTATCTCTGATACGGCCAAGCGCCTCAGCCGCTGCGATTTGAACGTCCCAATTGTCATCCTTGAGAGCTTCAATCAGCGCCGGAACGGCGGCACTATCACCGATGCGGCCAAGCGCATCAGCAACTCTATGTCGAACCCTCGCTTCTTCATCCTTGAGTATCTTAACCAGTGCCGCAACGGCAGTACTATCACCGATGTGACCAAGCACGCTAGCAACTGTTAGCCGAACAACCGCATCTTTATCCACGAGGGCCTCGATTAGTGCCGGAACAGCGTCCCTATTGCCGATGCTACCAAGTGCCGTAGCTGTTGTCTGCCGAACATGATTGTTTTCATCCTTTAATAACTCAATCAGCACTGGTACATATGCGTCATCGCGTCTGTTTCCAAGTTCCTCTGCGGTCGCTTCTCGAACATCCGCCATGTGATGACCCAGTGCTTCAATGAGTGCATTGTAGGCAGTAGGATGATCTACAGATAACAGGTGTTCAAGCCCTTCTTGACGTTCGCTTCGGCGGTGACTATCTAGTGCTTTTGCCGCATTAAGGATATGTGCAGGTATGTAATATTGAGAGATATTCTCCTCTAACACTTCAACGAAATCTTCCCAGGGGCGTGTAGAGTCTGTGAAATCCAGATACTGAATGTCTCGCAACTTATCGTGAAGATCGTCAACACCTTCAAATAACAATGGTAATACGGGCTTTTCTTTCCCCATAGCGAAAGCCCATTCGTATGTCACATACTTCGATGAGTCCGCAGCAGGTGTAACCACGACAACCATAGCAGCACATTTCTCAATTGCGTCATCAATTGCATCTTTCCATTCTTTACCAGTGGGAATATCGGTATCACATATCCAAGTATCGTGATCTGTGCGATTCTTAATGATGTTGTCAACAAGACCAGCGTAATCGCGATTGCTTTTCTCGAAGGAAATGAATACAAGGGCCATTGTCAACGCTCCCGAACGAAAGTAAAGGCTCCCAGGTGGTTTATACATCCATTCTGGGAGCCTGACAACTCACCCTTATTACCGTATCAAACCAGGCCGCTCAGTTCGTCCGCACCGCCGTTCCGGTCAGCACCCACTGCACATAGGTTTCCGAACCGCCGGTGGCGGTGATCGTCACCTGCCCGGTGCGGCTGTCGTAGGTCACTTCCTTATCGACCAGTGTTTGACCGCATGAATAGGTCTGACCACCGGTGAAGAACTCGACATATTCGATCCCCTGCCCGAAGCAGGACGCGGCGATGGTCAGCCGGGCACGTCCGCCTGACAGCGCAGAATTCGAATTCATCCCGGTGATGTCCCACCGCACCTTATCCTGCGTATCGCCGCCCGGATACGAGACGAAATCCGTAACGCTCGCCGTGCTGTCCAGGGGAATGTTCAGCGGGCTGTTGAAGTTTGCATCGGCGGGGGCCTGCTGTGGTGCGGGTTCTGTCGTCGGCGTATAGGACGGCGTGTAGGTCACCGTCGGGCCAACGGTAGTCGGTGTGTAGGTGTAAGTCGCCGTCGGACCGGGGAGCGTGTTGGTAGCAGTTGGCGATGGGGTGTAAGTATAGGTCGCGGTGACGGTCGGGCCGCCGGGCGTATAGGTGGCGGTCGGTGTCGGGCTTGGACCTTCTGGCGTAGTGCTCGGCGTCGGCGAATACTCGGCATCCATCGACGCATTATCACCGCCGCCGCCAACCGCGTCGCTCATCTGGCTGTCTGACGAAGCGGCTCCCCCGCCGCTGGCCGCACTGCCGCCCGATTGACTGTCACCCGCCGGAAGCGGCGGAGCCTGCGCGACGGACACCGTGTCACAGCCGCCGCTTGAGTAGGTATAGCGGGCGGAAATCCATCCGGCGTTCCCGTTGAAATCGACCTGCCACCAGGAAGCGTCGGCATTCTTGCCGGAAACGGCCAGTTCCTCCCCAAGCTCCAGATACCCGATCTCCGGGTAGTCCACGCCTAGCCCCTGCCTGATGGCGAGCTGTATGCTGGCTTTGGCCATACATACCGACGACCCTTCCGCCTCTACAGCATCAGCAGCGGCTGCCTCTTCGCTGACCGTGATCGTCACGCTGGCCGGGTCACTCGCTGTCCCATCCGCGCGATAGGCGATCACGCTCAGGGTATGCTCGCCCGGTGTGGCGCTCCACGCCTGCAAGACTGAAAACTGAGTCTGGGGCATCTCTTCAGGGGTGACATCGCTGCGCACCACCGTATCATCGACCAGCAGATCGACCCGTGTGATGCCCACCGTATCGGTCGATGTAGATTGGACGAACACATCTTCGTCCATCGCCGCCGTCGATCCGCTGGGCGGCGCATCGATCACCACGCCGGGTTTGCCCTTGTCTTCTTCTTCGGCGGTGTCACCGGAAGAATCACCGCCCATACTGAGCAGACTGCATGCCGCCAGCAGCACGGCGACCACCGCCAACCCGATCAAATTGAACCATAATCTCCGCTTCATTTACCTGTTCCTCCTGTGTCTGAATGTTCCAATAAATTCCGCTGATTGTGTTGACATACCAATAAGCATCAACTTGCGTTAGGGGTGCCTATCTCGTCGCAGAAGCAGGGAGAGCAGGCGCAGGTTCGAACGGGATTTTCAGTTATGCCGAAAACAACCGTAGATGAGTTTTTCCAGGCTGACGAGGACGTAAATGATAGATGATCGACCGCGACGAGAGTCAACTATACTATAATAGATAAATTGGGTCAAATTAATCTATTTTAAGCCGGTTTGATAAGATGCCGTCCCTATTCGTGGTCGAATCTGTGCTGTCCACAGACCCGACCATTTCAAGCCCCAGCGCCAATATGCTCCTATCTACCTATATCCGTGCCATCTGTGTCATCTGTGGACTGAATGAATCCCTCACCGTGCCGGAACAACCTCGAACGTCCCGCCCAGCACCTCGATATTCCCCTCGGCGTCACGTAGCTGGGCAAAGCTGCCGTCCTCGCGCTGCTGGTAGACGACGACCGTCCATAGATATCGGGCAGGCGGCATCTCGCGCGGAATGGCGAGTTCGTGATAATCCACCACTACCTCATCCTGCACCCAGCGCGACGTCGGGTACATGCCCAGCACCGGGGAGGCAACGTCCTGCGACCATACCTGCTGCCAGTCCTCGGTGAGAATGTGCAGCGATATCGAGTAATCCTCCGGGTGATCGATCAGCGCGCGCCAGGCGAGCGTCAGCGGGACATACTGCCCGGCGGGGATGGTCGCCTGGTCGAGGCGATAGGCGGCCAGTTCGATCTGCGGATTTCCCTCCTCGGTGACGAGCGGCTTATCGAGCGAGGTGAAACCCTCCGGGATATCTTTGACCGGTTCGCGGTTCAGGCAAACCAGCGGCCCGACATTGGTTGGATGCCATTCTTCGCCAACCAGCAGAATGCGCGCCAGGCAGATCGGCTGACCTCTCCCGGCGAAATCGTCCACCTGCTCGATGGGATAGCGCAGGGTCAGGTCAGGCCGCAGCCCTTCGACTTTCTGCTTGTACCACAGGATCGTGACCTGCTCCCAATCGGCCAGCACAACGGCATACTGCGGAAGATCGGCCATATTCGCCACCAGACGATCTCCCATATCGCCCGTTTTAAGTGTCTGCCGATACGCATCAAGCGGGTACCCATAGACTGCTTCATTTCGCCGCAGGGGATAAGCCCGCCCGAACTGTATCACGATCACGCCTGCCAGCAGCACGATCCCGACAATGGCTGCCGGAAGGCGCCATTTTGAGAACTTTGTCCCGAAACGTTCGCGCAGGATTCGATAGCCTTCGCCTAATCCAATCCCGTATGCATAGCCCAATATAACGAAGGAAGGTAGATAGTAGGTGAACTGACGTACATTTGCCCGGAAATTAGCTCCCAAGGAACCAACCAGAACATAGGTCACGAGCATAAATACAACAGCAAAGGGAAAGCGGCGGCCCAGAAGGATCAACCCGATGACGGCAACCACGACAAACACAACGGTATAATCCCAGAACAGGGCATCGATATAAATTGTCAACTGGCTTGACCAGTTAGCCCACGAATCGAATACCAGCAGTTCGTCGGAAACCACATGACGCGCCGACCACCAGTCGATCCACTCTTTCAAGCCCTCAGGTTTCCACATAAACGGGGCAAGATTGCGGGCCTGGGCAAACGGCAAAAACAGCGGGTAAATGATCAAAGCGGGCAGCAGCACCAGCGCCGCACAGATCAATGTCCGGCGCCAGTTTTTCCACAAATTTTGCTTCTCGATGCTAACCACCAGCAGTCCTAATCCCGGCGCAAACATGAACATACTCTGGTGATGCAGCAGGCTCAATCCGTAAGCCAGACAAAGCGCGTAGAGCAGCTTATCCCCATGCGGCTGATCCCGTTCCGATACCCACCACAACGCAAGCCCGATTACCAGCGAGGCCAGGAAAACATTGAACCCATACTTGTCAGCAATGACAGCCTGCCCCCAGAGCGTCGATCCCAATCCCAGCGTCAGCCCGGCAGCCAGGGCAACGATCGGATTCCGGCTGAGCCGGTGAATCGTCCAGGTCAGAAACGCACAGCCCGCGGCACCGAAGATCGCGGCCAGCAAGTTCATGCGCCAAGCTATCGACCCGATGGGCATGATATGCGACCAGAGGAATCCGAGCATGACGTACAAAGGTTGGCCCATAGGATGAACAAGCGCCAGCAGCGGCCCTGCATACTGGAGTTCACCGGCATCGCCCCCGGCTGTTCCGGGCAGCAGCGTGCGAAGGTAAACGATCACCAGTAAGATAAATACGGCCAGTGCCCAGGGCCACCCTCGCCGTGAGAGGTCGCGGGTCTTTGCCAGCAGGTTTTGCATCGTACATCCCTTTCGCAAAATTGATAAGTATCCAAACCCCGATATGCCAGATGAGTTATACATCCACCCCCACCGCCTGACAAATCAGCGGACGGTGCATTTCATTCCCTCGCCAACGCATCGATCGTCATGTACACTTGATCCGGGTTGGCCGCTACACGGGGGAGGGAAATCATGTCGAAGAAGCACATAGGGATTGTCTGTCCGCTGGCCATGATCGCGGCGATCATGCTCCTCGCCGCCTGCAGTCCATCACCCGACGAGATACCGGGTGCCTACGCCGATCAATACCGCGACTACGAAGCCGATATCAAGGTCACCGGTACCACCTATCACTACTACGTCTACATGCCGGAAGAAATCAGCGCGGCGCTGCCGGTTGTGCTGGTGATGCACGGCTACAACTCAAGCGCTGACGATCTGCACCAGTTTGGCTTCGAGGAACTCGGCGAGGAGGAAGGCTTCATCGTCGTCTATCCAGAGAATCCCTCCGGCTGGTGGAAATCCCACAGCGGTGATCCCTGGGCGATGGACGATCTGGCCTTTCTGAACGCGCTGCTCGATCAGCTTGAGCAGGATTTACCCATCGATACTTCACGCATCTATATGACCGGCCACTCCAACGGCTCGATGATCACCGGCTACTCGGCCTGCGAACTCTCCGACCGGATCGCCGCCTTTGGCGCGATTGCCGGGCCGATCACGGTCAAGGCCAGCCAGGAATGCAGCGCCGACCGCCCTATCCCGATTGTCCACATGCACGGCACCGCCGATCCGACCGTTCTGTTCGATGAGCGGATCACGCTTCCCGGTACGCAGGGCCTGACCGCGCAGGAGGCGATGGATTTCTGGGTCGCGCACAACGGCTGCGATTCCACCCCTACCGTTGATCCCCCGATTGACGAACTCGACGATGGAACAAGTGTCATTCGCGCCGTCTATACTGGCTGTGATGGCGGAATCGAGCTGCCTTTCTACACGATGGAAGGGACGGGGCACACCTGGCCGGGCGTCGCCGACGACGACTGGGGCGACCTGGGGATCGCCAGCAAGGAGATCAGCGGCGCAAAGGTCATCTGGGAATACGTGTCGCAGTATTCTCTGCCGCAGTAGAAACATCAGGCCAGCAGTGGTGTATTTTCTGCAGGTTTGAGGACTAAAAAATATCCCTTGGCGGCAGGGCATTCTGCCGGTGTGGTAATATTGACTTCTACAGACACTTTGCATTACTATGTAATCATAATGCTAATGATATGCATCTTTAACTCGCATCTGGCCACGCAAACATCCCATCAATTCTCATAACTATCTCCGGTTAACCTCTCTCTGACTTCTTCGACGTCGACTGTTTGGTGTTAATAGTCCACTGATTCTCCAGCGCCACAGATCTCAGGATAGTTCAAACCAACGATAAAGGAGGTAATGACTGCAGCCTGCCGGTTATTGTCAGAATTTTGCATCCATTTTCGTGGTGGATGCGGAAAATTCACCAACCAGTAAGATCGACTTACAAGGGAGCAATTCACATGACAAAGAAAATACTGATCGGTGTGGCCCTTCCCCTTTTGCTGCTTATGGTTCTGGTGCCTGCGGTAAGCGCAGCGAACACATGCACCTTCAACGAGAAGGGGGCCACATGGCGCCTTGATAGCGACTGTACGACCGATGAAACAATACTGATTCCTGATGGGATCACTCTGGACGGGGTTAACCACGAAATTACTGCCGTCGACCCATCAGGCGGACATTTCGTCGGGGCCGTGGTGCAAAATGAGGGATCAACGGCATACGTCACAAGACTTCACATAAACACGGCAGATCTTGCCAATGTATGTGACAGCGGAGATGATCGCCTGCGCGGCATCATGTTTGAAGGCGCATCGGGGAGCATCACTCACAGCACCATTGTGGGCATCAACCAGGGAGCCAGCGGCTGCCAGGAGGGCAATGGGATAGAAATTCGCAATGAACCCTTTGATGGTACTCATCCGGGCACTATCACCGTCGAGATTTCGCACAATACGGTCGAAGACTATCAGAAGACGGGTATTGTAGCGAATGGAGATGTAGAAGTCTCGATTCACCACAATGCAATAGGCAAAAGTGCGACACAGGAAAACCTCGCAGCAAACAGCATACAGCTGGGGTATGGCGCACTTGGTTCGGTGACACAAAACATCATCGATGGCAACCAGTGGATGGGCACATCCGACTGGGTGGCGACAGCCATCCTGATCTACGAAGCGGATGTCGTTGATGTCTCGAACAACAACATCGGCGGCAATTCGGACATCGGACTGTACATCTATGCGGACAATGGAACATATGACAACAATCGCATCTTCGACGAGGGAGCCGATCACCCGAACTCAGGGTATGACTACGGCCTCGGCAACTGGGGGGCAGATAATACTGTCACAAACAATAAGGTGCGCGGCTTTGATGTTCCATATGACGGCGTAGAAGATGGAACAAACAAAACCATACCCGGGGGTCCCTTTCCGGGCGAGTAGCATATCAGCAGCTTATCTTAAAATACAACCGCCAACAGGCCAGCCGAATCGGCTGGCCTGTTAACGATGCTCTTTGTTCGGTTTTACGGAGGGTGTGTAAACGTCGCTCTACGCACTCCCCTCGGCCAACCGCGCTTCGCCATCGGATTCCATGTTTCTCAGCGCAGGAATGAACAACCCGCCGATCCCCATGATCACCGCTGCCGTCCCGCCGATCAGAAACCAGGACAGCACGCCAAAGGTCTCGACCACCGGGCCGCCAATCGCCAGACCGATGGGGGTCATCAGCGAGCCGCCAGAGACAAGGATCGTAAACACCCGTCCCTGCTTGTCGGCTGGTACGACGATCTGCAGGATCGAAAACAGGATTCCATTCGCCATGGCATTACACAGGCTGGCGAACAGCAGCCCGGCCACGCCAACCCACAGATACGCGCCCGGTGCCGCCGATACGATCAGCAGCCCGACGCCCAGCCCGACCACACCGAGCATGCCGGTGAAGATTTTCTCCTTGAAGCCGCCCCACATACTGAGCAGCAGCCCCCCGGCGATCATCCCCAGGCCGAACGAGGCTTCGAGCCACGCTAACTGAAGCGCCCCACCCCCGAAGTGATCGGTTGCCAGCAGCGGCAGTACCGCCATACCGGGCATCACCAGGAAGTTGAGCAGCATCGACAGGAACAGCACCAGCCGCAGCCCTTTCCACTCCCAGATGAAAGTCAGGCCCTCGCGCATATCGGCCAGCACCCCGGCGAACCCTTCCTGCTCGCTGATACCGTCCCGCGTCGGCTGGGGGATCATGATGAAGAACAGCGGCGTGATGGCGATTACGGCGGTCACCACGTCGATGGCGAGGATACCCTGCATCGGCAGCACGTCGAGCAGCAGCGCGCCCAGCGGCGGCGCAGCGATCATCATCGATCCGTGAAGCAACTGGTTCAGCCCATTGATGCGCGGCAGTTTATTTTCCGGCACCATCAGCGATGTCGATGCCTGCATCGCCGCCCAGTGGAATCCCCCGGCGGTCGAACGGACGAACATCAGGATATAGATATGCCATATCTCGACCACACCAACCAGGAACAGGTAGGCGAGGATCAGTGTTGCTATGGCGATGATACTGTCGGCGACGATCAGCACCACCCGCCGGTTCCAGCGGTCGATCAGCGCCCCGGCGAACGGCCCCAGCACGATCTGCGGCAGCATTTGCATCATCGACGCGAGGGCCAGCACCACCGCCGACCCGGTCAGGTCGGTGAGATACCAGACCAGCGCAAACCCCACCAGGTGACTCCCCAGCAGGGACACTGCCTGCGCCGACCAGATGGCATAGAACGTGCCCATCGATTTACTTTCTGACGTTTTGACGTTTTCCATTTCAATATCTCGTTTCGTTCGGGGCAGGCGATCCACCTACCCCGAACAATTGGTAGTCCTATATTAAAAATTTTCAAAATAATAAGGCAATAAATAGCGGTGTTTTCACCCCCTCCCTGTCCCTCCCCCTGTCAGGGAGAGGGAACAGAAACGCGTGGTAGTCTGCGCCGAATTCGATTACCTCATTAATTTGTAAAAGAGCAATATTAAGCAGCATCGGGTGATGCAGCATTAACATCCAGTCGATTGTCTGCCGCCTCACGCTTCAGCGTCTTCGCGCCAAAGACCACGGTGATCACAATCGCGGCGACAAACCACAGCACCGTTGCAAACCCATCCGCCCGCACGGTGACTGCGATCAGCTCGCCGGTAAAGTTGACCATCGCGTGGAACAGGATCACCGCCAGCGTGCTGCGATTCGTGTTGTTATAAATCCAGGTGAAGGGCAGGTTCAGCGGAACAATGGCGATGAAGAACAGCCAGAAAGCCGGTGTCCCGACTCCCAGGCCCGCCTGATACGTCCCTTCGACGAAGAACAGCGGCAGGTGCCACACCGACCAAACCACACCCAGGATGATGCTCGATACCAGCGCCGACCGTTTCTCCTGCAGGCGATCCAGCACGTAGCCGCGCCAGCCCAGTTCCTCGATGAACGGGATCAGCGAAGAGAACATAATCGACGGGATGATCGACAGGGGATTGGTCAGCACGTTGAGCGCCGCTTCGCCCCAGGTCGCCCCGCTGCCGCCCGCCAGAACATCGATCAGTGCCGCAAGGCAGTTGAGGATCGGGACGAACAGGAAGATCACCAGGTACCAGGGCCCCGGTATCCGCTTGAAGCTGATCACGCGCTTCCAGTATTCACGGCGATATTCCTTGTCCTGCGTGAGGTACACGAACGCGATGCCGGTCACCATCGGGCCGATCACGCCCAGCAGCAGCACGACGATGCCCATGCCGTCTTCCATGCTGACGCCCATCGCAATCGCCATGCCCCAGATGATCCACGTCCAGGCAAAAGTAACGGCGAAATAAATCCAGGGGTTTGCCAGTGTTTTCTTTGTGTTTTCGTTCATTTCAATATCTCCTACGTTTTTAGTTTTCAATGGTTCCATTACAGTTGTTCGATCAGAAAGTTGAATGACCCTGCGGGCGCATTCAACTGCGCTTCAACCATCGCGGGGATCGCCATCGCCCGGCGCATCAGGTCTTCCTCCGCCCATGGATAAATGCCCATATCGGTCAGAAACTGGACGCCAATCAGGACGAATTCCGCCGTCTCCAGGGGATGTTCCACCTGGAACACGCCTTCTTCGCAGCCCTGCCGGATCAACTCCGCGTACAGCGGGGCCTGCTTCGCGATGACCGCCATCAGCAGTTGCGTGTGCATCCCGACGTTGCCCGGCTGGTGCAGGTGATCGAGGATGTCGTCGTGCTCGTCGGCCATCCGGCCCGCCTCGACCAGCCGCCGGAATTTCTCCAGGGCGCTGCCTTCCATCTCATCCACCAGCCGCCGCATCTGCTCGATGCTCTCGTCGACCGTCATCTCGATGACCGCTTCCAGCAGTTCCTCTTTGGATTTGAAGTAGTGGTAAATCGTCCCCTTGGCGATCCCCAGGTGATCCATCACATCGGCGATGGTCGTGTTCCTGTAGCCCTGCCTATCGAACAGGTCTCGCGCTGCTTCCACGATTTCCTGCCTGCGCTCGATGGGGTCTTTCACTATCCGGGTCATCATTTCCCTTCCTCTATCTACTCACCGACCGACGGTCGGTCGGTTAACAATCAGCATTATATCACACCGACCGACGGTCGGTCAATACCCAATTTATAGGAATCCGGTCATGCTCCTGACTCAACACAAAAAGCTCCTGGGTGGGTTGAACCCCAGGAACGGTGATGGCGCTGTTGTGCTCAATCTCAGACACATGTAAGATCGATCAGGCTTTCTCAACATATCCAGGGGGAATCGATGGCAGCACAGCCGACGAAGGTTTATATCGAGTACGAGCGTGGTGCTGAAGGCTTTACTTCTACGTGGGTGAAGGCAAGGATGCTCACCGACGATAGCGACGGAACGCTCCGCTTTGAATCGGTTATACTCTGGAATCAAATGACCTGCGAATTCAAACCCGATACCGTATGCCGCTTCACGATAATAAAAATCGCCGAACCCCACACATTCATCAGCCACTATCTTGGCGGCATCATCACCGGTGAGACAAAGACCGGTATGCCCGGAAGTATCGTCAACTTTCCAATTATTCAGTTGGAACAACCTGAAGCCGAGGGCTGGCCGTTGGTTCGCATCCGGGGCGCAGGAAAGCCTGAGCGCAAGCAGACCCGCGCGGTCGCACAGCGGATCACGGCCATGCTTACCGATCATGGCTATACCGGCCCGCTGCCCGATCTGTCAGACGACTCGATGTGGCGCGTCCCGCGTGCGCAGAAAGTGATCAGCTGCTCCCTTGTCGTGCTTGGTGTGGTAGTCACTGCGGCGGCCTTGATAGGTATTTATCTTATACGGTTTAGATAGCACCGTCACAGGGAGCAGTGCCCCCTCTAATTCGCAGATTTTTTATCTGTGACATCTGTGGACAATCATTTTCTGCCCACAGATACGATACTTCCACGTTCCTGCGCCAATAATCCCGGTAAGACTTATCATTAGCGTAATTCGCCGCAATGTTTTTTATTGCCAATTAGCGGATCGAATCCCCATACTCCGACATCACCCGCTTCACGAAGGCAGGCCCCCGGTAGATGAAGCCGGTATACGCCTGCACGAGCGTCGCCCCGGCGTCAAGCTTCTCCCGCAGGTCGTCACCGCTGAACACGCCCCCCACCCCGATGATCGTCAGCCGGTTGCCCACCTGCTCCCTGATATGCCGGATCACCGCCGTCGACCGCTCGCGCAGGGGTGCGCCCGACAGTCCGCCCTCCTCGCCCCGATTCTTCCCGCGCAAATCTTCGCGGCTGCGGGTGGTGTTCGTAGCGATGATCCCCGCGACGCCATGCTGCAAGCTCAGGTCGAGCAGCTCGTCGATCTCGTCCCAGCCCAGGTCGGGCGAGATTTTCACCAGCAGCGGCTTTGGCCGATCATCGCCCGCTAATTCGCCGATCTGCGCCCGGAGCCGCGCCAGCAACTCCGAGAGGTACTCGCTCGATTGCAGCTTCCGCAGTTCGGGTGTGTTCGGTGAGCTGACGTTGATCGCAAAGAAATCGCCCGGCGCGTACAGTCGACGCAGCCCGGCGCTGTAATCCGCGTGCGCATCGGCGAGCGGGGTATCCTTGTTCTTCCCCAGACTGATCCCGATCCGCAGCCCCGGCACGCGCTGCCGTTCCAGGTTCCGCGCCAGCACGTCCATCCCTTTACCGGGGAAGCCCATCCGGTTGATCAAGCCCTGGTCTTCGACCAGCCGGAAGATTCGCGGCTTCGGATTGCCCGGCTGCGGATGCGGCGTCACCGTGCCGACCTCGACGAAGCTGAAGCCCAGCGCGGCAGTCGCGGCGAGGCACTCGCCCTCTTTGTCGAAGCCCCCCGCCATCCCCAACGGGTGATCGAAGGTCATGCCCAGCGCCTCGACCGGCATCGAGGGGACGCCGTACAGGGATCGCATCAGCGCCCGCGCCGGGGCGATCTGCCCCGCGATCCGCAGCCCGCCGACTACCGCGTCGTGTATCCATTCCGGGTCGAGCTTCGATAGGAAGTGTTTGTAGGTGAACTCGTAAAATGTCATGGCCTCTAATCGTGTAATCGTTATGTGTTGTCAGGATGGATCATCAAGATTGAAGAAAGTGCGTACCGACTGCTGGCCGGAAGCGTACAACTGGTGATACTTCTCGCTCCCCAGTTCGATGTCGAAATCGACCGCCGTTATACCACAGTCGCTGATCTCAATCGTTCGGTGTTTGTCCACCGGGTTGGTCTGGTAGTTTGATATCTGGTGAGCGTCGTACATGTTTCGCAGCGACAGGAGCAGGAACTGCCACACGTTTTCCGGCAGCTCCGGCTCGGACAGGCTTGCGATCTTCTCCGGGTACAGGAACAGGCCCAGCGTCTCCCAGTTGATGCCTTCACGAAAGGCCCAATTCTGGCTGACATACGCCTCGTCGTCGAAGATGTGCATCGGGAAATTGTCATAGATGCCACCGTCGGTATAGTAATCTCCCTGGCCAAGCTGCCGTCCGTCGAAACGCAGCGCCTCGAAGAAGATCGGAATAGACATCGACATGCGCACAGCATCGGCTACAGCGACATCGGGGGTGTCGACCGCCGAAAAAACCTCCGCCCGGTGGCGCGAAACGTTCGCCGCCACAACATACAGGTCACGAAAACCGCGTTCCTTGAACTCCCTGAATGTCGCCCGCCCGTTGCCATCACACTGCCCGACGATGACTCCTTCGAGCCATCGATGAAAGTACTGGCTTGAGTACCAGCCATAGCTGCTGAAGAATCGCCTGTAGTTGTCGTCCCGTTTCGGCTCCCAGAACTTCTGATCGCGTTCATCGGTCAGGCTTTGTGCCACCCTGGGAATATCGAGTGAGTTGAACAGGTCTCTGGTTTCATCAGCCTTCAGCCGGAAGCTGACCAGCGCCGCCGCGATAGCGCCCGCCGAGGTACCGGCGACGCGCTCGATATTGTCGACGATGCCCAGGTCGTCGAGCACTTCCAGAGCGCCCATATAGGCGATCCCCCGCACCCCGCCGCCCTTGAATACCAGGTTCCTGTACAGGCGTTTCTTGAACCCGTGATCGAACCGGGATTTGATCCTGTCGACAAATTTCGGAAGGATCATCGATACGCCCTTACTCTCCGATAATCTTAATCAGTGCCCGCTTCCGCCGCCGCCCGTCGAACTCCCCGTAGAAGATCGCCTCCCAGGGGCCGAAGTCGAGCTTGCCATCGGTCACCGCGACGACCACCTCGCGGCCCATCACCTGACGCTTCATGTGCGCGTCGGCGTTGTCCTCACCCGTTCGATTGTGCTGATACTGCCCGATCGGCTCGTGCGGGGCCAGCTTCTCCAGCCATTCCTCGTAATCGTGATGCAGCCCGCTTTCGTTGTCGTTGATGAACACCGAGGCGGTGATGTGCATCGCGTTGACCAGACACAACCCTTCTTTGATGCCGCTCTCGCGCAGCGCCTCCCGAACCTCCCCGGTGATGTTGACGAACCCGCGTCGATTCGGCACGTTGAACCACAGCTCTTTTCGATATGACTTCATCAGAGACTCTCCCTTATCCATTACACTGATTGCTAATTCATGGGATGGTGCTTTTACGGCTCTGAAAACCCCCTCTCAAGCTCGTTCCACTCGCCTTATCTCCCCCTTGCAAGGGGGAGATGAACGGCTAGTCGTCGTTCAGAGGGGGTCCTTGCTTCAAATCACACGAACACACCTGACTGGCAATCAAGGTTCATCCCTTCTTATGCCTGATGTACTGCACGCCGTCCAGTCCTTCGAAATCCGAGTCCTGCGTCCACACGACCGCGTTCTGCGACCGCGCCATCACCAGGATCATCGAATCCGCCATCGGCAGGCCCAGGTCAACCGACAGCCTCGCAGCGGATAGTGCCAGCGTCGCCGTCAGATCGATCACCCTGCCCTGCATCATCGCCGCGACCGCTTCCAGCGCCGACTGTTCGCCGCGCTGCTTGAAGATGTGCTTGAATACTTCATACAGGCAGATCACGGGCACGATCAGCGAATCGGTATCCTCAATCGCCGGGGCGAAGAAATCGGCATTCGGGCCGTTGGCGAAATACTCCATCCAACCTGACGAGTCGACAACGTTCATACGCGGTCAGGCTCCCGCTCGATAGTTGTGTCGATTCCCTCTAAAAATCCCCGCATCTGCCCGATTGGGCGCACCGGCACATAGACGATCCGGTTTTCCAGTGGAATGACCTCCATTTTCTGCCCCGGCTGTATGTCCATCGCCTCGCGCACGTGCCTCGGTATGACGACCTGAAACTTGGATGAGACTGTCACGGTTTCCATAACATTTCCTCAATCGATCAAACAATCGTAAGACGTATCTTTATTCTATAGTAGATTCGTTTGGCGATCAATACAAAAAAGAAACAACCACAGGGATTCCGTCAATGATGCAGACCACGGTGACCATAAATGTGTTAATATCCATCCGGGAGTTCCTGGCAGGTTGGTTCTGGTATCCCGCAAGGCCCTTCCCTTTTCATACAGAAAACCTACATACGGAGTTAGTTTACATCCCGGATGAAACCAGACACCACTCCAAAAAGAATCCTCATTCTGACTACTATGCTGATTGCTTTCGCAGCGCTGATCGCCTGCCAGCCAGATGACAGCCCCATCACCCTGGGAACGGCTACTCCGACGTTTGTACCGTCAGCCGGAAATGGTTCCCCGGCAGAGATCGGCGGTGGTGGTGCGGATTCGGCGGACGCCATCGGTGATGAGTCGCCAATTGAAGTGCCGCCCCCGATTCCGGACTTTGTCCCCACCCCCGATCCGACGCGCGCGGCGGTGACTGCCCCGAACACGGAACAGGTCCACGTGGTGCAGTCTGGCGATACACTGGGGACAATCGCTGCACAATACGGGGTCACGGTTGACATGATCGTGGCGGCCAACGGTCTTTACAACGCGAGTCTGATCTCGGAGGGGGACGAGTTGATCATACCCAGCCTGATCGAGACGGTTGGGCCATCGAACAAACTCATCCCGGACAGCGAACTGGTCTACGGGCCGGCGGCGAAGGGCTTCGACGTGGGCGAGTGGGTCAGCAGCAACCGGCCAGATAGTTTTCTCGCAGGCTATCAGGAAGAAATAGACGACATCATGTGGAGCGGCGTCGACCTGGTCGAGCGGGTGGCCGTTGAACAGAGCATCAACCCCCGGCTGCTGCTGGCGATGCTCGAATACCAGAGCCAGTGGCTGAGCCATTCGACTCTCCCCAATGCGATGATCAGGTACCCGATGGATTACACCGAAAAGCCCGATCAGATCGTTGGCCTGTATAAACAACTCGACTGGGCGGGGAAGGCGCTGGCAGCTGGTTACTACGGCTGGCGCGAGCAGGGACTTTCGACACTGGTGCTGGAAGACGGGCTGCGGGTCGCGATGGACCCAGCGATCAACGCCGGGACGGCGGCGGTGCAGGTCTGGCTGGCCCGGACTCGAAACCATTACCGGTGGAGCGCGGCGGTCGGGCCGGATGGGTTCATTACGGTCTACAGGAGCCTCTTTGGTGACCCGTTTCGGTACGCGGTCGAACCATTGATCCCGACGGGGCTGACACAACCATCAATGAGCATGCCCTGGGACACGGCAAACGAGAAATGGTACTTCACCAGCGGGCCGCACGGCGGCTGGGGGAGCAGCAGCTGGGCAGCACTTGACTTTGCACCAGACGATGCCAATGGCTGCAATGTCTCCCCAACCTGGGCGCGGGCGGTGGCCGATGGCGTGATCGCACGGAGCGACTATGGAATCGTGATCCTCGACCTGGATGGCGATGGTTACGAGGGCACCGGCTGGACGGTGTTTTACCTGCATCTATCGAGTGAAGATCGGCCAGTTGTGGAAGGACAGACGGTCAGCCAGGGTGACCCACTTGGACACCCCTCCTGCGAAGGCGGCGTAAGCTACTCAACACACCTGCATATCGCGCGGCGCTACAACGGCGTATGGATACCGGCTGATTGCAGCCAATGCCCCCTGACGATCCCGGCCCCGCAGTTGAACTTCGACGGCTGGACGGCGGTTTCGTTCGGAGGTGAGTATTATGGTGCGCTGGTGAACGGCGATAGAACTCGCGAAGCGCATGCTGGCGGCGAGTATCTCAACGCCTTCACCCCGGCGGATTTCAATTAGCGCCCCACTAACCCAAATTCGGTATATCGATCTTCAAAGGGGCGACACTGTACGACCATCGGTCGTAGGTCGCCCCCAGATGTTTAGCCCGGCGGCTTCAGCCCCGGGATCGATAAAAGGCTCATGGATGTTTCGCCGAAGGCGAAACCAAAACAACTGATGAACTGTCAGTTGTCTACGGCTCCGGGATCAGCCCATTCTCGATCAGGTAATCGGCGTACAACTCCGCCCGGTATGCATTGCCCTCCGCCGTGTAGTGACGGCCATCGGTGAAGTACTCCACGTCCCCCGGCATGATCGTCGCAAAATCGAACAGGTAGGCGTTGGGGCTCTCCCCGACCGCCCGCATCGCTTCGTTGTTCTCGTCGATGGCGTCCCAGTATTCCGAGCGCGAGCGCTCGTCTTCGGGGAACTCCATCGAATAGGCAAAGGTCGACAGCACTATCGGGATGTCGTGGGCGTCGGCAATCGCCACCATGTCCCGCAGGTTGCGCTCATAATAGATCGGCGGGTTGGCTTCCAGCATCTCGTCGATTGAGACTTCGGTGAAGAACCCCGACGGATACGTGCCCGCCCGCACCTGCTGCCTGAACTCAAGCTCGTAATAGGTATCGGGGCGGCGGTGGCGGGTGAAGTCGAGCGCGCTCTGCGGCTCGGACAGCCCCAGCGTCACCGCGAACATCCGCGCTGCCGTCGAATACTGCCAGATCGGCGGCACCCGCACCTCTTCGATCAGCGGCCTGACCGAACCGGCGTTGTCGCCGGTATAGGCTTCGGGCGGCCACACCATGCGCGGGTAGACATCGTTGAGACCGTGATAGATGATCAGCAGGTCGGGGTCGATGTCGAGCACGCGAAATTCCAGGTTGAGCAGCGACTCCCACGACGCATACGATCCCGCCCCGGCGTTGATCACCTCGACATTCGTATAGCCCCGCTCGTTCAACACCTGCTGAAGCAGGTACGGGTACGAGACATGGTAATCGTCGACGCCGTACGAGTAGGTGGTCGATCCGCCCAGGCAGACGATCCGGAAGGTTCCTTCCGGCTTCGGCACCTCGAACTCGTCGCCCCGGTAGCCCATCGAATTGTGGCGGTCGGTTTCGGTGTGATAGGCCGGGTTGGGGATGTAGCCGATGTAGCGGTGCGGGATATACTTGACATCCGGCCCCAGGAAATAATTCTCACCATACCGCTTTTCAAGCTGCGTAATCGAGGCGAAGTGATTGAACCCATCGCTGTTCAGCAGGTTCCACAGCGCGAACCGCGCCAGCAGTTCGACCAGAACCAGAGAAAACAGGAGCGATGCCAGCAGTATCCCAATATTGGTTAATGTTTTTTTACGTTTTTCCACGTCTCATTTTCTCGATGATCGCCGGGTCAGCACGTCCGTCCCGGCGAAGATAGGCCAGACCATACGAGGGACAAGTATAACATACTCCGGCAGGCTGCCGGTGATCTTTCCCCACACCCGCGCCCTTGATCGCCCCCTGACAGGGGAAATGGGCAATAAAGAACATTGCCAGCCTACCGAAGGTCGGTCGAAGGGGGTCAGCCGATCTATCCCCGATACTTTGCCGGATACCCCGTGATGTCCCGAATCTCGTGATAGAACCCACTCAGCCGTTTGTAGAGCTTCTTGTACACCCGCCGGTACAGGGCATCGTAGATTTTGTGTGCTTCCGCATCCGGCTCGAAGGTCCGGCCCAGCCTCACCATCGCGCCGACCGCCGTCTCGAAATCGCCGTGGAAGCCCAATCCCACCGCCGCGTCGATTGCCGCACCCAGCCCCGCCGCCTCGTGCGTGTGTGGGCGCGATACCGGCAAGCCAAACACGTCCGCCGTGATCTGCATCGCCGCGTCGCTTTGCGATCCACCGCCCGCCACCCGCAGTTCGGTGATCGGCACGTGGCTGCGCCGCTCGGTGCTTTCTTTGCCCTCACGCAGCGCGTAGGCCACCCCCTCCAGTATCGACCGGTACATGTGCTCCCGCGTATGCACGTCACCCCAGCCGATGATCGCCCCCTTTGCTTCCGGGCCGGGCTTGCGCAGTCCCGGCGACCAGAACGGCTGGAGTAACAGCCCCAGCGATCCGGGTGGCACGTCCTCGATCAGCTTGTCGAACAGCCCCTCGACCGGCAGCCCGCGCCGCTCGGCGATCTGCTGCTCGCGCAGCCCGAACTCGCGGCTGAACCAGCTTACCATCCAGTAGCCGCGATAGACCTGCACTTCCAGGCTGTAGGCATCGGGCACTGCCGACGGGTACGGCGGGATCAGCGGGATCACCTCGATGTATTTCTTGTGCGTCGTGTTGATCGTCGCCGTGGTGCCGTAGCTCAGGCAGCCGATGTTCGGGTACACCCCGCCCGATCCGAGCACCTCGCAGGCTTTGTCCGCCGCCGCCGCAATCACCGGCAGGCCCGCCGGGATACCGGTCGCCGCCGACGCTTCTGCGCTGATCTCGCCCATCGGCTGGGCGGGCGGCACCAGGTCGGCGACCAGCTTGTCAGGCTCCATCGGGACGGCCTGCCATTTCCAGTCACTTGGCTTTGCCCAGGTTTTCGACTTGTAATCGAAGGGCAGGTAACCGACCTGGCTCCCCACCGAGTCGACGAATCGCCCGGTCAGCCGATGAGCGAGGAAGCCGGAGAAGAACAACACCTTGTGCGTCTTCTCCCAGATGTCCGGCTGGTAGGTCATGATCCAGTTGACTTCGGACTCGCCCTGCACGTAGGCCGCCGTCTCGCGCATCCCGGCCAGCGCGAACAGCAGCCCCCACCAGCCGCCGACCTGTTTCAGGCCCTCCGTGCGGCGCTGATCGAGCCACAGGATCGCCGGTCGGAGCGGCTTCCCGGCCTCGTCGACGCAGAAGATCGTCGCCCGCTGGGTGGTGATCGCCACCCCGGCCAGCGAGTCGCGGCTGATCTCGGTCGAGGCCCAGAGTTTCTCACAGGCTTCGACGAGCCACTGCCAGAACTTATCGGGGTCCTGCTCGGCCCAGCTTGGCTGCGGCATATAATACGGTTCGATGTGTACCTGCGACATGTCGAGCAGGTCGCCCTGCGGGTTGAAAATCTGCACGCGGACGCTCTGCGTGCCGTAGTCGATCACGAGGATGTTTTCTTTAGCCATCTTGACTCCGCTGCGTTGGTATCGA
>JAFGOY010000034.1 GCA_016926255.1 Anaerolineae bacterium | reverse complement strand
GCCTGACTGGAACCATCTCGAACCGTCCAAAGTGGGGGCGGAACAATTCTTCGAAATGCTGAGGTTTCCTCAGCGTAAAAAATACGAAGAATTGTCCCCCCAACTGATGGAGGTTAATCGAGATGGTTCTTTTTGATTCATATACCGATCAATCCGGCGTTATCTTCGATGACTGCCTCACCGCTGAGGCAGCATCCAGGTTGACCGGGTACAACATCCAGCATATCCGGCGGCTTGCCCTGTCCGGCACGCTGGATGCCCACCGTGTTGGCCGCTCGTGGCTGATCAAGCTCTCATCGCTGAAACACTACCTGAATGAGGTCGTTCCCAACGGCGATGGTCGCTTTGGCCCGCGCCGGAACTGCCATTCAATTGAAGACCTGCTTGATTGATGCCAGCGCCCGGTTATCAAGGCTGCTGGCCTTTGTCGTTTTGGAAGGAGGATAGACGATGACTTGAAGAACAAAGCGCCCAAAAAGTTCAAGCCGCTGATTTCGCAGATCAGCGGCTCGGATTGGGAATGGTGTATCCCACGATACGTATTTATACCTGAGGATACATCATTCCCCTCCAATTGCACAAGTATTGATATCGATACGGAGGATAAGAATGAATGTACCGCAATCTTCGCTATCCATTGTGATGGCATCGCAAACTGATGACTGTCTCCAGGCAGCACTGGCCTACCACAAGCTGGACCTGAGTGTCCTGCCCCTCAAAGGGAAACGCCCCGCGCTCGACACCTGGGCCGAGTATCAGACCCGCCGCGCGTCGGAACTGGAAATCCGGCGCTGGGCCAAAGATGGTCTGCTCCAGAACGTGGGAATCGTCTGCGGTGAAGTGTCGAACAACCTGGTCGTCATCGACTTCGACGGGCTGGGTGGCTATGGCGCTTTCGCCGCACTGTTTCCCGAACTCGCACAGAGCTGCACCGTCAGAACCGGCAGCGGCCAGGGGATGCATCTCTATCTCTATGTAGATCGACTCCCCTCGACCGTCAAGGCAATGGATACACCCGTCGGCAATATCGAACTGCGGGCCGCTGGCAGCCAGGTGGTTGCCCCGCCATCGATCCACCCGGTGACCGGGAATGCCTATACCGTCGAGAAGGAACTGGCTATCAGGCGAGTTGGCGACCTCGATGCAGTGGTGAATTGGATCGAAGGTTTCAAGGCCGACAGGCCGGAGAAATCAGCGTGGCAGCCGCCGCGCCACATGCCCAGCATCGAGAGCAGTATCAACCCGGCGGTGATCAACGCCATCGCCGACCGGCTGCGCCAGCGCAGGCACCACGAGCGCGGCGACTGGCTCAACTGCTCCTGCATCTACCCCGAACGCCACACGAACGGGGATCGTCATCCCAGTTTCGGGCTGAACCTGCAAAGCGGCTACTCGTTCTGCTACCGGTGCGGGACGATCCTCGCGAAGAACGTCTGTGAGGTGCTGGGAATCGACCCGCAGCAGTATGGCGGGCTGGTCATGCAAACACCCTCACCGGTGGTTGTTCAAAGTGAGAGTGACCGGGGCATCCCGACCCCTCCCGCCGAGTTGACTCCGCCGCCGCAGGCGCTGCCGCCTATCGGTGAGATACCCCTGCCCGACTGGCTGCATGAGTACACCGGCTGGGCGTCGCGTATTGGCAACCAGACCCCGGTCATCTTCCACCAGGCCGCCGGAATCTGGCAGCTGGCGGTCGCCATCGCGCGCCGGTTGTATGTCACCGCGCCCTGGGGCGTGAAAATCTGGCCGAATCTCTATATGATGTTCGTTGCCGACACCACCTTCTATCGGAAAACCACCGCTTTCAAGCTGGCCGGAACCGTCATCCGCGAAACCATTCCCCACATGCTGATGCCCACTCCCGGTTCGCCGGAGCGCTTCCAGGAGGCCCTGTCGGGAAAGCTGCCGGGCAACTACAAGGAACTGACCTACGCCCAGCAGGAACTGCTGTCGAAGGCAAGGGGATTCGCTGCCCAGCGCGGGCTGTTCAAGGATGAAGTCGCCGGGCTGTTCGGGGCGTTCAATCGCAAGGACTACATGTACGGAATGAAAGACCTGGTCATGGAACTCTACGACTGCCCGGACTACTCCGACAAGGATACCCAGGCCGGGCTGACGATCGTCGAGAATGCGGCGCTGTCCATCCTGGGGGTGACCACCCCCGCCGGGCTGTCGGCGGCCACCAGCCAGGCTGACTGGTCGAACGGGTTGATGCCCCGCTTTCTGCTGCTGACCCCCGAGCTGGACTATGAGGAACGCCCGACACTCAAGAAGTACGAGCCGCCGCCCGACCTGGTTGTCAGCGGTTTGAAGCAGCTTCACGAGCGGCTCCCGATGCCGGTTCAGGAAGGCGATACATGGCAGGCGCCTGACGCCCTCGAAGTCGACGCCCACTGCTGGGACGAGGTGCAGGCCTACAGCAGCCGGCTGCGCGCGAACTGTGACCCGCACCGTGAAACACCGCTCGACGACCGGCTGAAAGGAGTCTACGGGCGGCTGCACGTGCAGGCGGTCAAGCTGGCGATGATCCTCTCCGCGCTGGACTGGATGAAAACGGGAGACGAAAAGCCGACCATCACGCCGGACAACTGGCAGCAGGCCGAGCTGCTCACCGAACACTGGCGGGCCAGTGCTCACCGGCTGCTGGAGCAGCTGGATCGGAATGGGGCAGGACGCGACGAGCGCCACCAGCAGGACCGGGTCTACCAGACCATCCGCGAGGCCGGTGCGGGCGGCATCGGGCTGCGCGATGTGTATCGCAGGCTGAACATGAAGGCGCAGGACGCGCGAAACATGACCCAGGAACTGATCAAGGCCGGGCTGATTGCCCCGGTGCAGATTGGCAGCGCTGAGGGCTACCTGGCTGTCGAGCACCTGGAGAACTGACAGACATGACAGTTATGACACACTGACACTTGCTGACATGTCAGTACTGTCAGTATGACACATGACACCATACTGACACTGTCAGTGATGTCAGTATGTCAGTGGTGTCATAACCCGGCATTTTTCTACTGACACAGATGACAGAAAGGGTGAGAAACCATGAACAACAACGGAGTGGTAACGATTGGACTGGATGTCGGGTATGGGCTGACCAAAGCCGTGGCCGACAATGGAAAGAGTGTTTGTTTTGAATCGCGTGTGGCCCCGGCGGAGTTCATCCGCTTCCAGGCCGACATCGGTGCGCCGGTTCAGACCAATGGCCTGACGCTTCACGATACCGAAGAAGGCACGCTGTGGGTCGGTGAGCTGGCCTCGACGCAGGGGCGGCCCGGTGCTGTTCGCAGCCCGCGCGACCGGGATCGGGTCAACGATCCGATCACCACCTGCCTGGCCGATGCCGCCTTTGCGATGCTGCTGCCGGGCATCGACACTACCCGCGCGCGGGTGGTGACCGGACTGCCGGTCGCCTTCTACCGCGATGCGCTTGACCTGACCCAGCACCTGCGCGGCACCCATCGCATGCTGCTCGAAGGCCGGAGCCTGACCGTCGAGGTCGAGGATGTGCTGGTCGTGCCTCAGCCCTTCGGGGCGCTACTCTCGCTGATCCTCGACGAGCGCGGCAGGATGAAGACGTCCACGCTCGACCTGGTCGAGGGCAAGGTCGGGGTGCTCGATATCGGCTCCTACACGACCGATATGATCCTGGTCGAGGGACTGCAGTACATCGAGGCGCGCTCCGGGTCGATTGAGGTTGGGGTGAGCACCGCGATTGCGATGATCCGCAAGGTGCTGCAGGACGACTACCGGGTGAGCTACGAGCCGCACGAGCTGGAGCAGGCGATGCGGCGCGGCTGGCTGATCGTCGATGGGAAGAAGCTGCCGCTCAACGGGCTGGCATCGGAACGGCTCGACCCGATTGCCCGTTCTATCGAGGCTGAGGCTCGCACGCTGTGGAATATCTCGACGCTGACCGGGATTGTGCTGGCTGGCGGCGGTTCGCTGGCCCTCAAGCCCTGGCTGGAGCCGCGCTTCAGGCAGGCGATCTATACGCCCAACGCGGCGATGGCGAATGCTGTCGGGTTCCTGCGCTACGGCTTGCGGCAGTGGAACGGCCAATAGGCGAATGACTTGTCTGACCTGGTCTGACAGGGAACCGGCCACAGCGTCTGACCCTGTCAGACCGGGCAGACGGGGTCAGACAGGAGAGCGAAATGAAGCAGCGAAAATCTATCCGTGTGACCGTTCGTTTGGACCTCGAGTACGACGCCGATCTAATCGACTGGCTGCGGGATATCCCGGATGGCAGTCGCAGTGCGATGATCCGGGCCGTGTGGCGCAGAGGGTTGAGAGAGCAAACCCAAGCAGCACAGGTTGATGTTGAGTCGCTGCGAAGTATCATCTCGCATGAACTGCATCGCGTTCTGGGTGGCCAAGGAATCGAACAGGTAGTCGACGACCCGGTTGAAGCAGACAACTCTGACATCGAGGAACAATATGGTGACAGGCTTGACCGTATGCTGGGTGGATTATCTGCCGGGTCGGATGGCGAAATGCTCGATTAACCTCACTACACTATAAACATATTTTGGTATTTGATGAATGTGTTTATGGTCTACAGAGCGTGATTTTATGCTGGGGGAACAGTCCAGATGCAAGTTGCTCTTGCTGGGACTCAGACTAATTCCTTGCCGCCGTTTTGACCAATTCCTTGCAATAAAAACAGATTTTTGTGCGTAATCAAAGCCGCTCAGTTGAGCGGCTTTTTGATGCTTTTGCCCAATTCGTTGCCGGAAGTTCAAATACCGAGCATAACGTTGCCGAGAGTCTGGTTGCCTATGTAGAGCGTGTTATGAACTTTGAAAAAATAGTGATAGGCTGGGTGAATGAACAGAAAACCATATCCCAGCGATGTGACGGATGAAGAATGGGCTTTCGCAGCCCATACCTGACGTTGATGCGCGAAGATGCGCCGCAGCGAGAGTATCCTTTGCGAGAAGTATTCAACGGACTGCGCTACATCGTGCGCAGCGGTGCTACATGGCGAATGATGTCGAACGACATGCCACCGTGGGAGGTGGTGTACCAGCAAACGCAGTGCTGGATCAAAGCAGGTGTATTCGAAGACATGGTACACGACCTGCTCGAACTGCTGCAGGTGGCAAAGGGTCGCAAAGAGCAGCCCAGCGCGGCGATTTTCGATAGTCGCACGCTGCAATCGAGTCCAGAAAGCGGCCAACATGCGGGCTATGATGGGGCCAAGCGGTGGAAGGGCAGCAAGACACATCTGGGCCGTAGACACTGGGCCACTTGCTGGCGCTGCATGTGACCAGCGCTGACGAACAGGATCGCGCGCGGGTCACAGAATTGGCCCAGCAAGTGCAAGAAGCCACCGGCGACAGTGTCGAAATCGCCTTTGTTGACTAGGAATATACTGGGGACAAAGCAATTGATGTGGCTCGTCCGCTGGCATTGACCTGATTGTGGTTCGGCTGCAGGAAGCCAAACGTCTCCCTCGTCGCTGGGTCGTTGAGCGTAGTTTTGGCTGGTAGGCACGCTTCCGCCGCCTGCCTCGCGACTATGAACGGCTGGACAAAACGCTCGCAGGCTTTCACTTTCTGGCCTTTGCTATCGTGATGCTTCCGAAGTTTGTTCACACGTTGGCCTACACTCTATGAAAGTTCATAACAGCCTCTAGTTTTATTTCAGATGCTCTTCGACGTTCTTTTGCATCTCACCGAATTCTTTTCCGACCCGCTTTACCATCGGCTCAATAGCTTCGCGCCCCCTATTCCAACCCTGTCTCACTGCCTTGGTGAGATCGTCACGAACTTCCTTAGCGGAAGATGGGGCAAAGAGTAAAGCTAATACGGCTCCGATTCCCAATCCCACCAGCAGGCAAAGTGCTATTACTTTGGTCATTTTGCGCATGGCATGAATTTCTGCATCGTGGCTGTAGTAAATGCGGTCATTGTTCATCGGTTGAACTCCCATTTCCTTTCCTTTCGTTAGCTCAGGCTGGTTATGAGGAAATCTTGACCTCATTGTTATTGCCTGCGAGGAGAGCGGATAAATGTTTCCGCTGCTCGTCGAACGTATCCTGAGCGCGCTGCTGGAGTCCTTCAGCCTTCTCGCGCACATCGTCGGTAAACTGCTGGGCCGTCTGGCGAACCTGCGCCACCG